>CALXFH010000005.1 GCA_944387555.1 uncultured Clostridia bacterium | reverse complement strand
AAAATTAGAAGTCAAGGAAGTTATTATTTCCTTGACCTTTTTGTTTTTTTGGAGATTTTTTATTGATTAAAAAAATTAACTATTTTCATAAAGGCTATATGAAAATAAAAATTCTGAAATTTTCTGAAGAGTAAACTTATCAACTTGAAATATTTATATTAATTTGTTAAAATACTTAAAGATGTGTCCAATTTGCGACATTTTGGCACAAAGGAAACATCCCAAATGGAGGTAAAAATGAGAATAAGATATAAAAAATGGGCAAGACCAGAATTAGAAGCAAGTAAATTTTATGAAGATGAACCAGAAAAATGGAAAGGTAAATGGAAAGAGCATTTTGAAAATCCTGATTTACCATTTATGTTAGAATTAGGTTGTGGAAAAGGAACATTTATATCACAGCTTGCAGTTGAAAACTTGGGAGTGAATTATTTAGCAATAGACTTGGTAGATGCAATGCTTGGATTAGCTAAAAGAAATGTAGAACAAACTTATAAAGAAGCAAATTTGGATATTGGAAATGTAATACTTACAAGATTTGATATAGAAAGAATAAATTTAATATTAGATAAAGAAGATAAAGTTCAAAGAATATATATAAACTTTTGTAACCCTTGGCCAAAAGGAAAACATAGAAAGAAAAGATTAACACATACAAGACAACTAGAAAAATATAAAGAATTTCTAGTTTCTGGTGGAGAAATCTATTTTAAAACAGATGATGATGGCTTATTTGAAAGTAGTTTACTTTATTTTGATGAAAGTGGTTTTGAAATAGTTTCTAAAACTTATGATTTACATAGTGAGCCTATTTTTGAGAAAAATATTGAAACAGAACATGAGAAAATGTTTTCAGAACAAGGAATAAAAATAAAAGCTTTAATTGCTAAATTAAAATAGTTATTTTATTATTAATTATTATTTATATTTTTTATTATATAGTTTGTTTAATTTATTTATTTTTAGGAGGCTATATTATGACAGAGGATGAAGTAAAAGAAAATAGTAATAATAGAGAATTTATATTAAAAGCAGTAGCAGAAAATGGTAAGTTTTTAGATTTAGCATCACCAGAACTACAAAACGATAAAGAAGTAGTAATGACAGCATTAGACCAAGACCCAGAAAGTCTAGAGTTTGCAAGTAGTATGTTAAAAAATGATAAAGAAGTAATATTAAAAGGAGTAAAAGGAGCACCTTGGACAATATGTTATGCATCAGAAAAACTAAGAGCAGACAAAGAGGTTATATTAGATAGTTGTAGAACATATGGACAAGCTCTATATTTTGCAAGTGAAGAGCTAAGGGATGATAGGGAAGTTGTAAAAGCAGCAGTAGAAAATAAAGGAATAATAATAAAATATGCATCAGATAGATTAAGAAATGATAAGGAATTAGCCTTAATTGCAGTAAAGCAAGACAAAAGGTCATATCATTTTATATCAGAAGAATTAAAACAAGATGAGGATATAAAAGCTTTAGTATAATTTTTGTTATTTAGCACAAGATTTGTAAAAAACTCTTGTGCTTTTTTGATTGTTCCTATATAATGTGGAAGGAATAATTACTGTTAAAAAATAAAAAGAAAAATGAGAGTAGTTATTTTGTAAAATAAAAGTTAGGAGGAATTTTAAATGTCATTTATAGAAGAAATAAAAGACAGAGCAAAAAAAGACATAAAAACAATAGTATTACCAGAAGCAGAAGATATTAGAACTCTAGAAGCAACAAGAATGGTTCTAGATGAAAAATATGCAAAAGTAATATTAATAGGAAATAAAGAAAAAGTATTAGAAAAAGCAAAAGAAAATAATATAGATATTTCAGGAGTAGAAATAATAGATCCTGTAAAGTCAAAAAAATATGATGAATATGTAGAATTACTATATAATTTAAGAAAACATAAAGGGATGACAGAAGAACAAGCAAAAGAATTAGTAAAAGACCCTACATATTATGGAATGTTAATGCTTAAAGACGAAAAAAGTGGGGCTGATGGTTTAGTATCAGGAGCAGTACACTCAACATCAGATACATTAAGACCAGCACTTCAAATATTAAAAACAAAACCAGGAACAAAATTAGTATCAGCATTTTTTGTAATGGTGGTACCAGATTGTGATTATGGAGAAAATGGAACATTTATATTTGCAGATAGTGGTTTAAATGAAAATCCAAATGAAGAACAGTTATCAGAAATAGCAATATCATCAAGTAAAAGCTTCCATCAGTTAGTTGGTAAAGAGCCAAAAGTTGCAATGCTATCATATTCAACTCATGGAAGTGCAAAATCAGAGTTAACTGAAAAGATGATAAATGCAACAAAATTAGTAAAAGAAAAAGCTCCAGACTTAATAGTAGATGGAGAATTACAATTAGATGCTGCAATTATACCAGAGATTGCAAAGTCTAAAGCACCAGATAGTCCTGTAAAAGGAGAAGCAAATGTACTTGTATTTCCTAACTTAGATGCAGGAAACATTGGATATAAATTAGTACAAAGATTAGGAAAAGCAGAAGCATATGGACCACTTTGCCAAGGAATAGCAAGGCCAGTAAATGATTTATCAAGAGGATGCTCAAGTAAAGACATTGCAGGAGTAATAGCAATAACAGCAGTGCAAGCACAAGATGAGACATAAGAAAATGGGTCTTTTTGTCTCAAGAAAGGAGCAAATATGAAAGTATTAGTTTTAAACTCAGGTAGCTCATCATTAAAATATCAAGTAATTGATATGGAAACAGAAAAAACATTAGTAAAAGGAAATTTTGAAAGAATAGGACAAACAAAATCATTTGTAACACACAAAGTAAATGGAGTTAAACACAAATTTGAACGTGAAGCAAAAAATCATGAAGAAGCAATTGAGTTTGTTTTAGATAGATTAACAAATGAACATTATGGTGTACTAAAAAGCTTAGATGAACTTGCTGGAATTGGTCATAGAGTAGTTCATGGTGGAGAGAAATTCTCTGAACCAGTTATAATTACAGATGAAGTAATAGAAGAAATAAGAAACGTAAGTGATTTAGCACCATTACATAATCCGGCAGCTGTACTTGGTATGGAAGCTTGCAGGAAAGTTGTCCCTAATATGAAAATGGTAGCGGTATTTGATACAGCATTTCACCAAACACTACCAAAAGAACGATATGTGTATCCAATACCATATGAGTATTATGAAAAATATGGTATTAGAAAATATGGATTTCATGGGACGTCTCATCAATATGTAGCAGAGAGAGTTGCTGAACTGCTTAAAAAAGATATAAAAGATTTAAAAATAGTAAATTGCCATTTAGGACAAGGAGCAAGTGTATGTGCTATTCAAAATGATAAATCAGTAGAAACAAGTATGGGATTAACACCACTTGGTGGAATTGTTATGGGAACCAGAAGTGGAGATTTAGATCCTTCTGTTGTAACATATATGATGAATAAATTAGATTTATCACCAGAAGAAGCAGAAAGTATTTTAAATAAAGAATCAGGGGCATACGGAATATCTAGAGTATCTATGGATTTTAGAGATATAGAAGCTGAGGCAAACGCTGGAGGTCGCCATGCAAAACTTGCTTTAAAAATATTCCATAATACAGTAGCATCTTATGTAGCAAAATGCATAGTAGCAATGGGAGGAATAGATGTTTTAACATTTACAGCAGGAGTTGGAGAAAAAGGACAAGACTCTAGAGAAGCTATATGTGAAGGATTAAAATTCTTTGGTGTAAAATTAGATAAAGAAAAAAATCAAAAGGTAAAAGGGATAGAGGCAAAAGTATCAAGTGAAGACTCAAAAGTTGTTGTTTATGTAGTTCCAACAAATGAAGAGCTAATGATAGCAAAAGAAACTTTGGGATTATTAAATAAATAATTTGTTATTAAATTTTTTAATATATAAAAGCATAACATAAGAAAAAATTAAGAATTAAAAAATAAGGAAAAGAAAGGAAGATTAAATTGAAAATATTAGTATTAAACTGTGGTAGTTCATCATTAAAATACCAACTAATTAACATGGAAACAGAAGAAGTTTTAGCTTCTGGAAAATATGAAAGAATAGGAGAAGAAGAAGCTTTTATTACACATAAAGCATTAGGAAAGAAAGTAGAAATAAAGAAACCTGCTTATGACCATAAAGAAGCAATTGAATTTACTTTAGCACAACTTACAAATCCAGAATATAAAGTAATAGATAGCTTAGATGAAATAGAAGCAATAGGACATAGAGTAGTCCATGGAGGAGAAATATTTAAGGATTCAGCAGTTATTGATGATAAAGTAATTGAAGATATAAAAAAATGTGGAGAATTTGCACCATTACATAATCCAGCAGCAGCACTTGGAATGGAAGCATGCCAAAAAGTTATGCCAGGTAAACCAATGGTAGCAGTATTTGATACAACATTCCATCAAACAATGCCAAAAGAAAATTACATATATCCAATACCATATGAATATTATAAAAAATATGGAATAAGAAAATATGGAGCACATGGTACATCACATATGTATGTATCACAAAGATTAGCAGAAATAGAAGGAAAAGATGTAACAAAATTAAAAATAGTTTCTTGTCACTTAGGACAAGGCGCAAGTATATGTGCTATAAAACAAGGAAAATCTTTTGATACAAGTATGGGATTAACACCACTAGGTGGTATTCCAATGGTAACTAGAAGTGGAGATTTGGATCCATCTGTATTAACATATATTATGAAAAAAGAAAATATCTCAGCAGATGAGATGGAAAATATATTAAATAAAAAATCAGGAGTAATGGGAATTTCAGGATTAGCACCAGATTTTAGAGTAATAGAACAAGCATCTAATGAAGGAAATGAAAGAGCAAAAATTGCAATCGAAAGTTTTGAATATTCTATTGCAGGTTATGTTGCAAAATATGCGGCTGCAATGAATGGAGTAGATTACATTATATTTACAGGAGGAATTGGAGAAAACCAAATTAATATAAGAAAAGGTATTTGTGAAAAACTTGCATTTATGGGAGTAGAAATAGATGTAGATGCAAACAATATGAGAGGAGAAGAAAAAATAATTTCTAAACCAAGTTCTAAAGTTACAGTATATGTGGTACCTACAAACGAAGAATTGATGATAGCAAAAGAGACACAAAGATTAGTGTAACTTATTAGTAAATAATACATTTAAAGAACAAAAAAATTGACTTTTTTGTTCTTTTTTTGTTGACTTTTATATAACTTTGTGGTTAAATACTGATTATAAGAAATAGGGAGAATTTTAAAACTTTTTTGTAAAAGAGGTGAATAAAAAATGCAAGGTGAAGTAGTAAACACAATTCTAAAAGAGTTAAGAGATTTTAGAATGGAAGAAGAAATACGTTGCAAGCAAAATATAAAAGCTCTTTCTAATTTAGAAAAAGAAATAAAAGAAAATTCTGATGCGGTGTTAGGATTAAGAAGAAAAATAGGTGCATTAGAAGGAAAAACAGATAATCTAAAAAGCGTAATTGCTGAAAATACTGCCCAAATGTTTAATATAAAAGGAAAAACTGAAAATTTAGAAAGAACAATAGAAGAATTAAAAGAAACACAAGAAGAAAATGAAATATATGATTGGGATTTTATTAAAGATTTTGATAAAGAACAGTTAATAGGCAACCTAATTTTAAAAGTTTGGAACTTGACCGAAAGAGTAGAGGCATTAGAAAAGTAAAAAATATTTTAAAAGGAGGCAAAAATATGCAAGATGAAGTAGTAAACACAATTCTAAAAGAATTAAGAGAATTTAGAACAGAAGAAAATAAGCGTTGGGAGGAAAATGATAAACGTTGGGAAGCCAATAATGAAAGACTTACTAACTTGGAAAGTGCAACTAAGGTAAACATAGAAGCAATTTCTAAATTAAATACTAAAGTAGATAGTTTAGAAAAAGCAACTGAGGAAAATACTAAAGCAATTTTTGATTTAAAAACTCAAGTAAATGGTTTAGATGCTAGGGTAAGTGACTTAGAAGAAGTAACCAAAGAAAATACAGAAAGAATAATTAATTTAGAAGAAATAACCAAAGAAAATACAGAAAGAATAATTAATTTAGAAGAGGTAACTAAGGAAAATACTAGAAAAATAGAAAAATTAGAAGTGGCGACAAATAATAATAGCAAAAAAATATCAAAATTAGAAGAAGTTACAAGAGGAAATAGTAAAAAAATAATTGATTTAGAAAAAGCAACAAAAGAAAATACACAAAGTATTAATAATTTAGTAGGAAAAATAGAAAATAATAAACTTGGAATAATGGATACTTTTGATAGAATGGACAAAAGCATATCAAAAAAATTTGATGATATGGAAAATTATATGCATGTAAACTTTGATAAACTTTTTGAAATGAGTGCAAAAAATAATCTTGAACATACAGAAATTAAGCAAATATTAGGAATACTAGGAGCAAATCATACAAATGTAGCAAAAAGAATAGAAAAACTAGAAGAATGGAAAAAGAGCATAGATGGAGGTTTATTTGCTGTTTAAGAAATTTTAAAATATACTTATAAAATAAAAGTACTTATGGCTAAAAAACATAAAATAAGTAGGGAAGGAGAAGATATGGAAGATAAGGATGAAAATATAAGCCGAAAAGAATTAGAAGATATTATAAAAGAAAATGAAAAACATTTCAAAGTAAATTATGAAAAAATTTCTAGATTAGAAAAAGAAGCAGAAAATTGTAAATATCATATAAAACATTTAAATGAATTAATAGAGGGAATTTTAGAAATATTTGATCTAAAAAGTGTTACAGAAGATAATCTTACAACTATGAATGATGTAGATCATGCTAAGTTTACACAATTAATCGAAACACTAATAAAAAAAGTTCAAGCATCAGAAAAAAGAGTAGCCGAATTAGAAGAATGGAAAAAGAAAGTAGAAAATACCTTATTGTCAGCTTAAGAAAATTTAAAAAAGTACTTGCAAAATGAAAAAAAGATGGTATAATAGTAACGATAAATGTAAAAAACAGTAACAAGGACAAGATAAATAATGTAATATCTTAAAGAGAGCCAATGGAAGGTGTGAGTTTGGTAAGTAAAAATTATTTATTATCACCTTAGTTGTTGCTAGACTGAAAATAAGTAAGTTTAGTCGTAGCCTTGCGTTAAAAGGAATTAAGAGAGTGAATTGTATTTAAAAAAATTATAGATTTACTAAATTAGGTGGTACCGCGGAGTCTTTTCGTCCTAAATGGATTGAAAAGACTCTTTTTTGGATTTGTTATTAATTTTTTAAATTTTATATATTAATATTATTTAAAAGGAGGATTTTATATGTACAAAAAAGTAGAACTTAAAGACGGATTTGTCGGAATGGAAAGAAAAGTATCTGAAATGTGGAAACAAAAAGATATTGAAAAGAAAAACTTTGCAATGAACGAAGGAAAAGAATATTTCACATTTTTTGATGGACCACCAACAGCAAATGGAATGCCTCATGTTGGTCATATTGAAACAAGGGTAATAAAAGATATCATCCCAAGATACAAAGTAATGAGAGGATATAAGGTAATTAGAAAAGCTGGTTGGGATACACATGGACTTCCAGTAGAACTTGAAATTGAAAAATCTTTAGGAATTTCTGGAAAAGAACAAATAGAAGAATATGGAGTAGAAAACTTCGTTAAGAAATGTAAAGAAAGCGTATTTACTTATGTTCATATGTGGGAAGAAATGACAAACAAAGTTGGTTTCTGGGTAGATATGGAGCATCCATATGTAACATACCATAATGAATATATAGAGTCAGTATGGTGGGCTTTAAAACAAATGTGGGAAAAAGGACTTCTATATGAAGGACATAAAGTTATGCCATATTGCCCAAGATGTGGAACAGCACTTTCTTCACATGAAGTAGCACAAGGATATAAAGATGTAAAAGACTTAACTTGTATTGCTAAATTTAAAGTATTAGATAAAGAAAATACTTATATCTTAGCTTGGACAACAACACCATGGACATTACCATCAAACTTAGCTTTAGCAGTAAATAAATCATATGAATATGCAGAAGTAAAAGCAAATGTAGGAACAGATGATGAACCTAAATATGAAAACTACATTTTAGCAAAAGACTTAATTGATGAAGTTTTAAGAGAAACACCATATGAATTAGTTAGAACATTTAAAGGTGAAGAATTACTTGGAACAAAATATGAGCAATTAATGCCATTTGCAAAAGTAGATGGAAAAGCTTTTGTTGTAATTCATGGAGACTATGTAACATTAACAGATGGTACTGGAATAGTTCATATAGCACCAGCTTATGGTGAAGATGATAGCCTAGTTGCAAAACAAAATGGAATAGCATTTGTAAACCTAGTAGATAAATCAGGAAACTTTGTAAAAGAAGTAGAACCATGGGCAGGAAGATTTGTTAGAGATTGTAATGAAGATATCTGTAAATGGTTACAAGAAAGAAATAAATTATTTAGTAAAGAAAAACATGTTCACTCTTATCCACATTGTTGGAGATGTGACACACCACTTCTTTATTATCCAAAAGAAAGTTGGTTTGTTGCAATGAGCAAACTAAGAGATGAACTAGTTGAAAATAATAGTAAAGTAAACTGGTATCCAGAAACAATAAAAACAGGAAGATTTGGAAAATTCTTAGAGAATGTAATAGATTGGGGAATTTCAAGAGATAGATATTGGGGAACACCACTTCCAATATGGACTTGTGAAGATGAAAATTGTGGTCATCAAGAATGTATTGGTTCAATTGAAGAATTAAAAGAAAAAGCAATAGATTGCCCAGATGATATAGAACTTCATAAACCATATATTGATGATGTATATTTAAAATGTCCAAAATGTGGTAAGAAAATGAAGAGAGCAAAAGAAGTTATAGATTGCTGGTTTGATTCTGGTTCAATGCCTTTTGCACAATGGCATTATCCATTTGAAAATAAAGAAATGTTTGATAATAACTTCCCAGCAGACTTTATTTCAGAAGCAGTAGACCAAACAAGAGGCTGGTTCTATACATTAATGGCAGTTGGAACTGCATTATTTGGAACGTCACCATTTAAAAACTGTATAGTATTAGGACACGTATTAGATGAACATGGACAAAAAATGTCTAAATCAAAGAAAAATGGTGTAGATCCAATAACATTATTAGACACAGTTGGAGCAGATGCAACAAGATGGCACTTCTACACAAGTAGCGCTCCATGGCTTCCAAAGAGATTAGGAATAAAAAATGTACAAGAAACACAAAGAGGATTCTTAAGTACATTATGGAATGTATATTCATTCTATGTTTTATATGCTGAAATAGATAAATTTAATCCATTAGAATATAAAGATTATAAACTAACAAATGTAATGGATAAATGGATAATCTCTAAATTAAATACTTTAGTAAAAGAAGTTGCAGAAAAATTAGATAGTTATGATATAACAGGAGCAGCACTATTAATAGAAGACTTTACAGACCAACTATCAAATTGGTATGTACGTAGAAATAGAGAAAGATTTTGGGCTCAAGAATTAAATGATGAAAAAATAGGAGCTTATGTAACATTATATAGAGTATTAACAACATTAATAAAAGTAGCAGCACCATTTACACCATTTATGACAGATGAAATTTACCAAAACTTAGTAGTAGGTTTAGATAAAGAAGCTCCTGAGAGTGTTCACTTATGCTTATGGCCAGAAGTAAATGAAAATGAGATTGACAAAAAACTAGAAGAAGAAATGAGTTTAGCATATAAACTAGTAAAATTAGGAAGAAGTGCAAGAAACTCTGTAAACATCAAAAATAGACAACCACTATCAGAAATGTTAATTTCAATAGATACATTACCAAAATACTATGAAGACATTGTAAAAGACGAATTAAATGTTAAGAAAATAGAATTTGGTGCAGAAATGAGTAAATATGTTGATTTCGAAATAAAACCAAATTTACCAGTACTTGGAAAAGAATATGGAAAATTAATTCCAAGAATAAGAGAAGAAATTAGTAAACTAAATCAAATGGATTTAGCAAATAAGGTAAAAAAAGGTGATACTGAATATATTCAAATTGATGATACAGAAATTGGACTAAATTCAGAAAACTTACTTGTTACAATGCAAGGAAAAGAAGGCTTTGCATTTAGTGGAGAAGGAGAACTTGGAGTAGTATTAGAAACAACTATTACTAAAGAGCTAAAAGAAGAAGGCTATGTACGTGAAGTATTATCTAAAGTACAAAACATGAGAAAAGAAAAAGGATTTGAAGTGCTAGATAGAATTAACTTATATGTAGCAGGAAATCCTGAACTTGAAGAAGTTATAAGAAAAAATGAAGAATTAATAAAACACGATACATTAGCAAATAAAATAGTATATCATGAAGATAGAGAACAATATACTACAACAAATATAAATGGGGAAAAACTAGATATAGATGTAGAAGTAGAAGTAGTAAAATAATGTTTTTTAGGAAAGGGCAAAAAAACAACATGTTTTGCCCTTCCTTTTTTATTTGCTTTTTTTCCAAATTTGTGATATTAAAGAATAGTACAAAGGTGAAGGAAAGGAGTTTGTATGGATATTTTTGAAAATCTAGGCGAAGCAATTAAAGAAACTTTAGAAAATGCAGTTGAAAAAACTAAAACAAGTGTAGATATCAAGGGTAGTAATCTATCTAATGATGAAGTAGAACTTGCTAAAAAATTAGATGCAATAGAAGAATTTACAATAGATAGATTTGAAGGAGATTTTGCAGTACTAGAAGACAGAAACACTGGAAAAATGTTAGATGTAAAAAAAGAAGATTTACCTGAAAATGTAAAAGAAGGAGACATCTTAGATAAAATAAATGGTAAATATACTGTAAATCCAGAAAAAACATTAGAAGCTAAAGAAAGAATAAAAGATAAAATGAAAAACTTATGGAATAACTAAAATATAGGGATAAAAATATAGGGGGGGTAAAACAAATGAGTAGAAGAAAGAAGAGTACACAAAAGTTTATTGGAAGTATTATTGGAATTATTGTTTTAATGATAGCAGGAATATTTGGTTTAAATAATGAAAATATAAATTCGATTTTAGAAACAGAAAATAATGCTAATACTACTGCAGAACAAGAGATAACTGCAAATTCAATGCCAGTAGATGGAAATTTAAATATATATTTTATAGATGTAGGGCAAGCAGATAGTATATTAATTACAAACAATGATGCTTCTATGTTAATTGATGCAGGTAATAATGAAGATGGAGAAGATGTTGTAAACTTTATTAAAGATAAAGGAATAACAAAACTAGATTATGTTGTAGGCACACATCCACATGAAGACCATATTGGAGGTCTAGATGATGTAATAAATAGTGATTTAGAAATTACTAATATTTATATGCCTAAAATTGAAACAACAACTAAAACTTTTGAAGATGTAATAGATGCTATAGAAAATAAAGGATTATCTATAACTAGTCCTAAAAAAGGAGATACATTTACCGTAGGAAATGCTACCTTGGAGGTTATGACAGATAGTATTTTAGATGAAGATAATTTAAATCTTTCATCAATAACATTACTTATGCAATATGGAAATAATAAATTCTTATTTATGGGAGACGCAGAAGCTGAAAACGAAGAAACAAGAGATTGGCCAAAAGTTGATTTATTAAAGGTTGGTCATCACGGCTCAAATACTAGTAGTTCAGATAAGTTCTTAAATGAAACAAAGCCTACATATAGTATAATAATGGCAGGAAAAGGAAATTCTTATGGACTTCCTACAGAGGAAACTCTAAACAAATTACAAAATATTGGAAGCATAATTTATAGAACAGACTTAAATGGAACAATTACAGTAACTTCTGATGGAGAAAATATAGAGATTTCAACTTCTAAAAATTGACATCTTATGTAAAACATGTTAAGATATATCTATGTTAGTTGGTGTATGCAATGCACCAGTTGGTATTCATTGTTATAAATTTAGCGATGAAAGAGAAGATTGGAGTAAATATGCTTAAACACTATGTCAAGCTTTTTCGGACAGGATACAACAGCGATATAGTTCAAGAAGTGCATAAAAGAGATAAAGATTTTGTTATAAACCTTGCAAGAAAAGATAAAACAATTTATGCTTATTGTTTTTTTGACAGGAACGAGATTATAGCAGAAGATGGAGAAATGCTTTTAGGAGAAGAGAAGAACATTTCTAGAAAGGTATGGCTTAGAAGTGGTGCCTATGAAGTTACACCAGGCAACCCTAGGTCTGGAATTATTCCTGTTATAATACCTGGAAGAAAAAATCGGCTCTAATCTAGAAAAGAAAATATTTCTTTCCCCTCGCAAGAGGGGTTCTTTTTTGTGGTATAGGAAAAAACACCAATTTGTTTTAAAATTGTATAAAAATAAAATTTTATTCAAAAGCGCTTGCGAAAATTTGTTTTGTATGATATAAATAATAGAACGAATAGAGGTGAAAATTTGAGATTAACATTTGTATATAATTTAAAGTTAAATGAAACACAAGAAAAAATAATAAAAGAAATAAAATGGCATTGTAGTAAAGTATATAATACATTTAATTATGAGGTAAGAGAAGGAAAAGTAGATGTAAGTAAAATAAAAAGAGTAAATGAAGATAGTAGCAAAATATATAAAAGTTATAGAAAAGAAAATTGGCACTCAAAATACTTACATTCACATACATTACAGCAGATAATATTAAATTGCATAAGAGACCATAAATCATATTTAGCACTAAAAGAAATGTACGAAGAAGGAAACGAAGATATAAAAGAAAAACCACAAATGCCAAGATATAAGAATAATGGAAGAATACAAATAACATTTACAAATTATGCAATAAGGAAAGACGGAAGAACAATAAAGCTATCAATATCAAAAGAAATGCAGAAAAAATTTAAAGTAAAGAGTTTAAATTTTCTAATGCCAAAGAAATTAGAAAAGCTAGTAAATTTAGAAAGCATAAAAATGATAAAGATAGGAAATATAGTAGATGAAAAATGTAAAATGTATATAATATACGAAAAAGAAGAAAAAGAAATAGAAATTGGTTCAAATATAATGGCAATAGATTTAGGAATGGATAATCTAGCAGCGTGTACAAATATGAATAATAGTAATAGTTTAATAATAGCAGGAGAAAGAATAAAATCAAAAATAGGTTATATAAATAAAGAAATATCAAGATTACAGGGAATACAAATGAAGATGACAGGAAGTAAAGATTTTAAAAATACTAAAAAGATAAATAAATTATATGAGCAAATGAGAAATTATAGTAATACATATATGCATAAAGCAAGTAGAATGATAGTAAATTATGCAAAAGAAAATGCTTGTGGTACAATAGTCATAGGAGATATTAAAAATATAAAGCAGAATATGAAAAATAATAAAAGATTTGTAGAAATGCCTATACAAAATTTAGTAAAGAAAATAGAATATAAAGCAAAACTAGAAGGAATAGAAGTAGAAAAAATAGGAGAAGAATATACATCAGGAGTAAGTAGTATAGATAAAGAAGAAATAAATAGAAAATACTACAATAAGGCAAGAAGAATAACAAGAGGTTTATTTAAAACAAATAGTGGAAAGATAATAAATGCAGATATAAATGGAAGTTTAAATATCTTAAGAAAGTATATAAAAGAAATCTTTAGTCCAGACCTAGAAATAGCGATGGGTATTGACCGAGAACAACGACCATTAAAGAAAAGGGTTGCCTAAAAATTAGGTGGAAACTTAAAAACAACATTTTTATAAAAATGCTACTAATTTAGATTAGTGCGAAGTGTGAAAATTTTAATTTTCACTTTTGTTCTTTAAAATTAACGCCTTAAGAAAAATTTAATCTTAAAATTACTTGACAGTTTATAAGAATAAAGTTAAAATAGAAAGAGGTAAGAAAATTATAATTATAGTCCAGACCTAGAAATAGCGATGGGTATTGGTCGAGAACAACGACCTTTAAAGAAAAGGGTTGCCTAAAAATTTTAGGTGGAAACTTAAAAACAACATCTTTATAAAAAAAACACTAATTTATGTTAGTGTTATAACGGAAATCTTTGATTTTCGTTTTGTTCTTCGAACATTGAAAATTAAATAAGAAAGAGGTGTATTGATTATGAATATTGTAATCGTTGTCGCCGCTGTCTTAATCTCACTTGCAATTGGTATACCAATTGGAATGGCATACAGGAAAAAAGTTGCAGAGTCTAAAATCCAAGGAGCAGAAAATGAAGCAAAAAGATTAGTGGATTTAGCTAAAAAAGAAGCTGAAAATTTGAAAAAAGAAGAAATTTTTAAAGCTAAAGAAGAAATTATGGCAAGTCGTAAAGAGTTAGACCAAGAGATTAAAGAAAGAAGAGGCGAAGTACAAAAACAAGAAGCAAGACTAATTCAAAAAGAGGAAAACTTAGAAAAACGTTCAGATAATTTTGAAAAAAGAGAAAGAGATTTAGAAAATCAATTACAAGACTTAGACAGACAAAAAGAAGAATTAGAAAAATTACATGATCAAGAAATGGTAGAACTTCAAAAAATTGCATCCTTAACTAAAGAGGAAGCAAAACAAAGATTATTATCTGAAATGGAAAAAGAATTAGTTGCAGAAAAAGCAGCATTGATAAGAGAACAAGATCAAAAGGCTAAAGAAACAGTAACAAGAGATGCAAAGGAAATGCTTTGCTATGCTATACAAAAATGTGCTGCAGACCACTCTCAAGAAACTACAGTATCAATTGTAGCTCTTCCAAATGATGAAATGAAAGGAAGAATTATTGGTAGAGAGGGTAGAAACATAAAAGCCTTAGAAACATTAACAGGAATTGATTTAATAATTGATGATACACCAGAGGCAGTAGTATTATCAGGATTTGATCCATTAAGAAGAGAAGTTGCAAAAATTGCATTAGAGAAACTAATTGATGATGGAAGAATTCACCCTGCTAAGATTGAGGAAATGGTAGAAAAGGCCAAAGAAGAAGTTGAAAATACTATTAAGGAAGAAGGAGAAAGAGCAGTTCTAGAAACAGGTGTTATTGGACTTCATCCAGATATAGTAAAATTAATTGGAAAATTAAAATACAGAACAAGTTATGGCCAAAATGTACTAAATCACTCAATTGAAGTATCAAACTTAGCTAGAATAATGGCTGATGAATTAGGATTAGATACTAAACTTGCAAGAAGAGCAGGATTATTACATGATTTAGGAAAAGCTTTAGATCACGATATGGAAGGAACACACGTAGAAATAGGTGTTGAAATTCTTAAGAAATATAAAGAAAATCCATTAGTTATAAATGCAGTTGAGGCACATCATGGAGATGTTGAGCCACAAACATTAGAAGCAGTTTTAGTACAAGCTGCAGATGCAATATCTGCTTCAAGACCTGGAGCAAGAAGAGAAACTCTAGAAGCATATATCAAGAGATTACAAAATCTTGAAGAAATTGCAGATTCATTTGATGGAGTTGAAAAATCTTTTGCAATACAAGCTGGTCGTGAGATAAGAATTATTGTTAAACCAGATAGAATTTCTGATGACCAAATGACTATCCTTGCAAGGGATGTTGCCAAGAGAATAGAAGCTGAAATGGATTATCCAGGACAAATTAAAGTAAATGTTATTAGAGAAACAAGAGTAGCAGATTATGCTAAATAAACAAAGAGAGGGAAATGAACCCTACCCCTTAAAGTAGACACAAAATAAAAAAGAGTGTATACTTTAAGGGGGTATTTTTATGGGAGAAAAAAGAAAAACTTACTCGAAAGAATTTAAAATAACAGTAGTTGAAGATTATTTATCTGGTAAAAGTGGTGGTATTGTTCAAATTGCTAAAAAATATGGTATTCCAAATGAATACATGGTCTCTTTATGGACAAGGAAATATCAAGAAAAAGGTAAAGAATCTTTAGGAGAAAATCGTGGAAAAGCAAAAGGAAATAGAAAAGGTCGTCCTAGAAAAATTATGACAGATAAAGAACTAATTAAATATTTAGAAACTGAAAACGCGTATCTTAAAGAAATTGTAAAAGAACGAGAAAATATTCTAAAAAAAAAGAAATAATTTTAAAACTTTCTGCACAATATCCCATAACATTACTTCTTGAAATATCTGGAATAAAGAGCTCTACTTATTACAAATGGTTAAAAAGAAAAAATATAAAAACGCCAAAAGATATTGAAGATGAATTTATTATAGAAAAAATAAAAGAATTATATCAAATACATAAAGGAAGATATGGTGTAGATAGAATGACTCATGCATTAGAACAAGATTATGGTATAAAACATAATCATAAAAAAATTTATAGATTAATGAAGGAAAATAATTTACTATCAGTAATTAAATCAAAAAAAGTATATACAACTCCAGGAGAACCACATCCTAAACATAATGTTTTAAAAAGAAACTTTGATACTAGTTGTCCGTTTGATAAAGTAGCAACTGATATAACAGAAATAAAACATAAGGGAAAGAAAATATATATTTCACCAGTAAAAGACTTAAATACACATGTTATAGAAGCTAATGTAGTAGCACATAATGCTTCTATCTCAATAGTAATAAAAATGCTAGAACAAATAAAAGAAAAATCTATACCAGAAGGAACAATATTTCATTCAGACCAAGGAAGTGTATATAACAATTTACAGTTTCAAAAAATATTAGAAGAAAATAATTTTATACAAAGTATGTCTAGAAAAGGAACTCCAATAGATAACTCTCCTATGGAAAGTTTTTTTGGAACATTAAAAAGTGAACTACTTTATAATCCTTTGATAGACACGAAAAATTGTGATATGATAGAAGAAATAAAAAATTACATAGATTATTATAATAATAAAAGAATACAAAAATCATTAGGTTATCTAACACCTATGCAATTTAAACAAAAGCAATTAGAAAAACAGAAAGTGTTACAGCAATAACCGTAACACTTTCTGAGAACCTCTCTTTTTAATTCACTGTCCACTTTTAAGGGAACAGTTCAAAACCTCTCTTTTATTTTGCAAAATTAAAAAGAAAGAACTGTACAAGAGTGCAAAGGGATTTTTGAATAAAAAAATAAACCCTTGGTGTTAACCAAGGGAAAGATACCTATTTAAAAAATATTAAAAAAGATTTAGAAATCTACAGAAGTTTTTTTCCTTCTCTCTTCCCACTGCTGAAGGGTAATATTATATCCATATTGGTCTACAAGTGGACTTAATGGATAATAATTTCCTTTGCTGTCCATGAAGAGCATGTACATTACATCTGAGTAATCCTCATGAAAGTAATATACTGAATCAGGTCCCGAATAATCAGGAATGTTTTTGTGATCTACGAGATCAACATGAACACATTTTAGCATAAAAACTCCTTAAATTTATAAAAGTTATAAAATAGGTATCTTTTTTCCGGAGGTAGCAATTGCTACTAGAAAAACACGATGTTACATAATTCTCCTTTCATTCTAAGCATTTAGCCTAATATTAATTATAGCACAAAAGGAGAAAAAAATCAAAATTGATAAGTATCTAAATTTGATTATTTTTTAAATTTATAGTATCATAGTATATGTAAATTATTTTTAGAAAGAGGGATTTATATTGAAAATATTAGCAATAGGAGATTTAGTGGGAACAGCAGGAGTTAAGAAACTAAAGTCTGAACTTACTAAGATAAGAGAAGAAGAAAAAATTGATTTTATAATAGTAAATGGTGAAAATGCAGCGGAAGGAATGGGAATAACTAAAAAGAATTTTGATGATATATTAGAAGAAAATGTAGATGCTGTAACTATGGGAAATCACACTTGGGGTAAAAAAGATATATTTAATTTTATAAATCATCCAAAATTATTAAGACCAGCAAACTATCCTAAAGGAGTTCCAGGTAAAGGATATAATATTTATGAGTGTAAAGATAAAAAAATAGCAGTTATAAATTTAATAGGAAGAGTAGATGTAAATGTTTTATCTGAAAATCCATTTTTAGTAGCAAAAGATATAATAGAAAAAATAAAAGATAAAACAGATATGATAATAATAGATTTCCATGCAGAAGCAACAGCTGAGAAAATTGCACTTGGATATTACTTAGATGGAAAAGTAACCGCCATTTTTGGAACACATACACATGTACAAACAGCAGATGAAACTATCTTAGAAAATGGAACAGCATATATAACAGATATAGGAATGACAGGACCTAAAAAATCAGTTATAGGTATGGATGTATCAGCTTCTATAAAAAGATTTGAAACAACACTTCCTGAAAGATACAGAATTGCTGGTGGAGATGCTATGCTTAATGGTGTTATTTTTGATGTAGATAATAGTACTAATAAAGTGAAAAATATAAAAAGAATTAGATTATAAAGTTCTTTTGTCGAAAAAGAGGTTTTACTGCGATGAAAACTTCCAAAAATTTCTAGAAAACTATTTACATTTATTTCCAGATAATGTAAAATACAATCATAGAAGTTGCAACAACAAAAATAAAATTATAGGAGGCAAAAGAAAATGGAAATTTTAAAGATTTCATCAAAATCAAACCCAAATTCAGTAGCAGGAGCAATTGCTGGATTGGTAAAAGAATCAAACAGAGCAGAGATGCAAGCAATTGGAGCAGGAGCATTAAATCAAGCAGTAAAAGCGGTGGCAATAGCAAGAGGATTTGTAGCACCATCAGGAGTTGACCTAGTTTGTATTCCAGCATTTGCAGAAGTTGAAGTAGAAGGAGAAGATAGAACTGGAATAAAACTAATTGTAGAGTCAAGAAGTTAATAAGTAGATAAATTACAGGCTAGAAATTAGCCTGTTTTTGCATTTTTAGATGAATTTTTCGTGAAATCATAAATTTACTTGAAATTTTTATAAAATTAATGTATGATATTCAATGTACAGAGGTGAAATATGAAATCAAATTGGATTAAATATGTTTTTGTGGTTTTTATTATTCTAATCTTAGGTATTGCTATATATATAATTAGACAAGATGAAGAAGTAAAAAAACAAGAAGAGGAATATACTGCAAGTAACCAAGATGATAGAGTAAAAGAATTAAAATTAGGAATAGCAGGTTTCGATACAATAAATCCTATTCTTAGTAAAAATAAAAATGTTCAAAATATTACAAAGTTAATATATGAACCTTTAGTTAATTTAACTTCAGATTATAAGGCAGAACCATGTCTTGCTACTGAATGGGCAAAAGATGGTAATTCATATTTAATAAAATTAAGAGAAAATGTTAGATGGTCTGATGGACAAGCTTTTACTGCTGATGATGTAAAATTTACAATAGATAGGTTAAAAGACTCAGATACAATTTATTCTGCAAATGTTCAAAATGTAGTAGGGGTAGATATTGTTGATGATTATACTGTAAGAATAAATTTAGATAGTGATGTTCCATTTTTTGAATATAATTTAACATTTCCAATACTTTCTAGTACATATTATCAAGGAGAAGATTTTGCAACAAGTAGTAAAAATAGTTCTCCTGTAGGAACTGGTATGTTTAAAATAACAGATGTACAACCTTCTTATATAACATTATCAAAAAATACTAGTTATTGGAATAAAGACAAAGATAGTGTATTAGAAACAATTACAGTTAATTTATATTCTTCTATTGGAGAATTATATAATAGTTTCAAAGTAGGTGGAATAGACTTAATTGCAACTGATAATCAAAATCTACAAGATTATATTGGAACAATTGGATATACTCCAAGAGAAATTAAAGGAAGGGAACATACATTTTTAGCATTTAACATGGCTAACCAATATTTAAGTAGACCAGAAGTTAGAAAAGCAATTTCATATTCTATTGATAAAGATAATATGAATTCAAATGCTTTAGGTGGAAAATGCTTAACAAGTAGTTTTCCTCTTGATTATGGTAATTGGTTATATCAAAACCAAGATACAAGTAGTGGATATAATGTAGAGCAGGCAAAGAAAGAATTAACAGATGCAGGTTGGACTTTAAGAAGTGGTTCTTGGCAAAAAACAGAAAATAGAAAAACTTTAAGAATAGAGCTTAATTTATTAGTAAGAGCAAGTGATAGCACAAAGGTTGCTGTTGCTCAAAATATACAAGGACAGTTACAAGCACAAGGAATTAGAATAAATATTGTGCAAGCAACTGATGAACAATATAACAATGCAATAAATAGTAGAAATTTTGATATTGCTTTATGCTCAATGACATTATCACCAAGCCCAAATTTAGACACTTTTTTCGGAAATAACAATATTGCAAATTATACAAATGAAGAAGTAACAAATATATTAAATGAAACAAAAAATACAACAGATGAAAATGTATTAAAACAAGATTACCAAAGATTAGCAGAGATTTATAAAACTGATATACCATATGTAAGTTTGTATAATAATAAATATACAATTGCATATAGTTCAAGTCTAGTGGGAGATATAACACCAACTTGGTTTAATCAGTTCTATGGAATTGAAGGATGGTATAAATAAAAAATAAAAAAATTTGAAAAAGTTATTGACAAAACAAATATTTGGTATATAATAACAATATCAAACAAAAGTTCAATAAATTTAAGGAGGAAAAATAATGGAAGTAAACGAAGAAAAGAGAAAAGCTTTAGAGGTAGCTATGGGACAAATAGAAAAACAATTTGGAAAAGGTTCAGTTATGAAACTTGGAGATTTTAAAGCTATGGAAATAGAAGCAATTCCTACTGGAGCTTTAAGTCTAGATATAGCATTAGGTATTGGAGGAGTTCCAAGAGGTAGAATCGTAGAAATATTCGGACCAGAGTCTTCTGGTAAAACAACTTTAGCATTACATATAATTGCTGAAGCACAAAAAATGGGTGGAGAAGCAGCTTTTATTGATGCAGAACACGCATTAGATCCAGTTTATGCTAAAAAATTAGGTGTAGATATAGATGATTTAATTGTTTCACAACCAGATACAGGTGAACAAGCATTGGAAATTACAGAAAGTTTAATTAGAAGTGGAGCTTTAGATGTTGTAGTAGTAGACTCTGTTGCAGCATTAGTTCCAAAAGCTGAAATTGATGGAGATATGGGAGATTCTCATATGGGACTTCAAGCAAGACTTATGTCACAAGCATTAAGAAAACTTGCAGGAGCAATAAATAAATCAAAAACAGTATTAATCTTTATTAACCAATTAAGAGAAAAAATTGGAGTTATGTTTGGAAATCCAGAAACAACAACAGGTGGACGTGCTTTAAAATTCTATGCATCTGTTAGAATGGATATAAGAAGAATAGAAAATATTAAACAAGATGGAGAAATTAAAGGAAATAGAGTTCGTGTTAAAGTAGTTAAAAACAAAGTTGCTCCACCATTTAGAGAGGCAGAATTTGATATAGTTTATGGACAAGGTATTTCTAAAGAAGGAAATATTCTAGACATGGCAGTTAACCTAGATATTGTTGACAAAGCTGGTTCTTGGTTTAGTTATAATGGTGAAAGAATTGGTCAAGGTAGAGAAAATGTTAAAAAATATCTAAAAGAAAATCCAGATGTTATGGATGAAATTGAAGGTAAAGTTAGAGACAATTTTGCTAAAGCTTTTGAACAAAGTTTAGGAGAAGACCTACCAAGCAAAGAAGACGATGACGACGAAGAATAATTAAATAAGGGATTAAAATATAGGGGCTAATATAGATAAATATATTTTGTATTTATCTATATTTAGTCTCTTTTTATGCTTAAGGAAAGATTTACAAAAATGTAAATATAACTATTGACAAAATATTGAATGAATAGTAAAATACAGACAATAAGTTTAGAACGGTTAAATTAAATTATTAAATAAAAAAGAAAGGATGTTGTATTATGGAAGAGAAAAAGAATGAAATTATTTTATTTGAAAATCAAGGTGTAAAGCTAGAAGTAAATTTAAAAGATGAAACAGTGTGGCTAAATTTAGAACAAATGTCTAAACTATTTGGAAGAGATAAATCTGTTATATCAAGACATATAAAAAATGCTTTAGAAGAAGAACTTAAAGATGAACAGGTTGTTGCAAAATTTGCAACAACCACTAAACATGGTTCAATAAAAGGAAAAACACAAACTCATATGGTAGATTATTATAATTTAGATATGATATTAAGTATTGGTTATAGAGTAAAATCAAAAAATGGTGTAATCTTTAGAAAATGGGCAAATAAAATTTTAAAAGATTATATGTTAAAAGGTTATGCAGTAAATCAAAAAAGATTAGAATATTTAGAAAAAACAATAAAATTAATAGATATAGCAAATAGAATTGATGAAAGATTAGAAGGAAATGACGCAAAAGAAATATTAAAAGTAATTGGAAGTTATTCTAAAGCATTAAATATATTAGATGATTATGACCATAAAAAATTAAAAAAAGTAAAAGGAAATATAGATGAAAGAAAAATAAAATATGAAGACTGCATAGATATTATTAATAAACTTAGGTTTAATGAAGAGAGTGAATTATTTGCAGTTGAAAGAAATAGAGGATTAGAGTCAATAATAGGAAATATCTACCAAACATTTGATGGAAAAGATGTATATAAAAGTATAGAAGAAAAAGGAGCAAATTTCTTATATTTAGTAGTTAAAAACCATGTGTTTGCAGATGGAAATAAAAGAATAGCAGCGACATTATTTATATACTTTTTAAACTTTTATGGTATTTTATATAAGGATGGAAAACAAACAATAGATAATAATACTTTAGTAGCATTAACATTACTTATTGCCGAGTCTAACCCAAAAGAAAAAGAAATAATTATAGATTTAGTTATGAATTTTTTAAGCACTGACAAAGAAAAAATAAAATAAAGTTACAGTAATAAGGAGGAAAATTTTCATGAAAGATACATATACTTTTGTTGCTATCTTCCAATATGATAAAGATGGAATTAATATTAGATTTCCGGATATAGAAGAAGCTTTTTCGTGTGCTGAAACAGAGAAAGAAGCTTTAAAAAACGCAAAGGAAGTATTAGAATTAACTTTATATAATAGAGAAAAAGAAGGAATAGAAATACCAGAAAGTTCACAGTTAGAAGACATTAAATGCAATGAAAATGAAAAATTGGTAATAATTACTATTTCAATGTCACTAGTTAGAAGTGAAATGGAAAGTTTACAAAATTTTTAATGAGGATGCAATATAAATAAAAGAAAAATACACTTATTAAAATGATATAAGTGTATTTTTGTTTATATTTCTTCTTCGTTAACAGTTTCTGTAGCTGGTACTTCTTGAGAATGGTTTTGCATAAGTCTAAGAACAAATCTGCTAATAGGTCCTGCAACTAAGATGTTTAAGAAAAATGCAGCACAGAAGTTTCTAGGCCATCTAATAAAGAATTCTGTAAATATTGTTTGTAAATTATCTCCACCAAGAAGTCCACCAACTATAGTCATAACTAAAGACATCATTGTAACAATAAAGAAACAGTTAAATAATATGTATGCATTTTTACTATCAGTTTCTTTAACAAATTTTCCAAGTAACATATGATTAAGTTTTCCAATAATAAATGTTTCTAAAATATATGCAATAATTAATGTTACTGGAAAAGCAACTACAGCTGTTTTTATAGAATTTAGGTTAAATCCTCCTAAGTGAATAGAAATATTTAATAATCCCATAAAAAATACCATAATTACACACATGCAAATACCAAATACGATACCTTCTTTTTTGTTTGTTGGCATAAAAATTCCTCCTTTCATTTTTTACTAATAAACTCTATAGTTTATTTATTCGCCACTATTTATTGTAACATGTTTTTTTGTTTCATGTAATAGTTTTTTTGAAAAAATTTTAAATTTTTTAATTTGTTTTTTTATCTTTTATTTTTCTATTTTTTACTCTTTTTATTTTTCACTTTCTTGATATTTTAATTAAGTTATAGTAAAATAATAAAAAATATTTATAAAATATAGAAAGAAGGAAATATGTATACAGTAGAAGAATTTGATAGAGAAAAAACAAAAGTATTAAGATATATATTATATAAGAAAAGAACAGAAAATGAAGTAAGAACTAAATTTGGAAAAACTATAGAAGAAAATATGTTAGATGATATAATAGAATATTTAAAAGAAGCAGGTTATATTGATGATAAAGAATATATAAGAAAAACTGTAAATAATTTTATTGCGCTTAAAAATTTATCAATAAGAGAAATGAAATATAAGCTTCTAGCAAAAGGATTAAGCAAAAATAATGTAGAAGATTATATTTACGAAAATAAAGAAGAATTAGAAGAATATGAAACAAAATCAGCGGAGAATTTAATTTATAAAAAATCTACTTCTATGGAAAAAGACGAGATTAAACAATTCTTATTAAAAAAGGGATATAAACTAGAAAATATAAATAAAGCAATGGAGGAATAAATAATGGCAGTACTAACATTAGAAACGAAAAAATATGCAATTAAAATAGATAATTTTGAAGGTCCACTTGATTTATTATGTCACTTAATAGATAAAAATAAAATGAATATTTATGATATAAATTTAAGTGAAATAACAGACCAATATATAGACTATTTAAAAGAACAAGAAAAAATGAACTTAGAAATAGCAAGTGAGTTCTTAGTTATGGCATCTACATTATTATATTTAAAATCTAAAAATTTACTTCCAAAACAAGAAGAAGAGGAAGAAGAAATAACAGAAGAAGAACTAATTAGAAGAATTATAGAATATAAAAAGTTTAAAGAAATAAGCAAGGTATTTAAACAAAACTATTTAGAATATTCAAATAGATATTTTAAGTTGCCAGAAGAAATAGAACTTCCAAAACAGAAAATAGAAAAAGATTACGATAAAAGCGTAATACCAGATATTTACAAAGATGTAATAGAAAAAAATGAACAAAAAATAAATCAAAATGCTAAAAATATTGAAAAAATAGCAATAACGGATAATTATACAGTAGCAAGTAAAGTAAGACAGATGTTTAAGGTTTTAGTAAAACAAAAATCTTTTATATTTAATAAATTATTTTCAATAAAAAAACATAATAAACAAGAAGTTGTAACAGCTTTTTCTGGTTTATTAGAATTATCAAGAAGAAGTAAAGTAGAAACGGACCAAGAAGAATTGTTTGGAGATATTCTTGTTAAAAAAGCAAAAAAGAAAGTAGCGAATGATAAATAATTTAATAAAATATGTTTAAAAAAGAAATTTTTGGAAAAACTAATATAAATCCTCTAAAAAGGAGGGGAAATATATTGGTTTTTCTTTTTATTATTTTAACTTTAATAATTTTGTTAGTCACTTCAAAAATAAGAGTGGATGTAGTAGAATTTAAATTTATATCAAAAATGCCAAAAAAGAAGAAAACAAATTATAAATTAGTTTTTAAGTTATGTATCTTAAGTAAAATACCAATAGTAAAAATACCATTAACAAAGGAGAAAATAACTAGATTAAAAAATAAAGGTATGTTTAAAAATGTAGGAGTAAAAGAAATTGAGAAGAAATTAAATCCAGAAAATTTACCTAAAATAATAAAAGAAAATAAAGTTGACATAAAAAGACTTAAAATAAATATAGAATTTGGAACAGAAAATGCTAGTTTAACAGCGATATTAGTTCCAATAGTTAGTACATTAATATCATTTGTTATAAGATTAAAAGTAAAGGAATATAAAAACCAAAGCTTTAATATAAAACCATTATTTATAAATCAAAACTTGGTTAATATTGAATTTTCAGGTATATTTGAGATAAAAATGATACATATTATAAATATAATATATATCTTAAATAAGAAAAAAGGAAAGAGAAAAGGAGAGGATAAAAATGAGCGAACATCCAATAGAAGGTCTTATGCTTACAGCTATGAATAGTATTCAAGATATGGTAGATGTAAACACAATAATAGGTGAACCAATTGAAACTTCTAACAATATTGTAATAATACCAATATCAAAAGTTTCATTTGGATTTGCAGCAGGAGGAAGTGAATTTAGTGGAGAAACTATAAATGAATACACTAAAAAAGAAAAAGAAGAAGAAATACAATATAGATTACCATTTGGAGGAGGAAGTGGAGCAGGGGTTACAATAAATCCAATAGCGTTTTTAGTAATACAACCTAATAATGTGAAATTAATGCCAGTAACACATAGTTCTTCATTAGATAAATTATTAGATTATGTGCCAGATTTAATTGAGAAAACAAACAACATAATGAACAAATGTATTCAAAATAAAAAAGAGCAAACAACACAGATACTAAAAGATATGCAAAAAAAGCATGACAAAAATATGAAGAAACAACAAGATGATAAAAAAGAAATAGAAAGAAAAATAGATGAAAGTACAAAGAAAATAACAGAAGATAGACAAGAAAAAACCAAAGTAGAAGATGACACAGATTATGAATTTGAATATGATGAAACTTTAGAAGATGAATAATAATTTTGGGGACAGGCCTTTTTTGTATCATTTTGCAAATGTGATACAAAAGGACCCGTCTCCATTTGTTTCAATTAGCTTCTTAACAAATCAACCCAAGAGTAGTAAACTTTTTTGATTATTGAAAATAAGCCAATTTTTTCTACATCATCTTTTGCAACAATGTCAACAGTAGATAAAACTTCACCATCAAGAGTAAATGAAATTTCACCAAGTTTTTGACCCTTTTGTACAGGTGCAGATATTGTGTCTTCTAAAGAAATAGTTTGTTCTACATTTTTATCAGAACCTTTTTGAAGTAATGTGCCACAATTTTCACTTAAAACCGCTTCAACTTGATCTGCAGTTCCTTTATTTA
Source organism: uncultured Clostridia bacterium (assembly GCA_944387555.1). Lineage (GTDB taxonomy): Bacteria > Bacillota > Clostridia > TANB77 > CAG-508 > CAG-269. Next base: position 61,574 of record CALXFH010000005.1, on the reverse strand, counting down.
CAGAAATGTTTTTTATTACATCATCTTTTTTACCAAATTCTTTATAAGAAAAAGTGTTAAATCCATAATCTAAAAGTTTAGTTGCATCTTCAAATCTTATTTTGCTAGTAGGAGCTTTCATAATAACAGCAATTAAAGATAAATTATCACGAGTAGCACTTGCTGATAAGTTATACAAAGCAAGAGAAGTTGAGCCCGTTTTTAAACCAGTTGCACCTTTGTAATTTTTAATTAGTTTATTTGTATTAGAAAGTTGAGATTTTCCATCTCTTAAAGTATCCATCCAAATTGTTGTATACTTTGTAACATCAGGATGATTATTTAAAAGCTCTCTTGACATTAATGCAATATCATAGGCGGAAGTTACATGTTCTTCTTCATCTAAACCATGACAATTCATAAAATTAGTATCATTCATACCAAGTTCTTTTGCTTTATCGTTCATCATTTGAACAAAAGCTTCTTCACTTCCTGCTATGTACTCGGCCATAGCTACAACACAGTCATTAGCAGAATTTACACATATTGCTTTTAACATTTCATCTACTGTTAAAGTTTCTCTAGGGTCTAGCCATATTTGAGAACCACCCATTGAAGCAGCATTTTCACTACATGGTACTTCATCAGTTAAACTAATTTTACCACTATCTATTGCTTCCATAATAAGAAGAATACTCATAACTTTAGTAACAGAAGCAGGATGCAATTGTTCATGGATATTATAGGCATATAAAATTTTCCCTGTAGTTTGTTCAATTAAAATTGCAGAACCACAATCTAATCCTAAAAAGTTATCATCAGCAACTTCTGAATTTGTTTCTTCTTCTACTGCTGTTTCATTACTAGTTGTGTTATTTGTTATATTATTAGTGGAAGCGCTTGTTTCACTACTTGAATTTGTATTATTATTTACATTTTGAATATTACTTGTGTTGTTGCTGCTATTAGAAGTATTATTTACAATATTTGTAGAAGTCTCAAGAGAGTCAGACCAAATATAACCTAATTCACTTGCAAAGCAAGGAATTATAAGATAAGAAAAACAAAAAGTAAAAACAAGAAAAAGGCTAATACATAATTTGAAAATTCGCATAAAAATCCCTCCAATTGATATTAAAATATATGCAAATAATATTTTAAATATTCAAAAAGAGGGGAATAGATTAAATAGGTTTTAGTGAATTGATACTAATTGTAACACTTGCACCATCTGTAGAAGCTTTAATTTTTATATCATTTCCAGTGTTATTTACAAATTTAAAATCATAACTACCATAAGCAACAGCAGCATCTTTACCATCTTTAACATATGGCACATCATTACTATGTTCATGTCTTTCTGTAACATTTAAAGAAGGAACTGCTAAAACAGCATTATAGAGTGTACTACTTACTTGGCAATTTCCACCACCAAGGCCTTTTGTTTTATTACCATCGTGATCGTAAACATCCGCTTCTTGATATCCTTTTGCTGAAGTTGCTTTCCCTACAGTATTACAAAAAGAAAAAGTAGCTCCATTTTTAACTGTTGTATTATTTAATGTATTACAAGTAATTTTAATATTATTTTGTCTTGCTGAGTCTTTAGAATATATCTTAGTTGAAAATGTTGAGATTTGTTCTTCTTTATATTGTGGTTGTTTTTGTTGCTCTTGTTGTTGCTGAGCTTTAGCTTCTTTTTGCTTATTTTCTTCTTCTTGCTGTTTTTGTTCTTCTGTTATTTCATTTTCTGTAGAATTGTTTTGTTCTTGTGTGGCGTTATTATTGTCTTGATTATTATCAGCAGTAGAAGTCCTATCTGCTTCATAATTTGATTGATTATTATTGTTATTTGTTGTCACATAAAAATATACTCCAACACCAAATAATACAGATAAAATAACTATTAATAAAATCCAAGATTTATTTTTTTTCATTTTTATCACCATTTTTATTTTAACCAAAACAAAATATATTATTAATCCAAAAAATTCATTTTTAATTTAAAAAATTAACATTTAAAAGATAAATTAAATGAAAAGAGTAAATTATTATTAAATGGTAACTTAAGGTAAAGATAAGTAGTAATAATTTAAGTTTTTAATTGATTTTAAGGGATTTTTTTCTAAAATAATTGACTTTTTAGTAAAATAAAAGTATAATTAATATGTAGTAATTTTTAAGGAGAAGTAATTATGCTTGCTAAATATTGGAAAAAAATAGGAATGTTAATATTAATAATAGCATGTGTATTTAATATAATGAGTAAACTTGTGCATAAATTATCATTAAATAAAGAAATGCTATATTCAGCAGAATATATGTATGAACAACAAGAAGAAAATCAAGTAAATGAAGAAAATCAAACAAATTAGTAAAAATTACTTGAAAAAATTTGTAAAATATGTTATTATAAAAAACAGTTATGTTATTTAAATTAAAGAGAGGTGAACAAAATGAAAAAAGATATACAACCAGAATACAATCAAACAACTATCACATGTGCTTGTGGTAACGTTTTAGAAGTTGGTTCAACTAAAAAAGATTTAAAAGTAGATGTATGTTCAAAATGTCATCCATTCTGGACAGGAAACTTAAGACAAGACACAGTTGGTGGTAGAGCAGACAGATTTAAAAAGAAATATGGTCTTGAGTAATAAAAAATTAGGGATTTTTGGGGTAGAAAGTTTATTTCTGCTCCATTTTTGTTTTTACTTGCAAAATTCTAAAAAATATAATAAAATATGCAAGCAGGAGGTATAAAATGAGTACAGAAAATGAAGTAAAAATGCAAGAAAACTATATAGAAAAATTAAAGAAAATAAATGAAGGAAAAAACTTAAAATATAATATATTAACAATGGGTTGTCAGCTAAATGAAAATGATAGTGAAAAATTATGTGGTATGTTAGAAGAGATGGGATATACAAGAACAGACAATGTTTCTGATTGTGATATAGCTTTATTTAATACATGTTGTGTAAGAGAAAATGCAGAAGATAGATTGTTTGGAAAGCTTGGAGAATTAAAAAGACTAAAAGAAGAAAAAGGTATCATTATTGCAATTGGTGGATGTATGATGCAAGAAAAACATATAACAGATAAAATAAAGGAAAGCTATCCATTTGTAGACATCTTATTTGGAACACATACTTTATATAAATTTCCAGAAGATTTATATAGAGCAATTGAAGAAAAAAGAAAAATAGAAGATATAATAGATGTAGATGGAGAAATTTATGAAGGGTTGCCAATAAAAAGAGATAGCAACATAAAAGCTTCTGTTACAATAATGAATGGTTGTAATAATTTTTGTACATATTGTATAGTACCTTATGTACGTGGAAGAGAAAGAAGTAGAAGCCCTAGAAGTATTATTGAAGAAGTAAAGCATTTAGCTGAATCTGGTTATAAGGAAATAACATTACTTGGTCAAAATGTAAATTCATATTTAAGAGTAGAAAAAGAGAAAAATATTTCATTTGAAGAATATGAAGGAGTAAATTCATTTGCAACACTTTTAAGAGCAATAAATAAAATAGATGGAATAGAAAGAATACGTTTTGTATCACCACATCCAAAAGATTTTACAGATGATGTAATAGACGCAATTGCAGACTGTGATAAAGTTTGTAAATTAATTCATTTACCGCTTCAATCAGGAAATACTAAAGTATTAAAAGAAATGAATAGAAAATATTCAAAAGAACAGTACTTGGATTTAGTAGAAAAAATGAAAAATAAGATCCCTAACCTAACATTATCAACAGATATAATAGTAGGATTTCCAGGTGAGACAGATGAGGAATTTGAAGATACTTTAGATGTTGTAAGAAAAGTAAAATTTGAACAAGTATATATGTTTATATATTCAAGAAGAGTAGGAACACCAGGAGATAGAATGCCAAATCAAATACCTGAAGAAATAAAACATAAAAGATTTAATAAATTAAAAGAATTAGTAGAAAGCCAAATTGAAGAAAATAATCAAAAGTATGTTGGAAGAATAGAAAAGGTATTAGTAGAAGGAGAAAGCAAAAATAATTCTAAAATGCTTACTGGAAGAACAGATAGTAATAAAGTAGTAATCTTTGAAGGAAATAAAACTTTAATTGGAAAAATGGTAGATTTAAAAATAGTATCAGAACATATGTGGTATTTAAAAGGAAAAATAGAAAATTAGTATTAGAAACAAGGAATGAAGAAAGAAAGGAAGAAAGATAAAAATGGCAGAATATTCACCTATGATGCAAAGATATTTAGAAACAAAAAAAGAATATCAAGACTGTATCTTATTTTATAGATTAGGAGACTTTTATGAAATGTTCTTTGATGATGCAATAACAGCATCAAGAGAACTAGAACTTACTTTAACAGGAAAAGACTGTGGACAAGAAGAAAGGGCTCCAATGTGCGGAGTTCCACATCATGCAGCAGAAATATATATATCAAAACTAATTGCAAAAGGGTATAAAGTTGCAATATGTGAGCAATTAGAAGATCCTAAAAAAGCAAAAGGAATAGTAAAAAGAGGAGTTATAAGAGTAGTAACACCAGGAACTGTAGTAGATAGCAATATGCTAGAAGAAAGAAAAAATAACTATATAATGTCTATTTATAAAACAGGTATCTATTATGGAATAAGTATCTGTGATATATCAACTGGAGAATTTTATTCAGCAGAAATAAAAGATAATTATAATTTCCCAATGTTGTTAGATGAAATAGCAAGATATAGTCCATCAGAACTTGTTGTGAATTCAATGATGGCAGAATGCACTGAAGAAATGGATAAAATAAAAGAAAGATTTGAAAATGTGTATGTAACAAAATTCAATGATAAATTTTTTACATCTGAACTAAATAACATTAATTTAAGATTTAATATAGTAGACAATAATGGAAGAAAATTAGAAGACATTTCTGATAAGAAATTAGGGGTAAGCTCAATAAATGCTTTAATAGAATATATAGAAGAAACACAAAAAACTTCTTTAGACCATATAAATAAAATAACAGTATATCAAATATCTAAATATATGGCATTAGACATAAATGCAAGAAGAAACCTAGAGATAACTGAAAAAATGAGAGATAAATCTAAAAAAGGAACACTTCTTTGGGTATTAGATAAAACTTCAACATCTATGGGAGGACGATTACTTAGAAGATGGCTAAGTGACCCATTAGTAGATGTTAATGAAATAAATAGAAGACTAGATGCAGTAGAAGAATTAAAAGATAATATTATCTTAAGAGGGGATGTAGTAGAGAATTTAAAGAAAGTTTATGATATAGAAAGACTTACAGGAAAAATGGCATACGGAAATGCTAATGCTCGTGATACGGTTACACTTAAAAATTCTTTACTTAAATTACCAGAAGTTAAAAAATGTTTATCAGAATGTAAGTCTGATTTATTAAAAGAACTTTATGAAAATTTAGATGAACTTCAAGATATATATGGTTTAATAGAAAAAGCAATAGTAGATGATCCACCAATGACTATAACAGATGGAGGAATTATTAAACTTGGGTATGACCCTGAAATAGATAAATTAAAAACAGCACAAACAGAAGGAAAAAATTGGTTAATTAAGCTGGAAGCAGATGAAAAAGAAAAAACTGGAATTAAGAATTTAAAAGTAGGATTTAATAAAGTATTTGGATACTATCTAGAAGTTACAAAATCAAACCTAAATTTAGTACCAGAAAGATATATAAGAAAACAAACTCTAACAAATGCAGAAAGATATATAACAGAAGAATTAAAGAACCTAGAAAATCAAATATTAGGTGCTGAAGAAAAAGTTGTAAATTTAGAATATGATGCATTTACAAAAATAAGACAAGAAATTGCAAAAAATGTTGTAAGACTTCAAACAACAAGTGAGGTAGTTTCAACATTAGATGTTTTAGCTTCATTTGCAACTGTTGCAGAAGACATGAACTATTGTAAGCCAAATGTAAATAATTTTGGTACAATAGATATAAAAAATGGACGTCACCCAGTAATTGAAAAAATATTAGGAACAGGGGCTTTTGTTGAAAATGATACACATTTAGATAAAGATGAAAATAGACTTGCAATAATAACAGGACCTAATATGGCAGGTAAATCTACATATATGAGACAGGTTGCACTAATTACTTTAATGGCACAGGTTGGAAGCTTTGTACCGGCAGAGTCAGCAACTATTGGAGTTGTAGATAAAATATTTACAAGAGTTGGAGCGTCTGATGATCTAAGCATGGGTCAAAGTACATTTATGGTTGAAATGATGGAGGTTGCAACTATATTAAAAGAGGCAACACCTAATAGTTTAGTAATTTTAGATGAAATAGGAAGAGGAACATCTACATATGATGGATTATCAATTGCGTGGGCAGTTGCAGAATATATTGCAGATAAAGAAAAATGTGGAGCAAAAACATTATTTGCAACACATTACCATGAATTAACGGAGTTAGAAGAAAAAATAGATGGAGTAAAAAATTATTCAATTGCAGTAAAAGAAAAAGGAGAGGATATAATCTTCTTAAGAAAAATAGTACGTGGTGGTACTGACGAAAGCTATGGAATACATGTAGCAAGGTTAGCAGGAGTACCAAAAGTTGTAACAAATAAGGCAAATAAAATATTACAATCAATTGAAAGAAAAAATGTATTAACAGGAAAGAAAGAAGAAAAGAAAGACAAAAAACAAGTAGAAGGACAATTTGATATGTATAATTATAAATTAGCAGAAATAGCTCATGAGATAGATAAGATAAATTTAGATGAATTAACACCAATAGATGCACTAAATACTTTAGTAAAAATAAAAGAAAAAATGAAATAGTGTTGCAATATGTCGAATATTCTGATATATATAAGAAAAAGGGATAAAGGAAGATGAATATGGAAAATAAAAAAGACAGTGTAAAAAATATTTTAATGGTAACAGCATTTCCTACTTATGGAGCAGGAAGTGGAGTACAAGTAACTGCGCTTGCAAATTCTTATTTAAAAGAAGGAAAAAATGTAACAATAATTACAGCTAATAACAGAACAGATTTTGATAAGATACCTGGGGTAAAATATCATATAGTTCCTTTTAAATCTGAAGAGGAAAATCCAGAAATAATAGATGGACAATGTGATTTTAATTATCTAATGTTTACAACACATACAGAAAGTACTGCTAACTTTTGGGATGCAAGTTTAGATCAAATAAGAGAATATGAACAAGCTTTTAGAAAAGCTATTAATGAAGAAGTAAAAGAAACTAAACCTGATATTATACATGGACAACATAACTGGATATCAACTTGTATTGCAACAGAAACAGGAGTACCAGTTGTAACAACAATTCACGGAACTGATTTAATGGGATTTGAAAGAAGTAAAGAAGAATTACAAAAAGTAAGAAGAGCTTTAAAAACTGAAACAGATCCTAAGAAGATAAAAAATTTAAAAGAAGAAGAGGAAAAATATAATTTTTATATTGAGTCCGCAAATAGAGCAGCAATAAATGCACGTAAAATTATTGTAATATCAGAAGCACAAGAAGAAGAATTTAAAAGATTATTCCCTTTAGCTGCTAGCAAAGTAGAATTAATAGAAAACGGATATGATACAAATAAATTTTATGTAGATGCAAACGTTAATAAAGAAGATGTTATAGGAAATCTAGTTTCACAAAATACACCTGATGGAAAAATTGATTTAGATTATGATAAATTAGTTGTATTTGTTGGAAAATTTGCTGATTTTAAAGGTATTGATGTAATGCTAGATGCAGCAAAGTCATATGAAGAAAATTTAAATAAGCAAGGAGAAAAAGTTTTAACTTTAGTTGTTGGTTCAGGACAATTAGAAGACCAATTAAAAACACAAGCAAAAGAATTAGGATTAAAAAACACACATTTTGTTGGAAGAAAAAATATAGACGAGGTAAGAGAAATACAAAATTTGGCAGACGTATCACTAATTCCTTCTAGAAATGAGCCATTTGGATTAGTAGTAATAGAAGGTATGGCTTGTGGACATCCAGTTATTGGTACAAATGCTGGTGGGATACCTGGAATTCTAAATATAAATAAACAAGATATATCAGATAAGAGTAAAACATATGTTACTCCAGTTGGTGTTTTGGTTCCAATGGATGACAGTCAAGCTTTAAGTGATGCAGTTTGTGATGTTTTAACAGGTAAGGACGAGTTTGATAAAGATTTTATAGTTGATTATACGAAAAAACATTATTCACAAGAAGGAATAACAAAAGAAATTTTAGGTGTATTTAATGAGGCAACAGGAACACAGGAAAAATCAAACGGTATAGAAAGATAAAAAAGATAAAGAAGTAAGTAAAAATATTTATTTACTTCTTTTTTTGTAACCTTTTTTAAAATAATGGTATTATAAATATATAAGATATCTTAAGTAAAAGGAGATTTATATATAAATTGAAAGAGCTAAAAGAATATATAGGAAAAGATGAACTTGATATAAAAAAAATCATTAATGATTATAGTGGACTTTTATACAAAGTTATAAAAAATAATAGTTATAATTTACCAGATGAAGATATAGAAGAAATAATTACAGATACCTTCTTTGTTATTTGGAAGAATTATAAAAAGATGAGTTTAGATGATAAAATAAGTAATTATCTAGTAGGAGTTTCTAAAAATATATTGTTTAATAAATTAAGAAAAAATAAGAAACAGTTTAATAATGTTAATATAGAAGATTATCAAAATATTATTAATGCAAAAGATGATGTTGAAAATTTATTTGAAGACCAAGATAGAATGAAGTTTATAGAAAATATTATTAATAAAATGGATAAAGAAAGTAAAGAAATATTTATTTATTTTTATTATGAACAAAGAAAGATAAAAGAAATATCAAAAATTTTAGATATTAGTGAATCTAAAGTAAAGACAAGACTTCATAGGATAAGAAAAAAGATAAAGAAAGAGTTAGAAAAAGGAGGGTATAGATATGAGTAATAAAGAATTAAATAAGAAAATACTAGAAAATGTGAAGATGAAAATAGCTATATCCAATTTTGATAAGGAGGATAAGTTTGTGGGTAAACAAAAGATTTTAAAAATGGCTGCAATGTTTGTAGTAGCTATAGGATTAATTGCAGGAGTAACTTATGCAGGTACTGTTGTATATCAAAATGTATTTAGTAAGCCAGAGAAAATTGAAAATTATATAGATGAATTAAAAGTAAATGAAGAAGATTTATCTAAAGTAATATCTAAAGAAGAAGCGGTAAATAAAGCAGTAGAACAATTAAAAAGATATAATATAGATTTAAATACTAATGATATAGAAAATATAGAATTACAAAAAGTGCCTAACTATGATGAAATAACTTATGTAATATCTACAAAAAATAATGATAATTTCTTTGTAGATGCAAACACAGGAAATTTAAGAAGTTTTATTATAGATGATGGTTTAAGCTTAAAAGAGATAGAAAAATGTACTTCTTCTAGAGAAGAAATTTTAGAACAAGCAAAAAATAAGATGAAAGAATATGGATATTCTGATGAATATAAAATCTCATATGTAAATTGTAATAATGGTGATGATGAAGATAAGGCTTATATGTGGTATATAACTTTTGCCAAAGAATATGACGGAATATTTAATGAATATCAATCTATTAATATGACTATTATTCCTAAAATAAATAAAGTAACTCAGCTATCAATTGAGGATGAGCCTTTTGAGAATAATCCTATAGAAATATCAGAAGAACAAGCAATAGAAAATGCAAAAGAAAAAGATAAAATTATTAATACAGAAAATTATGTACAAAAAAATATAGAAAGTAAAATAGCAATTGTAAGAATAAATCCAGATGTGTATTTAAAAGAAAATAATTTAGAAAATGGTAATGAAACAATAACTTTAGAAGACGGAAGTAATTTTTCTTATAATATTTATAAAATGAATGGTAGAGTTAGAAAAGCTTATGCTATATCAATTTTGTATGAGAACAGACCTTTTGATATTCCTAGAACTTACTATGTTGACTGTACTACTGGAGAAGTTATTGGAGGAGAAAATATTTTTGATTTGTATACTGATGCAGACACACTAACTCATATATGTAAATAAAATTTTTAGATTAAAATATTAAAATTATTATTAGAAGCGGAGTCCCGCTTCTTTTCTGTATATAGATGATTAGATAAAATATGTGGTCACAATTTGTGACCAGTTTAATAATTGTATCTAAATTGCAATTTAGTATCTTAAAAGATTTTTTGTAAAAAATAAAAAACATTTAAGTAAAATTTTATAAAATTATTGACAAACACAGAACAAATGTTTTATAATACATATACATTGAAAATTGGAAGTGATAAAATGGATAATAATAATAACACTAATACAAAAGAAGAAAAAAGTTTAGTAAATTATAATGTAGAAGAAATTGAGAACTTAATTTATACAATAAGAGGAAAACAAGTGATGCTAGATAGTGATGTGGCTATGCTATATCATTACTCAACTAAACGTATAAACGAAACAGTAAGAAGGAATATTGAGAGATTTCCTGAAAATTTTTGTTTTAAATTAACTGAAATTGAAGTAGAAAACTTGAGGTCGCAATTTGCGACCTCAAGTTTAGAAAAACAAAATTATGGTGGTAGAAGATATTTACCTTATGTATTTACAGAACAAGGAATTGCAATGCTTTCAGGACTATTAAAAAATGATATAGCAGTTCAGGTCAGCATAAATATTATGAATGCTTTTGTTTCTATGAGAAGGTTTTTATTAAATAATGGACAAGTATTTGAAAGATTAACAAATGTAGAATATAAACTATTAGAACAAGGAAAAACTTTATCAAAACACGAAAAACAATTTGAAAAAGTTTTTGATGAATTACAAAAAAGTAAAAAAGATGAATTTAAACAAAAAATATTTTTTGATGGACAAATATATGATGCGTATAGTTTAATAGTGGATATTATAAAAAGGGCGAAGTCAAAAATATTAATTATAGATAATTATGTAGATGATAGTATATTAAAAATGTTATCAAAGAAAAATAAAAATGTTGATGTAATAATTGTAACTTCAGTAAATTGTAAAATAACAAAATTAGATATCAATAAATTTAATAAACAATATCCAATGCTTAAAATAGTTAGTACTAATAAATTTCATGATAGATTTATAGTGATAGATGATAAAGAATTATACCACTGTGGAGCTTCTTTAAAAGATTTAGGAAAGAAATGTTTTGCCATTTCTAAAATGTTAGATACTAATTATATAGAAGAAATAAAGAAAGTTTGTTAAAAAGATTATAAGGTCACAATTTGTGACCTTATAAAAATAGATACTTTAAATCTCAATTTTAGGTTCGTATCTTTCTAGCCACTGATTTACTTGAATTAAATATGCCATAAGTTGTGGACCTACCATTAATTGACCAAACCAAGGTCTAGTAAATGCTTTGCCATCTGTTTCTAGTATTTGTAAAATATATTCACGGTTAAGCAAATTATTAATAGGAGCATTTTTATCTTCCATAATTTTAGATAGCATACCCTTAACTTTAGCTAAGTAAGTAGGATTATGAGTCTTAGGATATGGTGATTTTTTTCTATCTACAATTTCAGAAGGAAGGAAATCTTTACAAATATAACGAAGAAGTCCTTTTTCTCTTCCTTTTAAAGCTTTCCATTCCCAAGGAATGTTCCATACATATTCTGCAAGTCTGTAATCACAGAATGGAACTCTAAGTTCAAAACCATTGTACATAGCCATTCTGTCAGAACGGTCAAGAAGTGTTTGCATAAACCAATTTAAAGTTAAATGAGATATTTTTCTCTTTTCAGCAGTTTCGGAAGAGCCTGTATCTAAAATTTCTACTTCAGATAAACTTTCATTATAACGGTAGTCTATATATTCTTTTAAGTCTATTTTTTCTCCAATAGAAGGATTTAATAAATGCTGTCTTTCTTTGATAGAAATTGACCAAGGGAAAGTATTACTTTTTAGTGCATCTTCACGGAAGAACCAAGGGTAACCTCCAAATATTTCGTCAGCACATTCACCGAGTTAAGCTAACTGTCATATCTTTTTTTACATATTTACAAAATAGAAGTAGAGAAGAGTCTATATCTGCCATACCAGGCATATCACGAGCTATCATTGCGTCTTCTAGGGCATCTACAAGTTCAGGAGTATCTATTACAATTTTATGATGGTTAGTTCCAAGTCTTTTACTAATAAAATCTACATAGAAAGTATCTGAATTTGGCTGAAAATCACTTTTAACAAAGTTTTTATCATTATCTACGTAATCTATAGAATAAGTATCTAAAGGTGGTAATCCTTGAGCCTTGTAATAATCAGAAGCAAATTTTGTAATAATACTTGAATCTAATCCTCCTGATAAAAATGTACAAAGTGGCATATCGGAAACTAATTGCCTTGTAATTGCATCATTTAATAAATATTTTAAATGTTCACAAGTTTGCCCAAAACTATCTTTATGTTCTTTAGAATGTAATTTCCAATAACGCTTAACATGAAGCCCAGAAGTATTAAATACAGCAAAATGAGCAGGTCTTATTTCATAAATATTTTTAAAGACTGTACTTCCTGGAGTATGAGCAGGACCTATTCCAAATAACTCAGAAATTCCTTGTCTATCTACAATTTTTTCTACTCCCGGATATTTAAATAATGCTTTTATTTCAGAGCCAAAAACTAAAGTATCATTTAAAACAGTATAAAATAAAGGTTTTACTCCAAAATGGTCTCTTGCTAAAAATAATTCGTTCTTAGAAGTATCCCAAACCGCAAAAGCAAAAATACCATTTAAATGATTTACTACATCTTTGCCATAATAAATATAAGATTTTAATAATATTTCAGTATCTGAATGACTGTTAATTGTAAAGTCATGTTCTAATAGAGTTTCTTTTAATTCTTTTGTGTTATATATTTGACCATTATAGACAATAACATATGTACCAAAAGAATATTTTTCAATCATAGGTTGTTTTCCGCCTTCAGGATCAATTACAATTAATCTTTTATGAGCTAAAGCTACTGATTTATCTAAATAGTATCCTTCTTCATCCGGACCTCTTTTAGATAAAGTTTCATTCATATTTTGTAATATTACTTTATCTTTTGAAATATCTTTTTTAAAATTAACAAATCCAACAAATCCACACATATAATTTCTACCTCCACTTATATATTTTATGCAAAAACTTACATAAAGTTTATTGATTTTTAAAAAAACTTATAGTAAACTAAACTTATAGAAAGGAAGACAGATAATTATGTATCTAAAAAATATGTTTTTACATTTTGGACTTATTACTCATCATAGATGGTTAGTATTTAAATTATGCTTAAAAGCAGGGGAGCCATGGCGAGGATTTACACATGATTTATCTAAATATTCTCCAACTGAATTTTTTGAAAGTGTTAAATATTACACAGGAACTCATTCACCAATTACAGAAGCTAAAAAGGATAAGGGGTACTCGCTTGCTTGGTTACACCATAAAGGAAGAAACAAACATCATGCAGAATATTGGGTAGATAATACAGCACCAGATGAAACTCCTGTTATACCATATAAATATGCTGTAGAAATGATATGTGACAAATTAGCAGCAGGTATGGTTTATATGAAAAAAGATTTTACTAAAGAATATGAACTTGAATATTGGACAAAGGAAAAAGAAAAAATAAGAATAAACAAGAAAACAGAAGAATTCGTAACTGCAGTACTTACAGAAATTGCAAAAAATGGCATAAATAAAACACTAACTAAAGCTAATATGAAGGAATTTTATAAAAAATATTGTAAATAACCATAAGATACCTATTGACAAAATCGAAAAATACTTGTATAATCTTATAGTGACTAAATAAAAAGTCAAAAATTGCCAAATTTAATAAAAATGAAAATAGATATACAACATATCTTGAGCAAGGAGGGAGTAAGAAATGGCACAACCAAAAAGAAGATGGTCAAAAGCAAGAACACACAAAAAAAGATCAACATGGAAAAAAGAACAACCAACACTTACAACTTGTCCACGTTGTCATGAACCAATAATGCCACACAGAGTTTGTAAAAACTGTGGATATTATGATGGAAAAGAAATAGTAGCTAAAAAAGAAACTGAAAATGCGTAAAATAGTGAAATAACACTTGTGTAAGCAAGTGTTATTTTTCTTGACATAATATAAAATATGTTGTAAAATTTAGGAAGCGACAAGATGTCATAAGGAAGGTGATTAATATGCCATCAAAAACTTTTTTTAATTTAAAGGAAGAAAAAAGAGAAAGAATTGAAAAAGCTCTAATTCATGAGTTTAGTAAAGGTTCATTTGAACAAGCATCTATTACTAATATAATTAATTATGCAAAAATACCAAGAGGCAGTTTTTATCAATATTTTGAAGATAAAAAAGATGCGGTGAAATATTTAATAGAAAAATTCATGTTAATGGACTATGAGAAAATGAGGCAAAGTTTAGAAGAAACACAAGGAAATATATTTGAAACAGCACTTAAGATATATGATTATAGGACAAATGAGGCTGTGCTTAATTTTGATATAGGACTTGCTAAGAATATATTAGAAGAATTGAGAAAAAATAATATAAATGTTTTTGAAAATAAAGAAAATTTAAAAAATAAAGACTCATTAACAAAACTTATTGATAAAGCACAATTAAATTTAGAAACTGATAATGATTTATATTACTTTATAAGGATTATAACAGCTATAACTAGGTCTGTTACAATGGAAGTATTTTCAGAAAGACTTTCTAAAGAAGATGGTAGAAAAATGTTAGAAAAAGAATTAGAAATTTTAAAAAATGGTATGAAAAAATAAGTTAAATACTTGTCTAAATAACATTTATTTGGTATATTATATATGTAGTAAATAAAGTAAAAGAAGGTAATAATTATGTGGAAGAAGTTTTTGAAGAAATCAGGTTGGACAGATATTATTGTTTCATTAATATTTGTAATATTTGGAATAATGTTAATTTCTAGACCAGAAGCAATAGCATCAGTTATATCAATATTGTTAGGTGCTATATTTATAGTAATGGGTGTATTAAAAGTAATTGATTATTACTCAAATGGAAAGCAAGATAATTATTTGATTGCAATTGCAACTGTAATGATTTTAGTTGGAATTATCATAATGTTTTGTGCAGATATTATTTTATCAGTATTTAGAATATTAATTGCAATATGGATTATATATAGCGGAATTATGAATTTACAAACAGCAATTGTATGGAAAGATTATAAATCAAGATTATGGTTTGTGACATTACTTCTTGCAATAGTTACTATAATTGTTGGGGTTTATATTTTAGTAAATACAGGAGCAATTTTACAAACAATTGGTGTTGCAATCCTTGTTTATGGTTTAGTTGATATTATAGAAAGTTTTATCTTTATAAAGAAAGTAGATAATTATTTAGATTAAAATAAAAAATAAAAGTACAAATTTAGATGTAAATTGTAGAATTTACATCTTTTTTTGTGGCATTTGTCGGAATTGTTCATATAATAAAAGTAAAAGGAGGAGGAAAAATGTTTAGAAATAGAAATTGTTATTGTATGAACAACAGTTATCAAAACAATTCTTGTGAACTACAAGATGATATTTTGGAAAATAAATGTAACGACGTTACTTCTTATGAAAGTTATGATGACAGTTGTGGCTGTGGATTTGATGAAGAATATAATGTATTTCCAGAAAATCCAATGTTAGCCCAAAGTTATGTTCCTATTCAATATATGGATAAAACATTTAAACCATGTGTTGGCTTAAAAATGGGAACTATATTTCCAGAATTAGTTAGCCCTTACGTTCCAGGTCAATCTATGGAGGAAATAGAATTTTTAAGAAATGCAAATACTATTGGGAAGGGGTGTAATAAATGTTGTTAAATGAAAATAGACATTGTGGCTGCAATAATATGAATAATAATGATGAAGATGAAGGAAGAAGAATTGATTGTGAAAGAAAAGAAGAATTATTACAAAAAATAAGATGTTATGAATTTGCAATTAACGAACTTGCTTTATATTTAGATACTCACCCAGAAGATAAGAAAGCTCTTTGCTTGCATAAAAAATACTGTAATGAATTAAAAACTTTAAGAGACATGTATCAAAAGGTTTATGGACCTCTAACAATAACTTACCCTTGTAATAAGTGGAGATGGCTTGAAGAACCATGGCCTTGGGAAGGAGGAGAAGACTAATGTGGACTTATAATAAAATGTTACAATATCCAATTAATATAAAATGTACAGACCCAAAACTTGCTAAAGTAATTATTTCTCAATATGGAGGCCCTGATGTGGAACTGATTTTATTGCGAATTTCTAAAGTGATAACTATCTGCTTATTTTATTATATAATGTTAACTAAAAAGAACAAGATATTTTTAATTATAAATCTTGCTCCTTTTTATAATATAATAATATAGCCCCCTGAAAAAAGTGTTTTGCTTATTTTAATTTTTAAATACAAGCAAGGGCAGGGGACGTCCTTTATCAAGAAATTAATTTGTGCCTATTGTAGTTCCGTCTGAAAAGGCAACTGATGTTGTTTCAAAAGTGAATTTTAATTTGCTAAATTCTGTATCTCTAATTTTTATGTGGCTATCCATAAATTGATTAACTTCTAATCCAATATCATTGATGTCGACTTCTCCTTTAGCTGGTATAGTTCCTTTATCATACAATAAGGTTATATTCAAAATTGGAGTATCAAATAAATCGCTAATTTTGATTATACCATTTAATGCTATTATGTCTTTATCTGTATTGTTTTTACAATTCATTTTTAATTCAACAAAATCATTAAATCTCCAAGCACTAGTATCTTTATAAATAACATTTTTATTATAAACATTTAAAGTAATGGCATTTGCAAGTTCTTGTTTTTCTGCTTCCTCTTTTGCTCGTTTTTCTTCTAATTGTCGTTGTTCTTCTGCCTGTCGTTCTTTTTCTTCTGAAATAATTGTTTCTATTGTTTTGTTATTTAGTAATTCACTATCATTTCTTGCAACTGCATTTTTATATAATTCTTTTTCTTCCTCTGTCAATTTACTTTGTTCTACTTTTTGAGTTGTTTCTGCCCCCGTATATTCCGTGTCTTTAATATGATTTTCTAAAATAAATTTTAAGCCAATAAGTATTGCTATAACTAATACTATTATTAATATAATAAATATAATTTTTTTGTTTTTCTTCTTCTTTTCTTCCATTTTAATCCTCCTTTAATTTATTTATTTTAAAAGAAAAATGCCCATATTACACCAACAATAAATAATGCAATTAATAAACCAGTTATTCCAAAATTACTAACCATATATGCAAATAACATTATTATAGGTACTATGACAATGATTGCTAAAATAATTGCAAGTATAGAAATACCTGGATGGGTATTTTCTGTGTTATTACTACTTTGTGCATTATATCTTTTTTGCTTTGATTGTTCTCTACGAATTGCCCCAGCTGTTATACTTGCAAGATTTCTCCTTCCTCTCATATAGTTCACCCCCTCATATTTAAGAATAAAAATATTTTTATTAATACTATAATAACACATAATTTTGCTTTTGTGTACTATTTTGTGTACTTATTTTGAATTTTTTTTACAATAAAATGTAATAATAAAAATAGGAGGACAAAAATTATGGAAAAGCTGAAGATAGTAAAAGAGGCAAAAGGCAATGATACTGTAACTAGAACTATAAGAATGAACGGAAAAACATTTGATAAAATAAATAGTTTAGCAGAAAAAAATGACATAAGTTTTAATAGTGTTGTAAATCAAATAATCGAATATGGATTACAAAATTTAGATGAAAACCAATAATAAATAAGGATAGATTACAAAGTAGCTACTGAATTTATATTAAATTTTTACTAAAAAATTTATGGAGGAACTTGAATGAAAGTAAAATATAAAACAGCATAAAAATCGTATTTTATGTTGTAATTTTATATTATAATATGGGGATTTGTGAGGTCTAAATTTTAGAAAAACTATAAAATACAAGATTTTTTATATAATTTTAAATAGTAGAGCCTAAAATAGTTGATATAAGCCAATTTTAGGGATATATCAGTCTAACATATAAACAACATAAAATTAAAATTTTATTGATAATTTTTTATCCTTGAAAAATGGCTTAAAATCAAGAAATTCAAAAATTAAATTTTTTAATTTTTAAATTATGAATATAAAATTAAAATTTGACATATTATAAATATTGTAGTATACTATATTTAGCTTATAAGTTTTGACTAGATTAAAACTTGTCGATAGTATTTGGTATGTGTTGGCTACACATACCGTTTTTTTATAAAAAAAGAGTGGCTGGCTAGACCACTCTTGAAAACTAGTGTTGTACTAGTTTTCTTGACTAGATTGGCTATTTTCTTCATTGCTATTATTAGATTTTTCTTCTAATAGTTTTTGAATTAATAACCAGATTAAGTCAAAACTTGTCATAGTATTTCACCTCCCTTTCAATAGGTGGCTGGAAATATTATACAAAAAATAATGAGGTTTGTCTATAAAATTTTACAAATTATTAAAAATTTACGACAAGCTATTGCTTTTTATCCTAAAATATGGTAATATAATGTAGATTTCAATAAAATAATATTATATGGGTTTGCATATAAAAAAATCGAGCTTTGTCAAGATATTGACTAAAGGAAAAAAGAGTTTTTTATATGTAAGCTCATATTTTTTTTACTTGCATTTTTTCTCTTTATTAGAATAAGTTTTACAAAGACGATTTTGGAAAAGAGGTAAAATGAAAGAACAATGTATTTTATTGGAAAGTGAATATTTAGAAAATGGAGACGATTTCCAAGAAGTTTTAAGAAAAGCAATAGAGACTTATTTGAAAAATAATTCTTGTTTTGATGGACAAAACCAAGAAAAAGATTTAAAATATTTGTAGCAGATAGTTATCACTAAAAGAATAAAGGAAGGAGTAAGGAAAGTGTTTGAAAGTGATAACTATAAAACTGATACAAGAAATTATAAAGTAGGAATGTATTTAAGGCTTTCAAAGGAAGATGAAAATACTGAACAATCTGAAAGTATCATAAATCAAAAAGAATACATAACTAGATACATACTAGATAGAGGCTGGGATTTATATGAAGAATATGTAGACGACGGCTATACGGGAACTAATTTTGATAGACCAGCTTTCCAAAGAATGTTAGAGGATATAGAAAACGAAAAAATAAATATGGTCATTGTTAAAGATAGCTCAAGATTGGGAAGGGATTACATAGGAACAGGACATTATATTGAAAAATATTTTCCTTTAAAAAATGTAAGGTTTATAGCAATTAATGACAATATTGATACTTTTAATGAAAATAATGGTAATAACCAGCTAACAGGATTTAAAGGTGTTATAAATGATATGTATTCTGCCGACATTTCAAGAAAAATAAGAAGTACATTCAATGCAAAAAGACAAAACGGACAATTTATAGGAGCATTTGCACCGTATGGCTATATTAAAGACCCGCATAATAAGAATAAACTTATTATTGACCCAGAGGCAAGTTTGGTTGTCAAAAGAATTTTCAATATGAGAGTAAAGGGAATTGGAACAGAAGAAATAATGAGAACTTTAAATAGTGAAAAAATTCCTTGCCCTACGGTATATAAAAAGCAAAAAGGCTCAAATTATAAGAATGTCAATATTGTTCATAATGTTTGGAGAGCAGAAACGATTAAATGGATATTAACTAATCCTACATACATTGGAAATATCGCTCAAAGAAAAAGTAAAAGAGTAAGTTATAAAGTAAGAAAGCATAAAAAACTACCAAAAAATGAATGGATAATTGTTGAAAATACGCACGAGCCGATAATTGATAAGGAAACATTTGAAACAGTTGGGCAATTATTACAACAAAAGGCTTATGGAAAGACAATAAATAAAACAGAACATTTATTAGGTGGTATGCTTGTATGTGGGGATTGTGGAATGTCGATTACATTTAGGAGAGAAAAAAGAAAAGGGAAAAAAGAATTTATCACATTATGTTCTAATTATTCCAGATTTCATAAATGTAAAAGACACGCAATACTAGAAAAAGAAATTAATAAATTAGTAATTAATGATTTGAAAGCTATATCTAAAAAAGCAATAAAAAATAAAAATAAGTTTTTAAATACAATCCAAAAACCTACTTTAAAAATAGACAATACAATACAAGAAGTAATAAAACAAAAAGAAAGCAGAAAACAAGAAATATTAGATTTAAGAAAATCTTTATACGAGGACTGGAAAAAAGGAAATATTACAAAAGATGACTTTGACAGTATGTATGAAGATTATAACAAGGAAAAGGAACAATTAAATAGTGAAATTAATAGTTTACAAAATCAAAAGTCTAGTTTAGAGCAAGAAAATAAAAACAGTAATGAATTTTATAATATGCTAGAGCAAATAACAAGTTTTAAAGTTGTTCCCAAGGAAATACTAATAAAATTAATTGATAAAGTAGAGATATTTCAAGACAAAACAGTAAAAATACATTATAAATTTTCCAGACCGTAAAAAATTTATACAACTTAAGTAAATTATGGTTTGGAAAATATAAAAATCACAATAAAAACAACTCACCAGATGGCGAACTTGCCGCTTCTTTAAGATATTTATCACAAAGATTTGGTATGCCAGACCAAAAATCAAAAGCAATTTTAAATGATATAGGAACAGAAGAACTTGCACACTTGGAAATGGTAGGAACTATAGTACACCAATTAACTAAAAATGCTTCAATAGAAGAAATAGAAAAAGCAGGATTAGGTGCATACTATACAGACCATGGTGTAGATGTATATCCACAATCTGCTGCAGGTACACCATTTACAGCTGCATATATTGCATGTAAAGGAGATCCTATAGCAAACTTACAAGAGGATTTAGCTGCTGAACAAAAAGCTCGTGCCACATATGAAAAATTAATTGATTTATGTAGAGATAATCCTGATGTATTAGATCCATTAAGATATTTAAGAGAAAGAGAAGTAGTACACTTCCAAAGATTTGGTGAAGCACTTCGTGGAGTACAAGATAAACTTGCTCAAAAGAAATTTTATATGAATAATATGAAAAACAATAATTGTGACTGCAATTAGAAATAAAACTCCTGTATTTTAAAATATAGGGGTTTTTAATATGCTTCCATAAGTTGTAAATTAAAGAATTTTATGGTATGGTATAAGTATAAAGAATGTAAAAGGAGAAAGAAAATGATTGATTTACATATACATTCAATGTATTCTGATGGGAGTAAAACAGTAGAAGAAATTTTAAAAATGTGTGAAGAAAAGAGGTTAGAATATATATCAATAACAGATCATAATACTGCTAAACAATATAAAGATGAAGCTTTAAAAAATAATAATATATTTAGTGGTAAAATTATAAAAGGAGCAGAACTAAATGCAGTGTTCCAAGACAAAAATATTGAAGTATTGGGTTATAATATAAATCCTGATATAATAAATGAGTGGTGTAAAAAGTATTATTCAGAAGAAAGATTAGAAGAACAACAAGAAATATGTTATAAAAGATTGTTAGATATATGTGATAAGCAAGGACTTATATATGATGAAAGCAAAATAGTAAAACCTAAAGCAACTGGTTATGTAGAAATTTCAATTTATAATGAATTAATGAGACATAAAGAAAACTATGAAATATTAGGAGAATTTACGGAATCACTTGGTGTATTTTTTAGAAAAGGTCTAGCAAATCCTAGAAGTATTTATTTTGTAAATCGTATAGAATTTAGACCAAAATATAAAGAAGTAGTAGACTTTATTCATGAATCTGGTGGAAAAGCATTTCTAGCACATCCGTTTGAATACAAATTTGAGGATACAATTGGTTTTATAAATGATTTAAGAAGAGAAACAGAACTAGATGGTATAGAATGTTTCCATCCATCAGCAAATCAGGAAGAAAGAAAAAATTTAGTACAATATGCAAAGAATAATAAATTATATATAAGTGGTGGTAGTGATTATCATGGAGACTCAAAAACAGATATAGAAATAGGTATAGGAAGAGGAGATTTAAATATATCTAAAGAAATATTAGAATGGATATAAAATGAAAGAAATAAAAAATATATGAAATAATAATTGTGATTGTAAATAAAACCCCTGTATAATATAGGGGTTTTTATTAATAAGTTTTTTATAATAGTAATTAAAGCATTTTATTAAAAAGCAAAAACGTTCTAGTCTGATTAGAACGTAAACTTGCAAACGAATGCATAAAAAAAAACAAAAAAAATACATTTGAATATTGACAAGTGCATTATATGATGGTATCATTTGAATGAAATATATTTCAAAATTCAAAATGGAAGAAGGAGGTAATAAAAATGAAAAAAGAGCAACTAAAAAGTAGGTTTGACTTGTTTGACTACTTAATGTATGGATATTCCTATGTACTAGAAGAAGTGAAAACAAAAAACGGAAAACAAAGAAGGCTAAAAGATGAAGAATTAGAAAAGAATTTAAAGGAAAAAACAAAAGAATTAATTAAAGTAAAAGATCTGTTTGTAGAACTTAAGTTAGGGCCCTCATACAATAGAGTGGAAACTCCTTGGATTCAATTATTTTCTGAAGAAAATCGAAGCGGAACAAGAGGAAGATATGTAGGAATTTCTTTTGTTAAAGAAACAAATACAATAGAATTATGGTTGGGATTTGGAAAGACTTCAAAGAAGAAAAACGAAATACAAGAATTATCAAAAGGGTATAGAATAAAATATTCTTTGATAGAACCTAATTTGAAATATGGATTTGAATACGAAAATGATGCTATATTTATAAAGAAAAAAATTAAAATGGCAGATTTTAAAGAAGAAGAGTTTGATAGAGATTTGAATTATATAACAGATTTATATAAGGCATATGAAACAAGATTTGAAAATGCGATGATTTCCACGACTGACAATATAAAAAGTGTTCAAAATACAATTAATTATGAAGAATTAAATGAGAGAATGCTTACTTTGATAGAAGAAATTGGAAATTTAGCAAAAGCAATAAAAGAATTGGGAAATAAATAGAAAGAGAACTTATAAAAAGAAAGTTCTAAATAAAGGCACTTATTTAGAACTTAAATAATATTTTGTAATATTTAATAATGCAATTACATTATAACATAAATTCAAAATAAATGCAAAATATATAAAGCTTCTCTTTTCTAATACTATTAGAAAAAGAAGGTGAAGGTTAATGGAATATATAGTAAACAAAAACACACAATTATCTACTGGTTATCACAAAATACATACAAAAGATTGCAAAAAGAGACCAAAAGACGAAAATATTATAGATTTGAAGGAATGTATATGCCCAATAGAAGCCAAAAATAGGGCAAAAGAATATTATTTAAATGTAAGTGGCTGTAAATATTGTTGCAAAGAAATATTTTATAAAAAGGGCAAATAAAAAGATTATAAGAAAGAAATGGTAAAGATGAAATTAAAAGAAATTGCGGATATATCCATAGGAATTTTAGCAAAAAGAGAGAAAAAAGAAAAAGGAGAAAATAGTTATAAACTATTTTCTCTTAAAAACTATGAAGAAAACCAGGAGTTTGAAGTAATAAAAACTAATAAAGATTTAAGTAATAATCTTTCAAGAAAAGGAGACTTGCTTTTTAGGTTGTTATGTCCTAATAAGATTATTTATGTAGAAGAAGATATACAGGGGCTTTTAATACCTTCGCAATTTTGTATAATAAGAACACAAAAGATAATACCTATTGTTTTGAAATGGTATTTGGAGAGCCAAAAGGTAAAAGATGAATTAGAAGTAAAAGCTAGTGGTTCAATAATGAAATCCACAAGAGTTTCTAGTATAAAAGAAATAAATATTCCAAGCATTTCAATTGAACAACAAAAAAATATGGAAGAATTAATAAAGTTGTGGGAAAAGGAAAAGGAAGTATCTAGAAATATATTAGAACAAAAAGAAAAATTATATAATTTTTATCTTGAAAAAATGTTGGAAAAAGGAGAAAATAATGGTTGAAAAAGAAGAAAATCATATTTTACAAAAAGAAGTAAATTATGATTTACAAGAAATTTGTAATGATATGAAAAACATACACAATATAGGCTCTGATTATTTACAATATATTTCAGCACTTATATATGTGTTGTATAAAAATAAAGAATATTTGAATCAAAAAATAGATTACGCAAAAGAAAATATTAAAGAAATATTAAATTGGATAGACAAAGAGTTAAATAATATAAGATTAGAGGAAAAATCATTTATATTGTTTATAAATATTCATTTCTATAAAATAATGGATTTAAATGACTATAAAATATTTATTACAATAATTTTAAAATTAAGTAAATTAATAAAGAATTTAGATAATCTTGTAGAAAATAGTAAAAAGATATTGGCAGAAGCATTTGAATATATAATAATGATAGCGAGTCAAGAAAATGAAATTTCCAATAGTGATGGAGAATTTTATACACCTAAAGGAATAGTTAAAACTATGGTAAAGATAGCTGATATAAAAAATGGAATGGCAATTTATAATCCTGCTTCTGGAACAGGTAACTTTATTACTGAAAGTGCAAAACAGGCTAAAATATATAGCTTTGGTGAAGAAAGTAGTCTAGCCAACTATAATATTTGTGTTACAAATTTGTGGTTACATGATATATATGATAAAAGAATAGGTATAGAATATGAAGAAAAGGTTAAATTGGTGGATTTAGCTATTGGTAATCCTCCTTTTGTAGAAAGATCTCAAAAAGAAGGAAATTTTGTAAATGTTACAACTGGTTATATAAGATTTTTAGATTTAATGTTAACAAGTATAAATGAATATGGTAAAATTGTATGTATTGTACCACAAGGTTTTTTATCTAAACATACAAACGTGGAATATGGTATGAGGAAAAAGTTAATTAATAATAATTACATAGATGCTATTATAAATTTACCAGAAAAATTATTTGCTAACACTAAAATCCCAGTAGTAGTACTAGTAATAAATAAAATGAGAAATAGAAAAGAGATATTGTTTATTGATGCCAGTAAAGAATATACAAAAAAAAGAAAAACTAATATTTTAACAGTAGATAATCAAGATAAAATAGTTAATACATATAGAAAATATGAAGCAGTAAAGAATTATTCTAATGTGGTAAAACCAGAAGAAATTATAGAAAATGACTATGATTTAAACATAAAGCTATATGTTAAGATGGACAATAAAACAGAAAATATTAATCAAAAAAAGGTAGAACTGGAAATATTAAAGTTAGAAGAAGAAAAAAACAGAATTGACAATCAGATTAGAACCTTAATTAAAAACTTAAATTTGCAAGATGAATATTAAAAACACTTTTGTTATTGAATATTATTGTTAGTTATGGTATTATAAGCAAAAATATAGGAAGAAGGATGTTGAAATGGAAAATTATAAAAGAAATTACAGGAGAACTGTAGCTATTGTTATGGTTATAATTCTATTATTAGTTGTACTTACAGGAATATCTTACTATATGGATGTAGAAATAGTAACAAATATTTCTTTAAGTTTTTTAATTGCTTGTACAACAGGAGTTGTAATTGAGTTAATTAATGGAGCAAAGGAAAAAGATTCTAAGGTAGTATCTGATTATAAAAAAGAATTAGAAGAAATGAGATATAAAATAACTAAATTTAAGAAAGGTTTAAATAACTTATCAAGAAATAGAAGAAGATATAATTTCTTTAATGAGGCAGATAGATTAATGGAAGATGCAAGTAAGTTAAATGAACAAATAAATTATTTATATGAAAATACATCTAAAAAGAGTTTAATTAAAAAATTCTTATATAATCAAGAAATAAATTTAGAACATAAAATAACAAGCGTACAAGAAATAAGAGAAGATATTGTAAATATGACAGATAGAAGAAGCATATTAAAGAAAATGTCTCGTTATAACCATAATTTAGACAAGCTACTTTATAATATAAATAGAGAATTAGGAATTAAATAGGAAAGTATTATGGATATAGATATAGAAAAAGAATTATTTGAATTACAAGATAAAAAGTACCAAGAATTTCAAAAAAAGTTGTGCCCTGGTACAGAAAGTATAGTTGGAATTAGAGTCCCAGTACTTAGAAACTATGCAAAAGAATTATTAAAAAAATATGATTTTAAAGAGCTAATGGAATGTGTAAATGATAATTATTATGAAGAGATAATGCTTCAAGGGATGTTAATAGGTAGTGCAAAAGAAAAATTTGATGTAATTATTAAATATATAGAAGCATTTATCCCTAAAATAGATAATTGGGCTGTTTGTGATACTTTTTGTACAGGTTTAAAGATTACTAAAAAACATAAGGATGAAATGTGGGAATTTATACAAAAATATTTAAAATCTAAAAAAGAATTTGAAGTAAGATTTGGCATAGTTATGATACTTGGTTATTTTATAGATGAAGAACATTTAGAGAATAATTTTAAAATATTTAATAGTATAAAAGTAGACAAGTACTATGTACAGATGGCAGTAGCGTGGGCAATATCTATTTGTTTAATTAGATATTATGATAGGACAGTTAAATATTTACAAAAAGAAGCGGATTTAGATAATTTTACATATAACAAATCAATACAAAAAGCAATAGAGTCATACAGAATTAGTAAAGAACAAAAAGATTTCTTAAGAAATATGAAAAAATAAATATTAATTTTTTATAAAAAAACTTTATAGGAAAAATATTTTGTGTTATAGTATTAAAGTAAAATAATAGAATAGGAGAAATACTAATGGGAAAAGGGAAAAGAGTAATGGTAAAAGAACCAAAGAAAAAGAACAGAAATAGGAGAATGTCAAATAGAGAAATAGAACAGAAAAAGAAGGTAATTAAAAGAACTTTTTTTACAATTGTAGCTTTGATTGTTATTTTTATAATTGCTATGATTGCAAATAATTATATAATTTTAGATAATAATGAAAGAACAAATTTAGTAATTAATAATAATAATGTTACAGCACGTTTGAAAAATGATGTTTTAATAGAGGATGATGTTATTTATTTATCAGAAGCGGATGTTCAAAACTTTTTTGATAAATATATTTATCGTGATGAAGAGTCAAACAAAATAATTACAACTTATGAGAAAAAAATAGCAGAAATTGGCTTTGATCAAAATGTTATAAATATTAATGGTTCAGACAAGCAAATTTATGCACATGCAATTGAAAAAGACGGAGAAGTATATTTACCTGTATCAGAAATGGCAGATGTATATAATGTAGAAATTCAAAATATACCAGAAACAAAAGTTATTACAATGGATTCTTTAGATAGAGGACAAAAAAGAGCTATTGTAAATAAAAATGTTTCTGTAAAATCTTCTACTAACTTTATTGCAAGAACTGTAGATAGAGTAAAAAAAGGTGATGCTGTTATAGTTGTATCTGATAACGGTAAATATTCTATGATAAGGACTGCAAATGGAAAATTAGGATATATTAAATCAAATAGATTAGAAAATGAATTTACTATAAGAGAAGATATGGAAGAAGAAAAACAAGTTGAAGGTAAAGTAAATCTTACTTGGGATTATTTTTCAGAATATGCTTCTGCTCCTGATAGAAGTGGAACAACAATAGACGGAGTAAATGTTGTATCACCTTCATTTTTCTATTTAGATGAAGATGGGAATCTTGAAGAGAATGTGGGAAGCAAAGGTGAGGCTTATATTGAATGGGCTCATAATAATGGATATAAAGTATGGCCAATGGTATCAAATGCAGAGGCAGCAAGAGAAAGTCTAGATATAACTTCTAATATAATGAATAGCTATGAAAATAGAAAGAAATTAATTGAATCAATTGTAGAAAAATGCGTAAAATACAATTTAGATGGTATTAATATAGATTTTGAAAATATGTACGAAAAAGATAAAGATATGTATTCTAGATTTATAATAGAACTTACACCAAGATTAAAGGAAATAGGAATGGTAACATCTGTTGACGTAACAGCACCAGACGGAGGAGAAACATGGTCAATGTGTTTTGATAGAAATGTTATAGGACATGTAGCAGATTATATTATATTTATGGCATATGATCAAAATGGAACATCAAGTACAGAGCCAGGAACAACAGCAGGTTATAATTGGATTAAATTAAATCTTACTAAATTTTTGCAAACAGAAGACATAGAGGCAGAAAAAATAATACTAGGTATTCCATTTTATACAAGAGTTTGGACAACTGATTCTTCTGGTAAAATAATTAGTAGAAATACTTTGTTTATGAAAGATGTAAATAGTGCCATTCCAGCAGGAGTACAAAAAACATGGGATGATGATTTAAAACAAAACTATGTAGAATATATGGATGGAGCAAACAAAAAACAAATATGGATTGAAGATATAGACTCTTTAAAAGCAAAGGTATCTTTGGTAGAAGAAAATGATTTAGCAGGAGTTGGATCTTGGCAAAAAGATATGGAGTCAGATGATGTTTGGCCTATGCTTAAGAGTGAACTTGCAGAAAATTAGTGAAATTTTTGTGAAATAGCGAAAATCTGCTTGACAATTGAGGTATAAGATATATATAATACTAGAAAAGCACTTTGGAGGTAATTTTGACAGATGCAAAAAAAGGACGTGTTTTTTACAACTAATAAATATAATAATTTAACAGATGAGCAAATAATAGAAAAGATACATGAGGGAGACGACGAAGCTTTAGCATATATTTTAGAAAAGTACAAAGAACTTGTAAATATGAAAGTAAGTAAATACTTTATAGTTGGAGCTGAGAAAGAAGATACTGTTCAAGAAGGTATGATAGGTTTGTTTAAAGCGATAAAAAGCTTTGATAACACTAAACAAAATTCCTTTAAATCTTTTGCAAATATATGTATTGAAAGACAATTAATAACAGCAATAAAAAGCTCTAATAGACAAAAACATTTGCCACTTAATTCATATTTATCATTAAATACAGCAGCATATGATAATAATGAAGATGATAGTGTCGAACTTCTAGAAAGATTTAATAGTAATACTATAGAAGACCCTCTAGACACTATAATGAAACAAGAATATTATAAAGAGGTAGAAGATGCAGTAAACAAAAATTTAAGTAAATTTGAAAAACAAGTTCTTGATAGGTTTTTAAAAGGAGAAAGTTATGTAAAAATTGCAGAAAAGTTAGACTCTCCTGTGAAATCAGTAGATAATGCAATTCAAAGAATAAGAAAGAAAGCAATTAAAAATATAACAAGTAATAAGAACCAGTAAATAAATGCTGGTTTTTATTTTTTCCATTGGACAAATAAAAAATATAGTGTTATACTCTAAAAGTGAAATTAAGATAAATAAAATTAAAGATACAATAGAAGGAGGAAAATTAAGTGTTTAATGACGAAAACGTAATTAATAGTATAAAAATAAAGGTAATAGGTGTAGGCGGCGGAGGAAATAATGCTGTTCTACATATAATAGATGAAAAAGTAAAAAATATAGAACCTTATTTAATAAACACAGAAATGGGAGTATTAAAAAGAACAAATTATAGAAATATATTACAAATAGGAAAAGAAACAACAAAAGGTCTAGGTGCAGGAGCAAATGAAACAGTAGGAGAAAAAGCGGCAAGAGAAAGTGAAGAAGAGATAAAAAATATATTACAAAATACTGACATGTTATTTGTAACAGCTGGTATGGGTGGCGGAACAGGAACAGGTGCTGCACCAGTAGTTGCAGAAATTGCAAAAGAAATGGGAATTTTAACTGTAGGAATAGTTACTAAACCATTTATGTTTGAAGGCAAATTAAGAGAAATGAGAGCAGAATATGGAATAGAAAAATTAAAGGAAAATGTAAATGCTTTAATTGTAATTTTAAATGATAATTTATTACAAGTTGCAAATAAAAATACACCACTAAAAGAAGCTTTTCTACTTGCAGATGATGTTGTAAAGCAAGGAATACAAAGCATAACAGATTTAATTACAACAGTAGGTCAAATAAATCTTGATTTTGCAGATATAAAAACTATATTTAGTTATAAAGGAAAAGCTTATATGGGAATAGGAAGAGCAGAAGGAGAAGCAAGGGTAGAAGAGGCTGTAGAACAAGCAATAGAAAACCCATTAACAGAAAATAAAATAGACAATGCAAAAGGAGTTATATTTAATGTTACAGGTGGAGAAAATTTAAGTTTAACAGAAATAGATAGTGCTATTAAAGTAATTAATGATAAAGTATCTGATGATGCAAATATTATCTTTGGAACAGTAATAGATGAGAGTTTAGATGATGAAGTTGTTGTAACTGTAATAGCTACAGGTGTTGAATAAAAATAAAAAACATTCCAAAAAGAATGTTTTACTGGGGCTTCCAACGGGAATTGAACCCGTGACCTCTACCTTACCAAGGTAGCACTCTACCAACTGAGCTATGGAAGCACGTAAGAAAATTATACAATAATAAATAAAAAAAGTAAAGAATTCTCTTGACTTTTTACAAAAAAGATATTAAACTATTAACATAAGGTAAAAACAAGTAAGAGACGAGTAAAATAGAAATTACTTTTAGAGAGAATTAGTCAGAGGCTGAAAACTAATTTAAGCAAACCTATTTGAAAACTAACTCTTCATATGTTTCTAGTGAATAAGCTAGACGTCTAAGATACGTTATAATCTTTTAAATTAAGTAAAAAGTAGGATGGAACCGTGTAATTTGCACTCCTATGGATATTAAAGTCCATGGGAGTTTTTTGATGGGCTATACCCCAAAAAGAAACATCCCTAATTGGACAATAAGGAGGTTTTATTATGATTAAAGTTACTTTAAAAGACGGATCTATTTTAGAGGTCGAAAAAGGAAGCACAATTTTAGATGTTGCTAAAAAAATTAGTGAAGGTTTAGCAAGAAACATGACTTGTGGAGAAGTAAATGGAGAAATTAAAGACTTAAGATACGAACTACAAGAAGATTGTTCTTTAGTTATTCATACTTTTTCAGATGAAGACTTAGAAGGAAAGAAAGCTTATTGGCATACAACTTCTCATATTATGGCACAAGCTGTAAAAAGATTATTCCCAGAAGCTAAACTTGCAATAGGACCCGCTATTGAGAATGGTTTTTATTATGATTTTGACGTAGAAAAACCATTTACAGATGAAGATAAGGCAAACATTGAACAGGAAATGAAAAAAATTATAAAAGAAAATATAGAAATAGAGAGATTTTCTTTACCTAGAAAAGAAGCTTTAGAGTTAATGAAGGATGAACCTTATAAAAAGGAATTAATAGAAGACTTACCAGAAGGCGAAGAAATTAGTTTTTATAAACAAGGAGATTTTACAGACCTTTGTGCTGGACCACATCTAGTTAGTACAGGAAAAATAAAAACAGTAAAAATACTATCTTCTTCAGGAGCATACTGGAGAGGCGATGAAAAAAATAAAATGCTTCAAAGAATTTATGCAATTTCATTCCCTAAAGCGAGTATGTTGGAAGAATATTTACAATTCCTAGAGGAAGCAAAACAAAGAGACCATAGAAAATTAGGAAAAGACTTAGAAATATTTATGACTCATAAATTAGTTGGAGCAGGTCTTCCAATGTATTTACCAAATGGTGCAACTATAAGAAGAATTTTAGAGAGATATATTCAAGATAAAGAAATATCTTTAGGATATGAACATGTATATACTCCTTCACTTGCAAATGTAGAGTTGTACAAAGTAAGTGGACATTGGGATCATTATAAAGAAGATATGTTCCCAGCTATGAAAATGGATAATGAAGAAATGGTTTTAAGACCAATGAACTGTCCTCACCATATGTTAATTTATAAAAGTAAAATGCGTTCATATCGTGACTTACCAATTAGAATTGGTGAACTTGCACATGATTTTAGATATGAAGCATCTGGAAGTGTTTGTGGACTAGAGAGAGTTCGTGAAATGTGTCAAAATGATGCACACCTTTTTGTAAGACCAGACCAAATTAAAGAAGAAGTTGGAAATATCTTAAATTTAATTAAAGAAGTTTATCAGAAAGATTTTGGTTTTCCAGCATCAAGCTTTAAGTATAGATTATCTTTAAGAGATAAAAATAATAAAGAAAAATATATTGATAATGATGAAATGTGGGAGACAGCAGAAAATCAATTAAGAGAAATCTTAAAAGAGCTAAATATAGATTTCTATGAAGCAGAAGGTGAAGCAGCATTCTATGGACCTAAGATTGATATCCAAATAAGAACAGCTCTAAATCATGATGTGACAATACCAACTTGTCAATTAGACTTTGCTCTTCCTGAAAGATTTGAACTAGAATATATTGGAGAAGATGGAAAAGCACATAGACCAGTTGTTATCCATAGAGCAATACTTGGTTCTTCTGATAGATTTATATCATTCTTATTAGAAGAAACAAAGGGAAATCTACCATTATGGCTTTCACCAACACAAGTTAAGATTTTACCTATTACAGACAAACAACATGATTATTGCCATGAATTAAAAGATGAATTTCTTAAAGCTGGTATAAGAGTAGAAGTTGATGATAGAAATGAAAAGACAGGTTATAAAATACGTGAAGCACAACTTCATAAAATACCTTATATGTTAATTATAGGACCAAAAGAAGTTGAAGCAAATATAGTTTCTATTCGTTCTAGAGAAGATGGAGATATAGGAACTATGACTGTAGAAGATTTTAAAAATAAAGTTTTAGAAGAAGTTAAAAATAAAAAATAAAAAATAAAATAGTAATAAAAATATTGTGAAAAATAGGAGAGATAAAGATGAAATTAGGAATTGTAGGACTTCCAAATGTAGGAAAGAGTACATTATTTAATAGTATTACTAAAGCTGGAGCAGAATGTGCAAATTATCCATTTTGTACGATAGAGCCAAATGTAGGAGTTGTTCCAGTTCCAGACGAAAGACTTGACGCTTTAGCTAAAATGTATAATCCGGAAAAAGTTACACATGCTGTAATTGAATTTGTTGATATTGCAGGCTTAGTGAAAGGAGCAAGTAAAGGAGAAGGACTTGGTAATAAATTCTTATCACATATACGTGAAACAGATGCTATTTGTGAAGTTGTTAGATGTTTTAATGATAGTAACATTGTACACGTAGATGGAAGCATAGATCCAGTTCGTGATATTGAAACTATTAATTTAGAGTTAATTTTTGCAGATATAGAAACTGTAAATAAAAGGTTAGATAAAGCAAGAAAAAATTTAAAAGCAAGTAAAAGTTACCAAGAGGAAGTTGACTTATTAGAAAGAATAAAAGAAAATCTAGAAAATGGAATTTCTGCAAGAGCATTAGACTATAACGAAGATGAACAAAAATTAGTTAAAGATATGTTTTTATTAACAACTAAGCCAATTCTTTATATTGCAAATATTTCTGAAGACCAAATTGAAAATGCAGAAAATGATGAAATGGTTTTAAAAGTTAAAGAATATGCTTCAAAAGAAAATGCAGAAGTTATTCCTTTATGCGTTAAAATTGAAGAAGAATTATCTGGCCTAGATGATAATGATAAAAAAGAAATGCTAGAAGCTTTAGGATTAGAAGAATCAGGATTAGATAAAGTTATTAAAAAATCTTATGATTTATTAGGTTTAATGTCATTCTTAACAGCAGGAGAACCTGAAGTTAGAGCTTGGACAATTAAAAAAGGAACTAAAGCACCACAAGCTGCAGGTAAGATTCACTCTGATATTGAAAGAGGATTTATAAAAGCAGAAGTTGTTTCTTTTGATGATTTAATGAATTGTGGTAGTATGAATGCAGCAAAGGAAAAAGGATTAGTTAGACAAGAAGGAAAAGATTATATTATGCAAGACCGGAGATATTGTTTTATTTAAGTTTAATGTATAATATGTAATATTTTTGTAACATAAATGTAAAATAAAAATGTATAAAAACTATTGACGAAATGTATTTTTAAGTATAAAATAAAAACAAATAACGGAAGAAAAAATTTAATTTTGTTATTTTTTACAACTACTTGAATTATATTAAAAAAAATGGTATAATAATTAGTGGTTGTACAAATAATAATAAAAAAAATTTAAAAGTAGAGGAGAAATCAATATGAAGAAATCAAATTTATTAAAAGTATTTTCAATTTTAATTTTAAGTGTAATGGTAATTTTTATAACTACTTCAGTTAATGCTGCAGATGGTTGGGATGATATGACACAAACATTACTTGATAATGGAACAGGAAATAACAATGCAAATAATGCTAATGTTAATACAAATAATGCAAATACAAATACAAATAATGCAAATACTAATAACAATGCAAATACTAATACAAATAGCAACAGAAACAATAATACAAATAATTCTAGCATTTATAATGATTCAAGCTTACCAAAAACAGGTATAGGAGATAGTCTTCCAATAGCTGCATTAGTAGTTGTATTTGGTATCTCAGCTGTATATGCTTATAAGAAAATTAAAGATTATAGAAATATTTAGTTAATAAATTTATTATATATACAAAGAGTAGAATTTTTCTACTCTTTATTTTATTTTTATTTGTAATATAAATGTAACATAAATGTTATTGATTTAATAATTAGCCAATGATATAATTTAATAGAAAATGGAGGGAGAAGAATGAAGTTTAAAGTAAAAATTGTTTCAATTATAATATTTTTGTTATTTTTTATATTAGTAGCAGGTAATACGATTTATGGAGCAGATGGAGATGAAAGTTTAAGCATAACATCAGTAGATATTACAGCCCCAGAACCAGGAATTTATAGCGAAGGACAAGAAATAAATGTTACTTTTACATTTAGTCAACCAATAAAAGGAACATTACCAAAATATAGTATTTACTTTGGTAATGATATATCAAAAAATATTGAATTAGATGAGGTTGAATTAACAGATTTTTCGACTGAGGCTACATATAAATATACAATAAAGTCTGGTGATAATGGGGAATTAAAGCCAGGAAACTTTATTGAACCATATAATTACGAAATAGAAACAGAAGATGGTACTAAGTATACATTAGGAAGTCCATTTATGAGTTCATTTGAAAATAAAATATATGCTGCAACGACAATTGAGTGGACAAATTTTGATAATGCTGGTGTAGAAATGAGTCTTGAAAACCAAGAATATAAAAGTAGTTTTAAACTTTTCATACAAAACGTAGAATTAAACGAAAATAATAATTACTATATTCACTTATCTCATAATCCTAATGAAGAGATAATACTAAAAAGCCCAAGTGATGCAAATAATACTGAAGTATGGATGGGAAATATAAATATTCTTAATAATCAGTTATTTTTATATTATTCTGATGATAAAGTTTTATTTGATGAAGCAGGAGATGTTTATTTAACTGTTTGCGAAGTTGATAGAGAAACTAGTATACCAAAAATAGTTTTAGAAAATTATAAAATTGAAAAACTTCCTTTATTTGAACTATCAAATAGAATAAAGGCATATTTCTTGTCAGATAGTACAACAATTTTTGGTAATGAAGCATATGGGGAAAATAATAGAAAAGTAAATTATAAAATAGGAAGAGTTACAGATGTACAATTATTAAAGGCTATACAAAATGGAGAAACAACAGCTTTTGAAAATTTATTAGATTTTGCTAAAAAAGATAACTCAATAGCTACAGGAACATTATCATTAGGTGAAAATGAAGGTGTCCTTGATAATGTCGAATTATTAAATGATGCTTATTATTATGTATATTTAGAAATGGATACTGAAGATGGAAAATATAGAGAAATAGAAGATGTATCATTATATCAAGCAAGAGTAGATGAAACCTCAAAAATGTTGTTAAATATAGAAGATGATGACTTTGAATGGAATTTGGATGGAAATAGTTCTAATAATAATCAAAATAATAATAACAATGTAAAGAATGATCCTACTGTATCAAATATGAGTAAATTACCATATGCAGGGAAAAATATTATTATAGGATTTGCTACCGCTTTAATAATAGCTATTTCAATAGTGTTATATAAAAAATATCAATTATATAAAGATATAAAATAAAAATTATCAGGAATATGAGGACAAAACAATAAAGATAAAATGTCTTTTCGTTTTGTCCTTTATGTTATATAGTAAAGTACTTCTGTTTAAGAAGTATTTTGTATTGCTTTAATAATAAATCTGTTGTTGTTTAGGTTATTACAAGTAATTAAGGTTAGAGTTTTTTCGTTTTTGTTGTGGTCGTAAATAGGGGAAAGGTCATCTTCTTTAACTTCATATTTTTTTTGTATGTTGTATGTGTATTTAACTCCTGTGTTATCATAAATATAGATTTCATCGTTAGGTTGCAACTCATTTATTTTGCTAAAAAACATCTCATTGTTGTAGTTATGACCAGCAATACAAATATTAGTATTATCTTTTAAATTTGTTCCATAGAACTTACAAGGAGAAACTTTTAGGTTTTCTTCTGTTAAAGTAGAAAAAACAGGATAATAAAGATTAATTTTTGGTATCTCAATAATCCCAAAAAGATTATTTTGCGAAGCTTCTTCTTGTTCTTGTGTATTAGCATAAAGTTTATAAATATTATAATTACCGATTAAGTTTTTAGAAATTTCTTCATTAGATTTAAGAGAATTAATGTAATAAATAGAAAAAGAAATAGCAGTAATAATTATTATAATAGAAAAAGTAAATTGTAATTTAAAGAAATTTTTATTTTCTTTCCTATTATTCATTATTTTATTGTTTTTTCTATCATATTTATTATTATTTTGCTTATTATCATTATTTAAATTTGTAATTAAAATTTGGTTCATAATTTTATTTTATCTAAAAAAGTAAAAAATATTATAAAAAACAAAAAATTTTCTTGTCAAAATTTTAGTTTTTTGTTATCATAACTTAAGTAAAAGGAGATTATAATGAAAGAAACTAAAGAAAGAAAAATAGTAAGACACAAAAAGAAAAATGTTAGAATATTTCCTATATACAAAACAGTTTCTTGGGATTTGTTGTTTTATTTTCCTATAATATTTCTATTTTTAACACAAATAAAAGGATTTTCAGCATCACAAGTATTATTTTCAGATGCATTTTATACTTTAGCAAATACATTTTGGCAGTTACCGGTAACGAGTTTAGTAGATAGAATAGGGAAAAAGAATTGTTTAATAATAGGAAATGTACTTTATTCTCTAAGCATTTTAGCTATGATTTTTATGCAAAATTATTATGAATTATTATTAATACAATTTATATATGCATTAGGATATTCAATAAAAGGAATATGTGAATCAAATATACTTTATGACTCACTTCCTGCAAGTAAGAAAAGGGGAAGAGTATTTGCTACAATAGACGGAAAGTCTTCATCATATTTTTATTTATTTGATGCAATATCATCAGTAATTGCAGGATTTACATTCGCAATAAATGGATATATTCCAATGATATTATGCTTCTTATGTTGTGTTCTATCAACTGTTATTTCATTCAAATTTAGACATACGGTAATTGCAGAAGAAAAAGTAAAACCAGTATCATTAAAAGAATATGTAGGACAAATAAAAGACTCAATGAGATTCTCATTTAAATCTAGAAGAGTAAGATTATTGCTATTATGTAATGCATTATTTTTAGGATTAGTTCTAGGAATTGTAAATTTACGTAGTAGTATGTTAACTGAAATGCACGTACCAGAAGCTTATTATGGTATTATATTTGCTATTTTACAATTCTCAGCAGCAGTAACTGCAAGATATAGTGAACAAGTACATAAAATATTTAGAAATAAAACAATAGCAGTATTAACGCTTCCTACAACTGTTTCTTGTATATTAATTGGCTTTATTGGAAAAGATGCCTTATCTACTTCATCACTAATATTAGTAGTATTGTTATTCTTAATACAATATGCAGCAAAAGGACCATATAGAGCATTACTTGCTCGTTACTTGAATAATTTTACAAATAGAAAAATAAGACCAAAATTAACAGCTTTAAGAAATTTATCATCAAATTTATTAACTGCAATAATATCATTAATATGTGCAGGATTACTTGAAATTACAACAACAGCAAATACGTTTATAATAATTGGATGCTTAACAACAATAATGGCAGTATTGATACTTGATTATATGAGGGGAAGAGTAGGACTAAAGCCTTCACAATATAGTAAAGAAGATTTAAAATATAGTTTATATAGACCAGATAAAACAGAAAAAAAGCCTAAGCAAAATTAGGCTTTTTAACTTGTGTATAAATTTTAGGAGTTACTTCAAATTTTATTTTAAAACATCTAAAATCGAAAAGTTCATCTTCTTCTAGACAATCTAAATAAATATCAAGTTCTTCCAAATTTCTACAAGCAGAGATTATAATAGGGTTTAGTTTATATTCAAACATTAATTCAAATGCTAAATCTAAAGCTTTAAAAATAGATTTATTTTCTTTGTGTAATACTAAATTAATAGTTTCTCTAAATCTAGAACTAACAGAATGTTTAAATCTATTTAGTGGCACAATATAATTTTTATTAATAACATCTTGAACTGATACATATTTATCTTTATTTTCATTATAAATTTTTTCTATATCACAATACTTATATGGTAAGTATGCTTTCTGGTCTTTTTCAGAAACAATTAAAGTATCATTATCCATTTTGTTCTCCTATTTAAAGTTTATTTTTAGTTACTTAAATTTATTATACATTTAAAATCATTTTAAGTAAATAAAAATAATATTACATTTTTATTACATTTGTATGTTTGAAAACATACATAAAAAAATTAAATATTAATAAAATTTTTATTGAAAAGACTTTAGTGGTATGGTATAGTTATTATAGTTAGATACATAAGAAAAGGAAGGAAAGATAAGTGTACAAACTTAGTGATTTTGAAAAGTCAAGTAAACATTTATATTTATTAGGTAAAATACTTAGTACTATCATTTGTATTGTAATATTATTTTTAATTGCATTTAATGTAACATTAATGATAGAGTCATATATAAATCCAAATGAATTGCCAAGTTTTTTAGGGCTAAAGAGTTTTGTTATAGTATCAGAAAGTATGGAGCCTACAATAATGACAGAAGATGCAATATTTATAACAAATACATCTAAAGAAGATTTGGAAGTAGGAGATATTATATCATTTAGAACAGGCAATTATATAAATACCCATAGAATCGTAAGAATAGAAGAAAAAAATGGAGAAGAGGTATATATAACAAAAGGAGATAATAATAGTAACGAAGATAGGGGATATGTAGAGTTTAAAAATATAGAAGGAAAATATTTATTTAGAATTCCTGGTTTTGGTAGAATAATAGAAATATTAAAAAGCAAAATAACATTAGTGCTCCTTTTAATTTTCTTAGTAATAATTTCTTATTATGAAGTTAGAATTTCAAAAAGAAAATTAAAAAGAAAAGAAGAAAGATACGAGTACAATAAAAAATTAGTAAAAGAAATTAAAAATAATAAAGATAATAAGGAGATGTAGTGATTGTATAAAGCCGTTTTTATAGATATAGATGGAACTTTAAGAAATGATTTGGGTAAAATTTCAGA
This sequence comes from uncultured Clostridia bacterium, assembly GCA_944387555.1. Taxonomy (GTDB): domain Bacteria; phylum Bacillota; class Clostridia; order TANB77; family CAG-508; genus CAG-269. Next base: position 21,881 of record CALXFH010000005.1, on the reverse strand, counting down.
TAGAACAAAAGAAGCAATAAAAAATGTAGCCCAAGCTGGAATAAAAATAATAATATGCTCTGGAAGACCTGTTAGAACTGCTATAGAAGTAAGTAAAGAATGTTTTGCAAGCGAGTATGTAATTACTTCAAATGGAGCTTATGGATATAATTATAAAGAAAATAAATGTGTGTTTAAAAATCCAATGGAAAAAGAAGCTTGTGTAAAAATATATAATTTAGCCAAAGAAAATGATATTAATTTTATTATGAATACAGAAAAGGGAAGGTTTGTATTAAAGCAAACAAATAAGAAAACAGACACATTGTTAGATGAGCCAATTGAAAGTTTTGTAGAAAAAATAGATATTATGCAATGCTTAATTCAAGATAAAAGTTTTGAAAAAATTAGAGACTTAAAACCCGAAATAGAAAAAATAAAAAATGTAGGAATAAAAAATCAATCAAAAGCATTAACAAATCCAAAGGAAAAGCCAAGAGAAATTACATATTTTGATATAGCAGATATAAAAACCTCAAAAGGATATGGCGTAGAAAATGTTTGTAAAGCCTTAAATATAGATTTAAAAGATGCAATATCTATTGGTGATGACTATAATGATGTTTCAATGTTTGAGAAAACAGGTTTAAGTATAGCAATGGGAAATGCAAATGATGAAGTAAAATCTAAAGCAAAATACGTAACCCTTACCAATAATGAAAATGGAGTAGCATTTGTTTTGGAAAATTTAATTAAAAGCAAGGGGGAATCTGTATGTTAGAAAATATTAAAGTATTATGCCACAGTTCAATCAAATTTGAGAAAGGACAAATTATATATTTTGATCCATATAATATAAATGAAAACTATAATGATGCCGATGTGATATTTATAACACATTCACATTATGACCATTTTTCAGAAGAAGATATTTTGAAAGTAAAGAAAGAAACAACTAAAATAGTAGTTCCAGAAGATTTATATGATAGAAGTTTAGAATTAGGTTTTACTGAAAATAATATTTTAGTTGTTACTCCCAATATGGAATATGAGGTAAGTAATATTAAATTCAAAACAATACCAGCATATAACATAAATAAAAACTTCCATCCAAAAGCTAATAATTGGGTAGGATATTTAATTACTTTAGACAATGTAGTTTATTATATTGCAGGAGATACGGATATAACAGAAGAAAACAAGAAAATTAAATGTGATGTAGCTTTTGTTCCAATTGGTGGAACATATACAATGACAGCAAAAGAAGCAGCAAGTTTAGTAAATGAAATAAATCCAAAAGTTGTTGTTCCAATACATTATGGTCTAATAGTAGGAACTAAGGAAGATGCAGAAATTTTTAAAGAAAGTTTAAACAACAATATAGAATGTGAAATATTAATAAAATAGGGACGTTTCCTTTTGCACAAAAATGAGAAATCTGGGACACATCTCTTCAAAGGTCTGTCCCCAATTGCTCAAAAATGAGAAAAAGGAAACGTCCCTATTTGGTTGCTTTTCTTAATTCTAAATAACTTACTGTAAAATTAAATATTTCACTTACATACATAGAAATAATAAAACCAGGAACCCCTAGTTTTGGAAGCAAGAAATATAGTAAACTAATTGTTATAACAAGGTCAGCTATGTTACAAAGCATAACTTTAAATTGCCTATTTAATCCTTTTAACATATTATCTACAATATTATCTAGATACATAAGTAAAATTAGTGGAGAAAGGATTCTTATGTATTTAGCGCACTCTAAATTTTGAAATATTGCTAAACTTAAATTATTTGCAAAAACAAGACAAATAATGCTTACAAATAATGAAAAACAAGTTGCAATTATAAATATTTTATGGCTAACTGTTAGTATTCTTTTCTTATATCCTTTTGCCATTAAACTTGAAAATTCAGGTATAAGCAAAGAACTAAAAGAGCCAATAAAAACAGTAGGAAACATTATAACAGGTATTGCCATTCCTGTTATTCTACCATATTCAGATAAAGCTAATGTATAAGGAAGTCCAAATAATACTAATCTATTTGGAACAATAAATTCTTTTAAAGTAGAAAGTCCAGAACGTATATAAGAAGTAATAGAAACAGGAAGTGTTATATTTAAGATTTTTCTTTTATAGCTTATTCCTGTTATTTTTGCTCTTTTATTAAAAAAGCCTTTATCTATTTTATATAAAATAAATAAAAATGTACAAGAAAATACTTCTGATATTACATCTGCTAAAACTAAACATATGCAAACTGTTTCAACACTGTTTAAAGAAAAATATTGTAATAAAATAATACTAATTATTATTTTAACACTAAGTTCTAAAGTTTGTGAAATTGCTGATTTGTATGCTTTCCTTACAGCTGAAAAATAGCCATTTATAACTGATGAAATTGCTATACAAGGAAGTCCAATTGCAATTAAGTAAAATGGAGTAGAGGATACTCTATTATTTAGCCAAGTTGTAGATATTATGGAAGATAATAAAATTAATATTAAGCTACTTCCTAATCCTAAAATAAAAGCAAATAAAAGAGAGCTTCTAACAGCTTTTAGGCCTTCTAAGTAATTTCCTTTTGCAAATTCTTGAGATACTAAATATGTACAAGCAAGACTAAGCCCAGATGTTGCAAGTGTTATAAAAAATGTATAAACAGACATAACAAGTGAAAATACACCTACTGCTTCTGAACCTATTTTATTTGAAACATAAATATTAAACACCATACTTATACTTCTAGTAATTAGTGCGGTTAAGGTAAGTATAGAGCCATTTATTAAAAATTTTTCTGTCCTTTTCAATAATATTCACCATTTAATTCTATTTTAAAAATTGTAAAAATATGATATACATATATTAGGGTGATAATTATGGAAAATGCTTTTGATTATTATGAAAAAACTAAGAATACCATGCCAAGAAAAAATGTAAGAAAATTTGTTGAAATGAATGTTAAACCTGGAACTTGTATAGATTTAGGATGTGGAGCAGGAAATGATACAATATATCTAATTAGGAATGGCTGGAAAGTTATAGCAATTGATAAAGAAAATACTGAAGAAATTATTAGAAAAGCTTTAAATGAAGGAGAGCAAAATTCTTTAGAATTTGAAAAACAGGATTTTAAAAATATTACTCTAAATCCTTGTAATTTATTAGTTGCAAACTTAAGCTTATCTTTTTGTGATAAAAAGTATTTTAATGATTTATGGGATAAAATCGTAAATTCTATTTCTAAAGACGGCTATTTTGTAGGCAATTTCTTTGGCAAACACGATACTTGGGCAAATAGACCTAATATGACATTCTTTTCCAAAGAAGAAGTAATAGACTTGTTTTCGTCTTTTGAAATAATTAATTTTGGAGAGATGGAAAAAGACGGAAAAACAGCTTTAGGAACTAAAAAACATTGGCATATAATTAATGTTATAGCAAAAAAGAAATAATAAAAATAAAATTAAAATTAAAATAAAAAATAAGGTGAAACTATATGAATAGTAAAGATTATATTGGAAAAATAGTTAAAGTAAAAATAGATAGACCTTTAGGCTCTAGACATCCAAAATGGGATATGATTTATACAGTAAATTATGGTTATATTCCAAATACTATTAGTGGAGATGGGGAAGAACTTGATTGTTATGTTTTAGGTGTATTTGAACCAGTAAAAGAATTTGAAGGTAAGTGTATTGCAGTTATTAAAAGAATTAATGAAGATGATGATAAATTAATTATTGTACCAAGAGATAAAGACTATTCAAATGAACAAATAGAAGCTCTAACAGAATTCCAAGAAAGATATTTTAAAAGTGAGATAATTAGATAAATAAATGTCGAAAAATCTCCTTTTTTCATATGATATATAAAGGTCATATGAAAGGGGGAAGGATATTGGAGTTATATGGAAAAAAGATAGGTTTTGTACTTACAGGCTCATTTTGTACATTTAAAAAGACAATTCCTAAAATAAAAGAATTGGTAGAAAAAGAAGGAGCAGAAATTATTCCTATTATGTCTTATAATAGCTATAATTTGGATACAAAATTTGGAAAAGCTGAAGATTTCATAAAAGAAATAGAAGAAATAACAGGCAAGGAAATAATTCATACAATACAAGGGGCTGAGCCAATAGGTCCTAAAAAAATGACAGATGTAATGGTAGTTGCTCCTTGCTCACGGTAATACAATGGCAAAACTTGCCTTAGATATAATAGATACGCCAGCTGTTATGGCTTGTAAATCTCATTTAAGAAATGATAGACCACTTGTTATTGCACCATCTACTAATAATGGATTAAGTGGAAATGCAGAAAATATTGGTAAATTATTAAATAGAAGAAATTATTATTTTGTGCCATTTAGACAAGATAATCCAATAACAAAACCAAGGTCAATTGTTTTTGATGAAAATTACTTAATAAAGACTATAAAGTTTGCTTTAGATGGTGAGCAAATAAGCCCAATTTTATTATAAAATATTAAGATTAGTTTAAAAGAGCTTTTAAGCTCTTTTTCTATTAATTTGTATAAATTATTGTTAATAGAAATAAAATATGATAAAATGAGCTCAGTTTAGGAGGTAAATTATGAATTCAAAATATGATTGGAATTTAAAAGAAATATTTGAAAATAAGGAAGAGTTTGATAAAACTAAAAGATTCTTAGAAGAAGATTTAGAAGGAATTAGTAGTTACCAAGGAAAACTATGTAGTAGTTCTGATAACCTTTATAATTGTTATAATTTATATGAAAAAGCATTAGAAAAGTATGAAAAATTATATGGTTATGGAATGCTTTATTACAATTTAGATATGTCAAATCAAGAAGGAATAAAATTATATAAAGAAGTAGAAAGTTTAGGCACAGAATTTAGTACAAAAACATCATTTATGACGCCAGAAATAACATATAGTGAAGATGGATTGGTTGAGAAATATTTATCTGAGGATAGAAGATTAGATAGATATAAAAGAGATATCTTAGATATATTAAAAGAAAAAGAACATATATTAAGCAAAGAAGAGGAAAACTTACTTGCAAATTATCAAGAGTTATTTTCAGCACCTGAAAATACATTTGATATTTTAACAAATGCAGAATTTAAATTTGGAAATCTAAAAGATGAAAATGGGGAAGAGGTAGAACTAACAGAAAGTAATTATACTCTTTATTTAAAAAGCCAAGATGAAAGAGTAAGAAAAGATGCATTTAACTTAATGTATGAGCAATACAGTAAATTTGTAAATACAATAACAGAATTGTATTTAGCAAATGTAAAAGCAACGTCAGTTTCTGCAAAGCTTAGAAAATACAAATCAAGTCTAGAAAGAGCAGTACTAAATGATGATGCATCTCTTAAAGTCTATGACTCATTAATAGAAGCAATACACGAAGGACTTAAAGTAAATCATGAATTTATTGATTTAAAAAAGAAAATACTAAAAAAAGAAGATTTCCATATGTATGATTTATATGTTAATCCATTTGAACAAGAAAAAGATGAAATAACTTTTGAAGATGCAAGAAAAGAAGTAGAACAAGCATTATCTGTTATGGGAGAAGAATATTTAAATAAACTAAGAGAAGCTTTTGATAATAATTGGATAGATGTATATGCAAAACCAAATAAAAAAGGTGGAGCATATAGTATGGGAATATATAATGTTCATCCATTTGTACTTTTAAACTTTGTAAATAGTAAAAGAGATGTAAGTACGATAGCACATGAATTAGGACATAGTATGCACTCATATTATTCAAGTTCAAATCAAACAATTATAGATGCAGATTATACAATTATGACAGCAGAAGTTGCATCAACTGTAAACGAAATTCTACTTAGTAGTTATCAAATAGAAAACGAAAAAGATAAACTAAAAAAAGCGGAATTATTATATGAATTATTAGAAATGATAAGAGCAACATTATTTAGACAAGCAATGTTTGCAGAATTTGAGAAAATAGTTCATGAAAAAATAGAAAATAATGAAACACTTTCTTCTGAAGATTTAAATGAGATTTATTACCAGTTAAATAAAGATTATTTTGGAAATAATATGATAGTAGACGAAAATATTAAATATGAATGGGCAAGAATTCCTCATTTTTATACAGATTTCTATGTATATAAATATGCAACTGGAGTATCAGCAGCAATTAGTATTGCAACTAACATACTAAAACAAGGAGAGCCTTTTGTTAAGAGGTATATTGAAATGTTAAAACAAGGATGTTCCAAAAAATCTATTGAACTTTTAAAAATGGTAGATGTAGACTTAGAAACAAAGCAAGTATATGAAGAAGCAATTAATTTTTATCATGAAAAAATGCAGGAATTAAAAGAATTAATATAGGAGAAAATATGGGGAATAATAATAAATTAGAATATAAAATATTAGGTATTAGTATATGGAAAATATTTGTTTATTTTATTGTTTATAGCATTTTAGGTTATATAATAGAAACATTATTTGCAATGGTTACAATGGGAGTTTGGCAGTCAAGACAAAGCTTTTTATATGGTCCTTTTCTTGGAATTTATGGAGTTGGAGCAGTTTTTATTATATTATTTACTAAATATTTTGATAAAAATAATTTTACTTTATTTATTGGTGGATATGTAATAGGAACTTTAACAGAATATATATTAAGCTTTTTAATAGAAGTAATCCTAGAAACAAGCTGGTGGGATTATTCAGGAAAAATATTAAATGTAAATGGTAGAGTATGTTTACTTTATTCAGTGTTTTGGGGGATTTTAACTGTATTTTTAGTAAGAAAAGTAAATCCTAAAATAGATAAATTGTGTAATTGGTTGCAAGAAAAAATTTCAATAAAAGTTTTAAAAACAACTGTTAGTATCATAATAATATTTTTGCTAATTGATTGTATTGCAACAGTTTACGCACAAGACCAATTTATTACAAGAATGGTAGTAGAGAAAAATATTCCTGTTTACAATGAAAAAGAAGTAAAAGCAAAATATGATAGGGTAAAGGCAAACAAGAATTTAGATAGGTTTATAAATACTGTTTGGGGAAATAAAAAGATGATTAAAACATTTCCGAATATAAAAATACAAGATAAGGATCATAATACTATATACCTTAGCGGTTTACTTCCAGAAATTAATCCATATTATATAAAATTATTCGATAAAAAATAAATGCTATTTTGGGGACGGGGTCAAGAAACAACAACTGTTTTTTTAGCCCCGTCCTGAAAAACAACTATAAATTAGCGAGTGGATTCCTTTCAACTGCACTTCTTACTTGGTCGCTATTTACATGAGTATAAATCTCAGTAGTAGCAATGCTTTCATGTCCTAGAAGTTCTTGTAATGCTCTAATATCAACCTCACCATATTGATACATAAGAGTTGCAGCAGTATGTCTTAATTTGTGAACTGAATATTTTCTGCTATCTAGTCCAGCTTCCATAAGTTCTTTATTTACAATATATTGGACAGTTCTGTTACTAATTCTTTCTTTTCTTTCACTTAAAAAAAGTGCTTTTTCAGAATTTTTATTATCATGTTTTACTACTTTTGGTCTTACTTGTAAGTAACTTGAAATTGCTTTCATACAAGCATTATTTAAATAAATTGTTCTTTCTTTATTACCTTTACCAATAACAGTCATCTTACATTCATTGAAATCAATATCATTAATATTAATTCCAACAAGTTCAGAAAGACGCATACCACAATTTAAAAATAGGGTAGTAATTGCATAATCTCTTTCGTGATTTCTGTTATCTTCGTTAGATGCAGCATCTAAAAGCCTTTTACTATCATCTAATGATAAGTATTTTGGAAGTCTTTTATCTTTTTTTGGTGTTTTTAAATTTAATGCAGGGTTATGGTCTAATAAAAACTTTTTACTTGCATCTTGGGATAAATACTTAAAAAATATACGTATAGTAGAAATCTTCCTTGCCCTGGTTGCAGCTTTGCTATTAAAAGTTGTTGTTAAATATCCTAAAAATGCGTGAATATCATCAAGCTCTATTTTTTTTATGGCCTCATAAGGTAAGTCTTTAATTTCTATTTTACTAAAATCAGTTTCTTTAGTTAAATTAAAGTGTATTTTTATAAATTTTAAAAACATTGCTAAATCATAATTATATTCTTTAATACTATTTGGTGATTTATTTAAAATTGTTGTAGAATAATCTAAAAATGCATTCAAATAATCTGGATTTTCTTCTCTTTTTATCATAAGTATCACACTCCGTTCATATTTATTTTATATTATATAAATAAAAAAATAGAAAAGCAATAAGATTTTAAAAATTTTGTGCAATGTTTTTGGGGTTTATATTTTTAAAAAACTATGATATACTATAGATACTTTTTAAAGAAAGAAGTGATTGAATGAAAAAAAGAAGGTCAAGGCAAGAAGATGATGAAGAGCCAAAAGCCGTTAGAGAAATGAGAAAAAACAAGAATAAACAAATAGAGCAAGAAAATAAAAATAATAAAAAAGGAAGAAGATCTAAAAAGGATAAAAAGAAAAGAAGAAAAAAAATTGTTCTAACAGTTATAGTCGTGATAATTCTAGTATTAGGAATAACACTTGGAATATCTGCTCATACGTGGACAACACTTGCTAAAGATATGGTTTCAAATGAAAGCTCAATTGTAATTGATAGTGATGGAAACACAATTGCAAGGCTTGGAGATGAAAGAAAAAAATCAAATATATCTTATGAAGAAATGCCAGACAATTTAAAGAATGCATATGTAGCTATTGAAGATGAAAGATTTTATTCACATAGTGGAGTTGATATAAAAAGAACAGCTTCTGCAATATTCAACTATGTAATACATTTTGGATCATCTTCATTTGGAGGAAGTACAATTACACAACAGTTAGTTAAAAACTTAACTGGAGATAATACAGATAGTATATTTAGAAAAGTAAAAGAATGGTGGAAAGCATGGCTATTAGAAACTACACTTTCCAAAGAAGAGATACTTGAAGGATACTTAAATATCATATATGTAGGCCCTAGTATTTATGGTGTAGATGCAGGTGCTAAATATTATTTTAATAAATCTGCAAGTGAATTAGATTTAGAAGAATGTGCATTTTTAGCAGGAATAAATAATTCACCAAATTCATATAATCCTTTTGGTGATGATGATAATTCTGAAAAGATTAAAAACAGAACAATTACTGTTTTAGATAAAATGCTTGAACTTGAATATATAACGCAAAGTGAGCATGATGAAGCTGTTTCAAATGTAGATAGAGGATTAAAATTCAAAAAAGGTAATGTTGAAGCAGCAAGTAATGGTGTATATTCTTATCATACAGATGCTTTAATTACAGAAATAACTAATGATATTGAAGATAAATATAATATTTCAGAAGAATTTGCAACTAACTATATAAATATGGCAGGATTAACAATACATAGTACTCAAGATAGTAGTATTCAACAAGAAACTGAAACAGAATGCAAGAAGAGTAAATATGTTCTTAAATCACAAACAGGAGGAGACTCTTCACAAGCAGCTATGGTCGTAATGGATCATAAAACAGGAGAAGTTCTAGCGTGTGTGGGAGCTTTGGGAGAGAAAACAGAAGCAAGACCATTTAACCGTGCAACTCAAAGTTTAAGGCAAACAGGTTCTTCAATAAAACCACTTGCTGTACTTGCACCTGCAATAGATAAGAAAATAATTACAGCATCATCTGTTTATGATGATACAGAACAAGATTTTGAAAATGGATATCATCCAGTTGACTATAACAAAGCTTTAGGAAAAATAACAGTAAGAAGAGCTGTTGAGTCTTCTCAAAATATACCATTTGTAGAAATTATGGAAAAATTAACACCAAAAACCTCTATTAAATATCTAGAAAAAATGGGTATAACATCTTTAACTGAAAATGATGAAGGCTTACCTTTAGCTTTAGGTGGATTAGATAAAGGTATTAGTCCGCTGCAGATGGCAGGAGCATACAGTACAATTGCAAATGATGGCGTTTATATTGAGCCTACCTTCTATACTCAAATAGATAGAAAAAATGGCTCTAAAGCACTAGAGAGTAAGCAAAAAAGTAAAAGAGTATTTTCAAAAGAAGTTGCATATATATTAAAAAGTTTATTGACTCAGCCAGTAGTTGGAGATAATGGAACTGCTACTTATTGTAAAATTTCTGGTGTAGATGTTGCTGCTAAAACTGGTACAACTGATGAAAACTATGACAGATGGCTTTGTGGATTTACTCCATATTATACAGCTGTAACTTGGTATGGATTTGACCAAAATGAGACAATTGACTTTAATGGTAGAAACCCAGCAGGACTTATTTGGGCAAACGTTATGGCAAGAATTCATACAGGATTACAGACTGCAAGATTTGAAAAGCCAACTAGAGTTTTAAGTGCAACAGTATGTAGTGAAACAGGTATGAGAGCAACTACTGGATGCCCTAATACTTATACAGAGTATTTCTTATGGTTTACAACTCCAGATACGTGTACTAAACACAAAGGAGAAGAATTAAAAGATGAACCAAGCAATACTAATACAAATAACAATACTACTGAAATAGTACAAGGAATTACTCAAGATATTGATGCTAAAGAACCTCCTAGAACGACACCACCTACAGATAGCAGAGATACTATGGATTCTTCTTCAGATAATGAAAATAATAGTACGAATACTCTTAATACTAATAATAGTTCAAATACTACAAGACCAACAAGACCAAGTAACAACACAAGTAATACAAACACAACTACTAATACCACTCATCAGTCAAACACTAATACAAATCAAACAAATTCATCGCCAAGTAGCAATACAACTGGAAGCAATAACACAGATGAAGAACCAAGCTCTGATGAAAATACAAATACACAATCAAGTGAAGAGTAAGATAAAAAAATGAGGTTTTAAATATTATTTTTAAAACCTCATTTTAATTTTATAAAAAGTGTAAAATATTTAAACGATTAATTTATTTAATAAAATATAAAAGTCCCTCTAAATCGATTTTAAAGCCTTGTATTTATAAAAAAGATGTTAAAATATATTATATAGATTTTGTGGAGGATAAAATGAAAGATATAAAAAAAGAATTAAAAGATTTTCAAGAATTTAAAAGTAATTATGTTTTTAAACAAAAAGAAATTGAAGAAATAAATGGGAAACAATATTGTGAAGGTGAACCTTTATTAGATGAGGAAGGAAAAGAAATTGGTGATTGTGAAAAATGGATTAATGTTGGATATAAGTATTCTGGTCCTTATGCTAAAGTTTTATCAAATTTATTTCCATACGAATTTGAGTTTAGAGGAAAAATATTAAAAAGCATAGAAGCATTTTTTCAAGGAATAAAATTTAAAAGTATTGATATGCAAAATTTAGTTTTTAATTATAGTGGTTTAGATGCAAATCATATAAAGGTTTGCAATAACTATAATTGGAAAGAAACTGGAGTTCTTTATTTTCAAGGAAAAGAAGTAAATAGATATAGTAAAGAATATAATGATTTAGTTGATGAATTATATATTTCTGCAATTCAAAATCCGTTATATAGAAATGTATTAAAAAATACTAATAGAGATATAATCCATTCAATGGGAGGAATAACAAAAGAAGAAACTACTTTTACAAGATATGAGTTTGAATTAGAACTAAATTGTTTAAAAGATTTTCTAAAAAATAGAAAATAGGGAAGAGGAAGAGGATATAATAATATTCCTATAATTTTTAAATTTATAAATATTTCATTTTTCTAAAATAGAATATAAAAAATTATGAATAAAAGATAAATTAAAAAATTTATATTATTAAAAAAGAAAAATAGAAACTAAAATAAAAAATAAAAATTATAAATTAAAATTTGAATTTTTATTTTAGATTTTGAGAATTTTAAACTTAATAATTTTGTGCAAAGTTTAATTTTTATAAAAAACGAACATTTGGTTAGCTTGATAAATTTATAAAATATAATTCTTAATTTTTTAAAATTATAAATTTTTAAAAATTGATTTTATTTAAGAAATTATTTTTTACAATTAATTATATAATTATAATTTAAAATTTAAAACCAAATTTGTTCAATAGAAAATAATCTAAACTTATAATTTGTAAACTCTTAAAATCAAATTTAAGGCTTTTTTATAATTTAGCAAACAAGTTATATGTTTTTTAAAATATATATTATATGAATAGCTAATAAAATATTATAAATTTATCTCAAATACCTAAAATTAATATATTCCAAAAAATACCTAAAAATGGCTAAAAAATCGACGCACGAGAATCGATTTTAAGCCGTTTTATTTTTTTAGCCTTATAGTTTGTTGACCGAAAAACTAGGCAAATAAAGGCTTTTCGGGATTTTATGAATTTTTATAAAAATATAATAGAAAATATATCAGATATTAAAAATATTATAATTAAAAATTATATAGTAATAAAATTAAATTGTCTTAAATTTGATTTTGGTGAGAGAGTATTATAATGTATAAAACGTATAAAACGCATAAAAGGATAATATGAAATAATATAGAAAATAAAAAAATTAATAATAATAAACAAAATAATTAGCGTGCAAAAAATTGTGAGTAATAAAATAATATAAAAAACTGTTGGAGAGGGGGGATTAAAACTAGATATATATGTGCATAATATTCAATATATAACATTGCACAAAATCAATCTTTTGTGCAAAAGAGAGTAGGAGAAAAAAATAAGAGCCTACTCTCTTTTCTTTTATTTGTTTTTAAGTATTCTAACATTCAATTTTTAATATCTTTGTTAAAATTTTTATTTCTTCTTTTTTTAATTTTCTTTTATTATTTTCTATTTTATAAATTGTTTGTTTAGAAATATTATATCCTTCAAGCATCAATTTTATTGATAACTTTTCTCTTGACATTTTTTGCTTAATTCTATATTTTTTTATTAAAGAAGAAAAATTATTAATATTATGATTTTTTTCCATTTCTCTTCACCTCCTCCCTGCTATATAATTATAGCATTTAATTTTTTATGGATTTAAACTTTTTTAAATTTTAAAAAAATAAAAAAGTATTAGTAGTAAATCTATCTAATACTTTTTTATCAAATCATTAAAGTAGACTAATTTCAATTATATTTTTATTTAAATCTTCTTAGATAATTATCCATTCTATCAATGAATTCATCGTTATCTCTAGTTTGAGTCATTTGGCTAATAACTTGTTCTGTTACATCAGCAACTGGCATACTATTCATAGCTTTTCTTAATGCAAATACAGTTTCTCTTTCTTTTTGAGTAAGAAGTAAATCGTCTCTTCTTGTTCCAGATTTATTAATATCAATAGCTGGGAAAATACGTCTTTCTGATAATTTTCTATCTAAGTGAACTTCCATATTACCAGTTCCTTTAAATTCTTCGAAAATAACATCATCCATTCTACTTCCTGTATCTATTAATGCTGTTGCTAAGATTGTTAAACTTCCACCAAATTCAATATTTCTTGCAGCTCCAAAGAATTTCTTAGGTTTATGAAGTGCTGCTGGATCAATACCACCTGATAAAGTTCTTCCAGATGAAGGAATAACTAAGTTATAAGCTCTTGTTAATCTTGTTATACTATCTAATAATATAACAACATCTTTACCTTGTTCTACCAATCTTTTAGCTCTTTCAATAACCATTTCTGCAACTTTTACATGATGTTCTGGTAATTCATCAAATGTTGAATGTATTACTTGTCCTTTTATAGAACGTTTCATATCTGTTACTTCTTCTGGTCTTTCATCAATTAGAAGAACAATTAGTTCTACTTCTGGATTATTTTGACTAATAGCATTAGCGACCTTTTTAAGTAATGTAGTTTTACCTACTTTAGGTGGTGCAACTATCATACCTCTTTGTCCTTTTCCTATTGGACACATCAAATCAATAATTCTAGTTGCAATTTCTTTAGAAGTTGTCTCTAACTTAAGTCTTTCATTTGGATAAATAGGTGTCAATTCATCAAATCTTTTTCTCTTCATTGCTTTTTCTGGATGTTCTCCATTTACTTCACCAACAAATATCAAAGATGGGAATTTTTCACCTTCTCTATATCTTGAAATTCCTTTTACTACATCACCAGTATCAAGTTTAAATCTTCTGATTTGAACCATTGATATATATACGTCTTTATCACTAGATAAGAAATTCTCACCTCTTAAAAATCCATATCCATCTGGTAATATATCTAATATTCCTTCAACTATCTCGTCACCTTCATTGGTCAATTTATAATCTACAATAGGTTCACCATTTTCATCATAATGTCTTTCTGCAACTTCTTTTTCTTCTGGCTCAGATTCTTTTTCTTCTTGATTATTTAAAACCTTATCATTTTTTTCAGAATCTCCCATAACTTGTTTTAAAACTGTTATTAACTCTTCTTTCTTCAATTTTGAAATATTTTTAATATTATGTTCTTTTGCAAGCGCTCTTAAACTTGTTAATGTCATCTCTTCTAAATCCATAAATAACCTCCTATAATTTTATAATATTTATTTTATTGTTTATCTTAATAAATGGGAATTTCAAACGAATAAAACGATTATCAATAACAATACATTATTATTATAACATATTTGGGAATTAATTGGAATAGTTTTCAAAAAAAATTTCAAGGAATGTTATCACATTCCTTGATCTATATAAACCCTTTCATTTGGGCAATACATATCTAATTTTTCTCTTGCCATTTGTTCAATAAACTCTAAAGAGTCTACATTCTCTTTTTCTTTAGCAAGTTCTTCTTTGTTTTGAGTTTCTTCAGCTATCTCTTGATTTAATTTTTCTGTTTGTTCACTATATTGATTTAATGTCTTTTGTTGATTTACTATTGTAAATATCGTATATGCAACAATTGCTAATATTATAAGTTTTTTATAAATCTTTTTCATAAGTTAATCTCTCCAATTCTAATGTACTAATCCATCTGGACGCTACAATAATATATTTCTACATTTTTTAGAAAAATCCTTCTAATATTTTTAATTTTTTACATTATTTTCGACTTTTTTATGTTTTTTAGTAATTTTTATAAAATTATTATATAAATTTGTAGAACTTTTTCTAATATTTATAAAAATAAAAGAAATAGGTTTGAAAAATAATTTTTTTATAAATTTGAAAGGTATTAATAAAAATTTAAATATCTTAATAATTACTTTTTTAAAAAATGTTATTATAGTTACATTTACTTTTATAAAAAATGAACTAAATATTAACATATATAATGTAATACCAACAGCTATTCCTAAAAACATAAATAGTCGAATTTCTCCATTGTTAAATACAAATATAAAGTATAAAATAGAAAAACCAGTTAAAATCCAAAATAATAGGTCTTCGAAATAAGTTACAATATCTCTTGTTTTAAATGATTTTCTAAGTATTCTAAAGAAATCAAAAAGAATGCCAATAATTATGCCATTTGCTATAAAAATAAAAAATAAATATACTTGATTCATAATCATAGTAAAAAATCTCCTTAAAGCAAAATTTTATTTAAAAATCTTACTAATTAAACTTCCTTTAGATTTTTCGACATTCTTATTGTCACTATAATTCATTGAGGAAATATCCCCTTCAACAATCACTTCTGAAGTATCTATACTTAATTTGTTTATTCTTAAATTATCTCCTTTTATTGTAAGCATGCCAAGTTCTGTTTCTATAATAACAACTTGATCATCAAAGCTTAAAACGTCTAGAACTCCAGAAACGCTTAATTTTCCCCTATTTTCTAAAATAAGATTTTGAATTACACTTGTGCTTTGTACTTTTCTTTCATCAACTGTCATTTCTCCAACCTCCTTATTTTGTTTAGCTACTAAATTATATATATTCAAGGTTTGTCTTCTTTAGAACTTATTTTTAGAATATTAGCTCATGTAATTCATTTATTTTTTCATCATCAATAATACTTTTAAATACAATTGAAATTTTTGTTTCTGAAATCTCAAAATTCAACAATTCTAATTCTTTTTTCTTTACAAAATCAATTATTTTTTCAATTAAATCAAAATTTCTTATTATTCCGTTTCCAATAATCGATACTCTTGATACTTCTTTTTTTATTATGCTTTTTACTGTATTTTCTTCTATTTTATCTGAGATTAATGTACCAGGTTTATCATTAAATGTTGATTTTGTTATAATTGGAATTTTAAACTTTTCTCCAATTTCAACACATCTATTATGAAGCACTTTTGCTCCTTCACTAGATAATTGCATCATTTCTTCATAAGAGAGATTTTCCAATTTTTTAGTATTTTCTATTCTATTTGGATCTGCAGTATATACACCATCTACGTCTGAAAAAATATAGCAATTTTTAGCATGTAGGGCTGCTGCTAGTGCTACTGCCGTTGTATCAGAACCACCTCTACCTAAAGTTGTAATATCTAGATTCTCATCTATTCCTTGGAATCCAGTGACAATTACTATTTTTCCTTCATTTAATTCTTTTAAAATTCTAGATGTATCTATTCTTATAATATTTGCATTTTGATTATTATTATTTGTAAATATTCCTGCTTGCCATCCTGTTAATGATACGGCAGGATATCCCATATAATTTAATAAAATACTTAATTTAGCAGTTGACATTTGCTCTCCACAGCTAAGTAAGGCATCTAATTCTCTATTTGGAATATTATTTGACAGTTCATTTGCTTCTTTTAATAGTTTATCTGTTGTTTTGCCTTGAGCAGAAAGGACAACAACAACTTTGTCTCCCTTATCATAGATTTTTGTAATTCTTTTTGCAACCAATTGTAATTTCTCATTATCAGCAACAGAACTGCCACCAAATTTTAAAACCATTATTGTGTCCATATTTTTGCTCCACCTCTTTATATAATATAAAACCATTTTAAGTTTAAATATGGCCTTCCTTATATTATATGAAAAACAAAACAAAAAAGAGATAGAATACTCTATCTCTAAATCTAATTTTCTTTATTTTTTATATTATATTTTAAATAAGCTTCTATAAAATCATCAATTTCTCCATCCATAACAGCTTCTACATTTCCTACTTCATAATTTGTTCTATGGTCTTTTACCATTGTATATGGGCAAAATACATAAGAACGAATTTGACTTCCCCAAGCTATATCTTTTTGTTCTCCCTGCAGGTCTTCTATTTTTTCTTTATGTTCTTTTTCTTTTAAATCAAGAAGTCTAGATTTTAACATTCTCATTGCTGTTTCTCTATTTTGAAGCTGAGAACGTTCAGATTGACAAGAAACTACTATATTTGTAGGAATATGTGTAATTCTCACAGCAGATGAAGTTTTGTTTATATGCTGTCCTCCTGCCCCTGATGCTCTATAAGTATCTACCCTTAAATCATCTGGATTTATTTCAATTTCTATATCATCTGTTATTTCTGGTAAAACTTCTACAGATGCAAATGATGTGTGTCTTCTTCCTCCGCTGTCAAATGGTGAAATTCTAACTAATCTATGAATTCCTTTTTCTGATTTTAAATATCCATATGCATTTTCACCAATAACTTCAAATGTGACACTTTTTAGGCCTGCCTCTTCCCCATCTAGATAATCTAATTCTTTTACTTCATAATTATTTTTATTTGCCCATCTAGTATACATTCTATAAAGCATTTGTGCCCAGTCTTGTGACTCTGTTCCTCCTGCTCCTGGATGTATTGTTACAATTGCATTATTTCCATCATATTTACCAGATAAAAGACTTGTAAGTTCTAATTTTTCAGCTTTCTTTTCTATTTTTTTAGTATTTTTTATAATTTCTTTTGCTAAATCCTCATCAGGCTCTAATTTAACTAATTCTGTCATTTCTTCTAAATTTTCTATTTCAGATTTTACTTCTTTAAAATCACTACATTTCGATTTTAATTTTTTTATTTTAGCTAATACTTTAGATGATTTTTTACTATCTTTCCAAAAATCTTCTTCTAAAGTTTGTGTCTCTAACTCTTTTAATTCTTTTTCGCTATTTTCTATGTCAAAGAGACTCACCTAAATCTTTTATTTTTTCTTTGATAGTTTCTAAAAGTTTAGAATTTTCTTCTAACTCTAACATTTAATCACTCCTCTTTTATCAATTATATACAAATATTACCATACCAACACTTCTTTGTCAATTAAAATAAAACCTCAATATTGCCATCAATCTTTTATTCTAGATAATATTTCTACTATTTATACAAATTAAAAAAAGGAAATCTCAAATTAATAAGAATTTCCTTTTTATTAATTATTAATATAGATGTGTCCCCAATTGCTCATTTTTGCGCAATTGGAAACGTCCCTAATTTACACATTTTTTCCATGGCAGTTTTTATATTTCTTCCCACTTCGGCATGGACATGGATCATTTCTACCAATTTTTGGATGTTCGTTTCTTACAGTTCTGTCAACATCTGTACCTATTTTAGAACCACCATCAACACTGTGAATAGCCTCTAATGCTGCTCCTGTAATTTTTACAGTTTCTTGACGTTTTGCTTCTCCACCTTGACGTATATGCATTAAGATTTTTGTTACGTCTACCTTAATATCATTTATCATTTCGTCAAACATATCAAAACCTTCAAGTCTGTATTGAACAACTGGGTCTTTTTGACCATAAGCACGAAGTCCTATACCGTTTTTTAATTCATCCATGCTATCTATATGGTTCATCCACTTTTCGTCAACTACTTTAAGCATTACAACTCTTTCAAGTTCTCTCATTTGTTCTGATGTAATTTCTTCTTCTTTTTGGCTATATACTTCTAATGCTTTTTTCTTTAATTCTTCTGCTATTTCTTCTGGTTTTTCTTGATGTTCTTTAACAAAATCTTGCATGTCAAATCCAAATATGTTCATTATATCATTATTTAAAGATTCAACATTTACTTTGTTTGACTCATGTTCTACATATATACCTGGTAAATTTTCTGCAACAAATTCTATCATGCTTATAATGTTGTCATGAATGTTTTCTCCATCTAGTACTTGTCTTCTTTGTTTGTAGATTATTTCTCTTTGTGCATTCATAACATCATCATATTTTAATACATTTTTACGTATTGTAAAGTTTCTACTTTCAACTTTCTTTTGAGCATTTTCTACTGCATTTGAAATCATTTTTGACTCAATTGGCATATTTTCATCTGCACCTAAAGTATTATAAACTTTAGTAATTACATCTCCACCGAAGATTTTCATTAAGTCATCATCTAGGCCAATATAAAATCTTGATTCTCCTATGTCTCCTTGACGTCCAGCACGACCACGTAACTGGTTATCAATTCTTCTTGACTCATGTCTTTCAGTACCAATTATTTTTAATCCGCCTGCTTCAATTACTTTTTCTTTTTCTTCTTTTATTTGCTCATCATATTTTTTAGTTAATTCTTTAAATTTCTCTCTTGCTTTTAATATGTCTTCATCGTCTGTTTCATAATAAGTATTTGATTCTTCTATTAATTCTGGAGAGATTTTTTGTCTTCTCATTTCTTCTTTTGCCAAATATTCACTATTTCCACCAAGCATAATATCAGTACCACGACCTGCCATGTTTGTTGCAATAGTTACTGCTCCAAACTTACCAGCTTGTGCAATGATTTCAGCTTCTTTTTCATGATATTTAGCATTTAATACTTCATGTTTTATTCCTTCTTGTTTTAATAATTTAGAAAGTTTTTCTGATTTTTCAATAGAAATTGTACCAACTAAGACTGGTTGTCCTTTTTTATGGCTTTCTTTAATACTTTCTACTATTGCTCTATATTTTGCATTTTCATTTTTATAAATAACATCATTTTCATCTTTACGTATCATTGGTTTATTTGTAGGAATTTCAACAACATCTAAGTTATAAATTTCCTCAAATTCTGCTGCTTCTGTCATAGCAGTACCAGTCATACCAGATAATTTGTCATACATTCTAAAGAAGTTTTGGAATGTAATTGTAGCAAGTGTTTTAGATTCATCTGCAATTTTTACATGTTCTTTTGCTTCAATTGCTTGGTGAAGACCGTTATTATAACGTCTACCATACATGATACGACCTGTGAATTCATCAACAATTAAAACTTCTCCATCTTTTACGATATAATCAATATCCTTTTTCATAACACCATGTGCACGTAATGCTTGGTTTACATGGTGAACTAATGTAGAGTTCTCCAAATCGTTGAAGTTCTCTAGTCCAAATGCTTCTTCTGCTTTTTTAATACCTTTTTGTGTAAGTGTTGCTGATTTTGCTTTTAAGTCTACGATGTAGTCGTATTTTTCATTATCCTCTGCTTGCTCATAATCTTTTATATCTTCTTCAACAATTACTTTTGGTGTTAATCTTCTAACAAAATTATCAGCCTTTTTATATAAATCAGATGATTCATTTGCTCTACCAGAAATAATAAGTGGTGTTCTTGCTTCATCGATTAAGATACTATCAATCTCATCTACGATTGCATAATGAAGTCCACGTTGTACTAATTGGTCTTTATAAATTACCATATTATCTCTTAAGTAATCAAAACCAAACTCATTATTAGTTCCATATGTTACATCTGCATTATATGCTGCTTGTTTTTCTTTTGGCTCCATTCCTGCAATTACTAAACCTACAGATAGTCCTAAGAATTTATATAATTTACCCATCCATTCACTATCTCTTTTTGCTAGGTAATCATTTACAG
The DNA here is from genome assembly GCA_944387555.1 of uncultured Clostridia bacterium. Lineage (GTDB taxonomy): Bacteria > Bacillota > Clostridia > TANB77 > CAG-508 > CAG-269. The sequence goes on along the minus strand of CALXFH010000005.1, from coordinate 1,188 downwards.
TAATTACATGAACACCTTTTCCTTCTAGTGCATTTAAATATACTGGAAGTGTTGCAACTAAAGTTTTTCCTTCACCAGTTTTCATTTCGGCAATTCTACCTTGATGTAAGATAATACCACCTATTAACTGTACATCAAAGTGTCTCATACCTAATACTCTTTTTGCAGCTTCTCTTACTACTGCAAAAGCTTCTGGTAAAATATCATCTAACGTTTTACCGTTCTTTAATTGTTCTTTAAAATAATCTGTTTTTGCTCTTAATTCTTGGTCACTTAATTTTGAAATTTCATCCTCCAAACTGTTGATTTTTTCAACAATTGGCATTACTCTTTTTACTTCTTTTTCACTATAAGATTTAAAAATCTTTTTAAAAATGCTCATTTGTTTCAATCCTTCCTAAAAGTTATTTCTACACATTAATACTTGTATAATATATCACTAATCTTTCTTTTTATCAAGGAAATTTGCAAATAAAATTTATAAAATCATATTTTTATTTAAGTTTTCATATATTTTACTAAATCTTATATGAAATGAGGAATTATTATGTTTGTTTTTAATTTTAAAGTAAATGGTAGTAAGCTCTTTAAAACTTTTTTCATTTTAGTAATAATACTCTTACTAATTATAGTTGGAATTGTAATATTTAGAGTAATTTCAGGCGCTAAGAATAATCCCAACAACACCTCTTGCCTACCTCAAAATGGTATAAATACTATTAGTAGTAGTAATTATACCAATGTTTTAAAAGCTGTTCATGATAATATTGATGATTATGTTGGTGTTAAAATCAATTTTACAGGATATGTATATCGTGTTTTAGATTTAAAAGATAATCAATTTGTTTTAGCAAGAGACATGGTTATTTCATCTGACTTTCAAAGTGTAATTGTAGGCTTTCTTTGTGAATATGAAAAAGCCTCTACTTTTAAGGATAATACTTGGGTTGAAGTAACTGGAGAAATTTATAAAGGTAATTACCATGGTGACATGCCAATTGTAAAAGTTACCAAAATGAACGAAGTTAATAAACCAAATGATGAATATGTATATCCCCCAGATGAGACATATATTCCTACTTTTGGCATAGTTTAATACTATTTTTAGTGTATGTCAATAATTTTCGAAAATTTCACTAAAAAATAGCTTTATTTTATTAGCAAATATTTCACCATAGTGTATGTATA
>CALXFH010000004.1 GCA_944387555.1 uncultured Clostridia bacterium | reverse complement strand
CAACTTAATTATATATGATTTGAATCACTTATTCAATTTTTATTATTTTTGTTTCACATCAATTGTAACACTACAAATGCAAATAAAATTATATTAGCAAATATTTGCAAAAAAATATAATAAATGTTATAATGAAAAAGTACAAAAGGAAAAAATGAAGAGGTGGAAAAATGACAGCAATATTAATGGTAATATATATATTAGTATTTCTTATATTTGCTTTAGTAGCATATGCAGTACTTCAGATAAAATTATTCGGAATGAAAGTTAAAGACTTTTGGTCTTTTATTGAAGCCAACCAAATGCTTGATAAATTATATAAATTTGCCAAACAATACGAAAATATGTCACCACAAGAACAAATAATTTATTTATCAGAAGCGGATAAAATATTTAATGCTTTTGATAAAGTACCTAGTGAATTGTGGGAAGAGGAATATGATAAATATAAAGAAGTTTTAAGTAAATACAAAGACATAAAAATGCTTAGATGGGCAGAAACATCAAAACAGAAAAATTAAAAGATGGAATTTATTTTCCATCTTATTTTTTACATTTTTATTATAATTAAACTTAAAAATACATAAGCATATCTGAAAGCTTTTTTCATAAATAATCTTGATTTTAATACTTCAAATGTCTCTGACATAGCACAGTATTTATCAACAAAAGTTAGTATAAAACCTTCAAAAGATTTAGGAAACTCTACTGTAACTGGCCACATGTGTTTTATAATTATATCTTTTTCTTTTTCGTTTAATTCAAATAATTTACAAGCATTTTCACAGGCAGTTTTACCATGAGTAAAAGCATGTAATCCTTTTCTATCTGGCTGACGTTTTCTCCAATCATATAAGAATAAATCGTGAAGCATAGCTGCTCTGGTAGCAGACTTGTAATCTAAATTATATTTTTTACAAATAAGATAACAATAGTATGCAGCTGTATAACAATGGTCAAAACAAGTTGTTTCATAATGTTGTCTAAAGTTCTTCATTTGTAAAACTGTTTCATTTGTAATTAAAGGTTTTATGATTTCTTGGAATTCTTTATCATTTTCCATTAAATCTTTTAAATATTGTTTCATAATTTCCCCTTTTTATAAATTTATAATTTCATAATCAAAATTTAATTCTTTTAGAAATTTAAAAATATCATTTGTATTAATTAACATTGTAGCAGTATTATCATTTGGGTGAAAGGCAATAAGATTTTCTTCTAAAAGTTCTTTGTCAATAAAGGTTTTTATATCATGTTCTTTATTATTTAATAATCCAAATATAGAAACCATGCCTGGAGTAATATTCATTTTTTCTTTTAATTGCTTTTCATTTGCAAAATGTAATTTATCTCCAGCAATACTATTTATTCTTTTAATATTTAACATTTTTGTATCTTTTATTACAACTAGATAAAATTTTTTGTCATTTTTACCAGCTAAAAACAAATTTTTTGCTTTACTACATTTTATAGCTTTAACATAAAAATCAGCTTCTTCTGATGTGTATACAGCCGGATGATAAATAATATCATATTTAATATTTAATTTGTCTAAAATTTCTTTAACTTCTTTCATATTATCCTCTAATAATAATTATATCATATATAAACAAAGGAGTGCAACAATTTAGTAAAAATTAATAAAATATTAATTATTAATAAATAATATGATATGAAATATACTTAATAAAAAATTAAGAACTATGAAAAACATTGAAAAACTAACGGAAATAGGGAAGAGAAGCAAAAAAATTAACAAAATTTATATGAAAATATTGCAATATTTTGTAATAGAGAGTATAATAATAATTGTAGCATAATAATATTAACAAGAATATTATTTAAAAGAGAGGTAGAAAAAATGGATTATTTATATATACTAAGAGAAGCATTAGTATGGATAATAACAATATTTTGGCTATACAATATTTTAGTAAGTTTGTGTTCTTTGGTAAAAATAAAAGACAAACCATTAAAGGTAAAAAAAGACCACAGATTTATGGCAATAATACCAGCTCATAATGAGGAAGCCGTAGTAAAAAACTTGATAGATAGTTTAAAAGCACAAAACTATAATAAAGATTTATATGATATTTATGTAATAGCAGATAACTGTACAGATAATACAGCACAGATTGCAAGAGATGCTGGAGCAATTGTTTATGAAAGATTTAATCCAAGTAAGAAAACAAAAGGTTATGCACTAGATTGGTTCTTACAACAAAAAATAAAAGAAGATGCTCCATATGATGCATTCTTTGTATTTGATGCAGATAATATTGTTGATTCTAATTTTATAAAAAATATGAATAAACATCTTTGCCAAGGTGAAGACGTAGTACAAGGTTATAGAGATATTAAAAACCCAACAGATAACTGGATTACAGCAGGGTATGCATTATTTTATTGGACAATGCACAGATTTTATCATTTAGCAAGATATAATATAGGTTTATCACCATTATTAAATGGAACAGGATTTATGGTAAGATTTGATGTTGTAAAACCACAAGGATGGGATACAAAAACATTAACTGAGGATATAGAATTTTCATTAAAAAGAATAATAAAAGGTAAAAAATTAGGTTGGGCAACAGATGCAATAGTATATGATGAACAACCAACAGGATTTAAACAAAGTTGGTCTCAAAGAAGCAGATGGACAGTTGGACATATGCAATGTATAAAAGAATATACAAAGGATTTAGTAGTAGCTGCTAAAGAGAATAAATCAATGGTAAACGTTGATGGACTATTATATATTGCAGGAAGTATACCAATGTTTGTTATAACAATAGTATTATTACTAACAAACTTCTTGATGTATGCGGGAGATGGAATGACACAATTAGAACTTATAGAAAATATTATGAGATATTTAGTACCAACATTCTTATTCCCAATAGCAACAGCAGCAATTGCAATGTTCTTAGATAAAAGACCAATAAAACCAATGCTTAAAGGCTTAGCTTGTTATCCATTATTTATGGGTTCTTGGTTATTAATAAACTTTAAATGTTTATTTAAAAGAGAAACAACATGGGAGAAGATAAACCATGTAAGAGATATAAAAATTGCAGATGCAGGATTACAAGAAGAAAGAAATTAACCATGAATAAAGTTGGCTAAAAAGCCAACTTTTATTTTTTAAAAAGGAGAAAGTGATGGAAAAAAATGAAATACTAAAAAAATCAAAAAAAGAAACTATATTACATGTAGGATTAATAATTTTAGGTACAATACTTTTATTGATACCAGCGTTTCATAGTAATATTTGGTTTGACGAGTCATATAGTGTTGCTATAGTAAATCATTCATTTAGTGAAATATGGACAATTGGAAGTTATGATGTGCATCCAATTTTATATTATTGGATGTTAAAAGTTTTAAACCTAATATTTGGACAAAATATAATTGTTTATAGATTATTTTCAGTAATTGGAATAGTAGTACTTGGAATATTAGGATTAACACATATAAAGAAAGATTTTGGAAAAACAGCAGGATTACTTTTTACGTTCTTTAGTTTTTTCTTACCAACAATGTTAAATTATGCTTTAGAGATAAGAATGTATTCTTGGACAATTGTATTTGTAACATTAATGGCTATATATTTATATAGATTTATAAAGAATAAGAAAACAAAGAATTTAATACTATTTGGAATATTTAGTATAGCTAGTTGTTATATGCATTACTATGCTTTAGTTGCTGCTGGAATTATAAATTTAGGTTTAATAATATATGTAATAAGAAATAAAGAAAAAATAGCAAATAGTACAATCAGAAACTTTATAATAGTAGAAATATGCCAAGTATTACTTTACTTACCTTGGTTTATTTGCTTTGTATTCCAAGCATTAAGAGTAGGAAGTGGGTTTTGGATTACATTAGAATTCCCACAAATTATTTATGATTTATTAGATTTTCAATTTAAAGGAAGTTTATCACAAGCTATTCCGCTTGCAGTATCTGTTCTTTTATACATATATTTAATATACATTATAATAAAAAATATAAGGAAAAAAGAAGATATAAAAGTAGGGATTATTCCAATAGCGATATATATAGTTATAATAATTGCAATGGCATTAGTATCTAGAATAACACCAATACTTTATGCTAGATATTTATTTACAATAACAGGACTTTTAATATTTAGTATTAGTTATTTCTTAGCAAAAGAAAATAATAAATTTATGATTGGTTTAATATGTGGAGTAATTTTAGTATTATCAGCATATAACTTAATAGAAAATGTAAATGCAAATTATGACCAGTCAAATGAAGCACCTATAGAGTATTTAAAAGAAAACTTACAACCAGATGATATATTAATTTATTCAGATATGGGAAATGGTGGAGTTACAGCTATATTTTTAAATGAAAACAAACAATATTTTATAAATTTAGGAAATTGGTCAATTGAAGATGCATATAAAGCATATGCACCACAAATGGAAGTTGCATCAACAATAGAAGAAGCAACTGAAAATGCTAATGGAAGAATATTTATAGTAGATACAGGAGATTTAACTTTGTATAATCAAATAAAAGATAATCCTAAATATAATACAGTTTCAATAGAAAAATTTGAAGCAAAGTATCACAACTACACTTATAATATGGTTATATTAGAAAAAACTCAATAAAGAGAAAATGTTGTTTTGGAGGACGGTCAAAAAACAGCAAAAGTGAAAAAAATTCATAAAATACTTGCATTTTTGCCAGAAATTGGGTATAATAGTATAGGTAACTAAGAAAGAGACAGAAGAGTGGGAGCAAATCCCACTCTTGATTAGTATAAAAGGGAGTGTGATACTTTGTCAAAAGTAGAAGAAAAAGTAGAAAGCTTAATTAAGAAAAAAGTAGAGGATTTAGGCTATGAACTTTATGATGTAGAATATAGTAAAGAGGGAAAAGATTACTATTTAAACATTTATATAGATAGTCCTAAAGGAATAGACTTAAACGACTGTGAAAAAGTAAATAATGAAATAAATCCTTTACTTGATGAGAATGATTTTATAAAAGATAGTTATTTTTTAGTAGTATCTTCACCAGGAGTAGAAAGAGTACTTCGAAAAGATAAACATTTAGAAGATAATATAGGAACAGAAGTAAATGTAAAATTATTTAAAAAAGATGAGTTAGGGAAAAAGGAACATAGAGGAATACTAAGAAGTTTTGATAAAGATAAAATAGTGCTAGATGAAGAAGAAACGCAAGTAGAAATAGAAAGAAAAAATATAGCACAAATAAAAACTGTATATAATTGGTAAGGAGGAATAAAAATGAAGGAAAAAGAAGAACCAGCTATAGATAATAAAGAATTAATCTTAGCATTAGAAGATTTAGAAAAGGAAAATGGGTTAAACAAGGACTATGTTTTAGACTCAATAGAAACAGCATTAGTTACAGCATATAAAAGAAACTTTGACTCTTTAGAGAATGTAAAAGTAGTAATGGATAGAAAAACAGGAGCAACACATGTATATTCAGTAAAGCAAATAGTAGAAAAAGTAGAAAATCCTGAAACTGAAATAAGCTTAGAAGATGCACAAAAAATAAATCCTGATTTAACATTAGAAGATACAGTAGATATTGAAATAGTACCAAGAAACTTTGGTAGAATTGCGGCACAAACTGCAAAACAAGTAATAATACAAAAATTAAGAGAAGCAGAAAGAGAAATTGTTTACAATGAATTTAATGATAGAAAAGGTGAAATAGTATCAGGAATAATACAAAAAGCAGATAAAAGTATAGTAGTTATGGATTTAGGAAAATTAGAGGGTATAATGCCAGCTAAAGAGCAAATACCAACAGAGCATTATAGAGTTAATGACAAAATAAAAGGATATGTATTAGATGTAAAAAAAGAGCAAAAAGGAGCTCCACAAGTAATAGTATCAAGAAGTCATCCGGATTTTGTAAGAAAATTATTAGAGTTTGAAATACCAGAAATATATGAAGGCGTAATAGAAATAAAAAGTGTTTCTAGAGACCCAGGATATAGAAGTAAAGTTGCAGTATATTCACCAGATCCAAATATAGATCCAGTAGGTTCTTGTGTTGGACAAAAAGGTGTTAGAATTCAAAATGTTATAAATGAATTAAATGGAGAAAAAATAGATGTAATAGAATGGAATGAAGATCCATCAATATATATTGCAGCAAGCTTACTTCCAGCACAAGTATTAGCAGTAGATGTAAAACCAGAAGAAAAATTTGCGCAAGTAATTGTTCCAGATAATCAATTATCATTAGCAATTGGAAAATCAGGACAAAATGCAAGACTAGCTGCAAAACTAACTGATTGGAAGATAGATATAAAATCAGAAACACAATTTAGAAATATGCTTATGGAAAAACAAGAACAAGAAAATTCAGAAAACAAGGAAAATGAAGAAGATAAAGCAGAATAAAATTAAAAACTAGACATAAAATAAAGGAAGGGATAGTATGGGAAAACTACCAGAAAGGACATGTATGGGCTGTAATACTAAAAAGCCTAAAAAAGAATTTATAAGAATTGTTAAAAGTAAAGATAATGAAATAAATATAGATAGAACAGGTAAAATGCCAGGTAGAGGTGCATATATTTGTGACAATATAGAATGTCTAGAAAAGTTAATAAAATCAAGAAGATTAGAAAAGGTATTTGGAATGAAAATATCTGATGAAGTTTATGAAAAATTAAGAGGTGTAATACTTGATAAATAATAAAATATTGGGATTAATAGGTTTAGCTGCAAGAGCAAGAAAGGTTTGCTTTGGCGCAGATAGTGTAGAAGAGAGAACAAATAAAAATAAGGTAAAATTACTTATCGTAGCAGAAGATGCATCTAAAAGAACAAAAGATAAATTTAAAAAATTAGCTGAAAAACAAAATATACCAATAATAATAAAAGGAGAGATAGATATTTTAAGTAAAGCAATTGGTAAATCAAATAAAGCAATAATAGGAATAGAAGATATAAATTTATCTAACGAAATACAAAGAATAAATAATGGGGGTGAAGTTATTGGGTAAGATAAAAATATATGAAATAGCTAAGAAATTAAACTTAACCAGTAAAGAAGTATTAGATGTAGCACAAAAACTAAATATTGATGTTAAAAGCCACTTAAGTGGAGTAAAAGAAGATGATGCAAAGAAAATAGAAGAGCATTTAAGTGGAAATAAACCAAAAAAACAAGAAAAGCAAGCAAAACAAGAAAAAGGAGCAACTAATAAAGGAAAAGCTGAAAGCAAAAAAGAAGAGAAAGCGCCTGTTATTATTAGAAGAGAAGTAATTATATCAGAAGAGGATGAACAAGCAAAAAAGAAAGAAATAGAGAAAAAACAAGCAAAGAAAAACAATGTTGGTTTTGTTGAGAGAAAACAAAATAAAGATTATAATATTGTTTATAGAAATAAACAAAGCAAGCCGATGACAGTAAGTGAACTATTTGGTTTAAATAAGGAAGAACCTAAAAAAGAAGAGGTAAAGGAAGAAAAAGAAACACCTAAAGAAGTCAAAAAAGAAGAGATAAAAGAAGAAGTAAAACCAGTAGAAGAGAAAAAAGCAGTAAAAGATGTTAAGGCAAATAATAACGAAATTAAGAAAGTAAAAGAAAATAGAGAAAATAGAGATAATAGACAAAATAGAAATAATAATCAAAACGGAAATTATCGCAGAAATAATAACAGAAATGACAAATCTTTTAATAATAATGGAAATAATAGATATAATAATAACAGAAACAATAATGGTAATAATCGTTTTGGAAAGAGACCTCTTGATGCAAAAGGAATAGAGAAAAACATTAAAAATATAATGGCAAATGAAACTTCTGAAAAAGAACAAGTAAGAGAATATAATAGAGGACTTGATAAACAAAAAAATAATAATCGTTTTGATGATAACAAAAAGAAAAATAAATCAAGAAGAAATAATAGTAATCGATCTGATTTTGACGAAGGAAAATTAAAATCATTAAAACAAACAAGCAGATTATCAAATATGTTTGATGACCAAGATGGTGGAATGCTAGATTATTATGATTTAACAACAGAGCGCGGAAGAAGAGGAAAGAAGAGAAAAAATCAAAATAATGAAGAAAGGAATAAACAGAAAATTTTTAAGCTAACAGAAATAGAAATACCAGAAAGTATAACAGTAAAAGATTTTGCTGCTGAGATGAAGAAAACAACAGCAGAAGTAATTAAAAAATTATTAGGTTATGGAATAATGGCAACAATAAACCAAGAAATAGACTTTGATACAGCTTATTTAATAGCACAAGAATTTGGAATTACAGCTAAGAAGAAAGAAGTTGTAACAGATGAGGATATTTTATTTGATGATTCTGAAGATAAAGAAGAAGATTTAGTTACAAGACCACCGGTTATTGTTGTTATGGGACACGTAGACCATGGAAAAACTTCACTTCTAGATACAATAAGAAAAACAAATGTTATTGAAGGAGAAGCTGGAGGAATTACTCAAGCAATTGGTGCTTATAAAGTTAAAGTAAATGATAGAGAAATTACTTTCTTAGACACACCAGGACATGAAGCATTTACTGCAATGAGAGCAAGAGGTGCTCAAATTACAGATATAGCAATATTAGTAGTTGCTGCAAATGATGGTGTAATGCCTCAAACAATTGAAGCTATTAACCATGCTAAATCAGCAGGTATCCCAATAATAGTTGCAATAAATAAAATAGATTTACCAGATGCAAATCCAGAAAAAGTAAAACAAGAATTAATGGCATATGACTTAGTACCAGAAGAATGGGGTGGAGATACTATATTTGTTCCAATCTCTGCTAAAAATGGTACAAATATTGACCAATTACTAGAAATGGTATTATTAGAAGCAGATATGCTAGAATTAAAAGCAAACCCACATAAACAAGCAAAAGGTGCAGTAATAGAAGCAAAACTAGATAAGTCAAGAGGTGCAATTGCAACAGTATTAGTACAAAGAGGAACTTTAGATGTAGGTGATACTATTGTTGTTGGTTCATCTATTGGTAGAATAAGAGCAATGAAAGATGATAAAGGAAGATCTGTAAAATCAGCAGGACCATCTACACCAGTAGAAATAATGGGATTAACAGAAGTTCCAGAAGCAGGAGATACATTCTATGAAGTTAAGAATGAAAAAGTTGCAAAACACTTAATTGAAAGAAGAAAACGTCAAGCAAGAGAAAAAGCAATTAACCAAGTATCAAAAGTAACATTAGATAATTTATTTAGCCAAATGGAAGAAGGAAAATTAAAAGTATTAAACTTAATTGTAAAAGCAGATGTTCAAGGATCTGTAGAAGCAGTTAAACAATCATTAGAAAAATTAGAAAATGAAGAAGTTAAAGTAAAAGTAATCCATGCAGCAGTAGGTGCAGTAAATCAATCAGATGTTACTTTAGCAAAAGTTTCAAATGCTATTATAATTGCATTTAATGTAAGACCTGATAATGTGGCTAAAGAAGAAGCTAAAAAAGACGAAGTAGAAATCAAACAATATTCTGTAATTTACCAAGCAATAGAAGATGTTGAAAATGCTATGAAAGGTATGCTAGAGCCTAAATATGAAGAAAAGATTATAGGAAATGCAGAAGTTAGACAAACATTTAGAATATCAAATGTTGGAACTATTGCAGGATGCTATGTATTATCAGGAAAAGTAGAAAGAAATGCAGGCGTAAGAGTAATTCGTGATAATGTCGTAATTCATGATGGAAAACTAGCAACACTTAAGAGATTTAAAGATGATGTTAAAGAAGTAGGAAAAGGTTTTGAATGCGGAATGCAAATTGAAAACTACAATGACGTAAAAGAAGGAGACCAAATAGAAGTATACGTTATGGAAGAAATAAAAAGATAATTAAACAATCCTTTTTTCTCTAAGATTATTATATGATATAATTTAATATAGTAGAGAAAAAAGGATACTCTTTCTATATAAGGAGGGATTATAGATGCCAGAAAGTAAAAGTAGATTAGAAAGAATTAACGAACAATATAAAAAAGAACTTAGTCAAATTATAAACTATGAACTAAAAAATCCGAATGCAACAGGAATGATTAGTGTAACTAAAGTAAAAGTTACAAACGACTTAAAATTTGCAAAAGTAGATGTAAGTATCTTAAATGCAAAGGACACAAAACAAACTTTAGCAGCACTAAAAAAGTCAGCAGGATTTATTCGTAGTGAACTTGCAAGAAGAGTAAATCTTAGAAATACTCCAGAAATTATATTTGAATTAGATGATAGTATGGAATATGGAGAAAGAATTGATAAGATACTAAAAGAAATTATGCCAAAAAAGGAAGAAGAGGAGAATAAATAATGACATTAGATGAAATTTTAGAAGAAATAAAAAAAGCAGGAAGTATTGTTTTATTAACACATGAAACACCAGATGGAGATGCGATTGGAAGCAGTTTAGGATTAAAACTTGCATTAGAGAAATTAGGTAAAAATGCAGATTTAATTATGACAAGCTATGCAAAAACTTTTAACTTTTTACCAGAAGTAGATAAAATAAAAACAGAAAGTGATATAAAAGAATATGATTTAGCTATAAGCTTGGATTGTGCAACTTTTAAGAGATTAGATAATAGAGAATATTTTGAAAATGCTAAGGAAACAATTGTAATAGATCACCATGGAAGTAATAATATGTATGGAGATATAAACTATGTAAATCCAGTAGCTCCAGCATGCTCAGAAATTTTACTTGCAATACTTTCTTATTATGAAATAGATATTGATGTAAAAATAGGAACTTGTTTAATGACAGGAATAATTACAGATACAGGAGGATTGCAATATCCAGCAACAACAGCAGATACTTTTGAATATGCAGCAGAGTTATTGAGAAAAGGTGTTGATATAGCTGATATTTGTAAAAGAACTCTTCAAACTAAAACAAAGGCTAATTTTGAATTGCAAAAAAGAGTAATGGATAGAATGGAATTATTAGAAGATGGAAAAGTTGCATTTTCTTATATTAACCAAAAAGATTTAGATGAAGTAAATGCAGAAGAAGGAGATCATGAAGGATTAGTAAATATAGGAAGAAGCATTGAAGGTGTTGAAGTTTCTATATTTATTAGACAAAAAGATAATGAAAATGCTTACAAAGTTTCAATGCGTTCTGGAAGTTATGTTAATGTTTCAGATGTATGCTTAATGTTTGGTGGTGGAGGTCACCCAAGAGCTGCAGGAGCATTAATTCAAGGAAGTGTAGAACAAGTTAAGGAAAAACTTTTAAATGAAGTAAGAAAATATTTAAAATAGGGACGTTTCCTTTTGCGCATTTTTGCACATTTTGGGACACTTCTATCATTTAAGTAAAAAATATGAAATGTAAAAAGCTAGATTAGAAATTTAAAATCTAGTTTTTTCTTTTTCTTATAGAGCAGGTGTTCTTGCTATTATTTGCTTTAAAAATTTAGTTATTTGTGGTATAATATTGTCTATATAATATTTAGGAGATATGTTATGGATGGAATAATAGTAGTAAATAAACCAAAAGGATGCACATCACATGATGTGGTAAATAAAGTAAGATGGATTGTAAAGGAAAAAGTAGGTCATACAGGAACATTAGACCCTCTAGCTACAGGAGTGTTGCCACTACTTATTGGAAAAGGAACTTTGTGTTCAAAATATTTAATAAATCACGATAAAGAATATCAAGTGTCTTTAAAATTAGGTGTTTCAACAGATACAATGGATGCAGAAGGAAAGGTTTTGGAAGAAAAAGAAGTTGATGATAGTATTTTAGAAAAAAGTAATATAGAAAAAATATTATCTGGTCTTGTAGGAAAACAAGAACAAGAGCCCCCAATGTATTCAGCAATAAAAGTTGCAGGGAAAAAACTATATGAATATGCAAGAAAGGGAGAAAAAGTAGAAGTTCCTAAAAGAGAAATAGAAATATATAATATAGAGCTTATAGGCATAAATAAGTTAAGTAAAGAAATAGAATTTAAAGTAAGTTGTTCAAAAGGAACATATATAAGAAGTTTGTGCACAGATATTGCTAAAAAATTAGGGACAATAGGATATATGTCAGGGCTAGAGAGACTAAAGGTTGGAGAATTTAGTATAAAGAATTCAATTATAATAGATGATAGCACAGATAAAGAAAGTTTGGAAAAACATATAATATCAATTGAAGAATTATTTAAGGATAAGGAAGAAATAGAATTAAATTCTAAGAAATTAATGTTATTTTTAAATGGTGTAAGATTAAGTAATGAAAATAAAGATGGAGTTTATAGAATTTATAGTTCTGGAAAATTTATAGGTTTAGGAACTGTAAAAAATAATTTATTAAAAAGAGATATAATTTTATAGTTATAAATTAAAAATCACTCACATATATTTTAATAAAATATATAGGGAGTGATTTTTTTGTATTATATTCAAGAAACTGACAAGCCTGTATTGGTGGCTAGAATATTTAATATAGTTGAGATAATAGAAGATAAAATTATATTACCTGTAAATTATGGAGAAGTATTAGATGATAAAAAAGCTAGGATTTTAGCAAAAAAAATAAAAAAGATTTTAGATAAAAGCCGGTTGTAAATCTGTAATTTTAAGTAAAAATTTGAAAAGACAAGAAGATTTTGTAAAATTATTGAGTGGTTATGGAATAAATATAGTAAATGGAAGATGGCTATTTTGCGTGTTATCAAATAAGGTACTAGATTATATAGTAAAAAAGGAAAAGTTAAAAAAAGAAGAAACAAATGTAAGTATAATGGTAAATAAAAATGATAGTGATTACATAATAGAAAATATAAAAAACATTATAAGGACATATAAAAGTGTTAATATAGTAACAACCAATGCCGGAAAGTTTAAAAAATTAGAAAAAGATATATTAGAAAAAGAAGGTACAATGATAACAGTGACAAATAATAAGAAAAAAAGTCTTATAAGGTCAAAGATTATATTAAATGTGGATTTTACAAGTGAAGAAGTAAACAAATACAATATTCCAGATGAAGCCATAGTTGTTAATTTATGCAGTAATGTAATTATTAATAAAAAAAGATTTAATGGCTTAAATATAAATGATTATGAAATATCTTTTGAAAATTTTGAAGAATTTGATTATGATAAAAGTAAGTTGTATTTTCAAAAAGATATATATGAGGCAATGCTTTATAAAAAACAGCCATATGAATATATAGAAAGAAAAATAAAAAGGGACAAAGTAAGGATAAAGAAACTAATAGGTAAAAGGACTTCTTTATAATTTCTTAAAATTTTATAAAAAGCTTCCATTTTTTCCTAAAATATAATATAATGTATTTGACCAATTAAAAATTGGCAAGGAGGTAAGAAAATGCCAGATAGTAGTAATAGAAGAAATACAAGTAGTAATCAAAATAGAAAAAGGCCTTCAAATACTCAAAATAGAAGAAGACCAACAGCAAGGAAAAAGACCAACGCAACTAAAACAACTAATGGAACAAAGAGTAGTATGAAAAGAAAGAAAAATGGGAAAAAAGGAATGAATCCCAAGGTAAAAACAGCACTTAAAGTAGCAGTCATAATATTCTTACTATTATGTGTAATTGGTGCTGGAATAGTAGCCGGAATATTCTTTGGGCTATTTGGAGATGACTTTGAAATAAGTAAAGATGAATTAAATATAAAAGCATCAAATTCTGTTGTAGTAGACCAAAACGGAGGGGTAATTGCAAATCTTAGTGGTGATGAGAAAAGAAAAATTATATCACTAGGAGATATGTCAAAATATTTACCAAAAGCATATGTGGCAATAGAAGATGAAAGATTTTATAAACATCATGGTGTTGACTGGAAGAGAACAGCAGGAGCTATATTTAATACAATATTTAGGGGAAGCTCAAGTTATGGAGGAAGTACAATAACACAACAGCTTGTAAAAAATATAACTGAAGATGATGAGTCACAGGGATTAGCAGGTATATATAGAAAAATAAGAGAATGGGCAAAAGCATATCAAGTAGAAAGAATGATATCAAAAGACCAAATTCTAGAATTGTACTTAAATATCCTATATGTCGGTGGAGAAGGAAATCTTCATGGAGTAGAATTGGGTGCTGAATATTATTTTAATAAGAGTGCAAAAGACTTATCTTTAGCAGAATGTGCGTTTATGGCAGGAATAAATAATTCACCATCTTCATATAACCCATTTGATACATCAACAGATAATACAGAAAAAATAAAGAATAGAACAAAAACAGTATTAGCTAAAATGAAAGAACTAGGCTTTATTGAAGAAGAACAAGATTATAATGATGCAGTAGCAGAAGTAGACAATGGATTGAACTTCCAAAAAGGAAATGTGTCAACTTCATCAAATTATTCTTACCATACAGATGCGGTATTAGACCAAGTAATTAATCAGGTAATGGAAGAAAGAGGAGTTACAAGACCAATAGCAGAAAACTATGTATATAGTAGTGGACTTACAATTTATTCAACAGTAGATACAAATATTCAAGCAAGAGTAGAAGAAGAATACAAAAAAGAAAAATATATTGTAAGTGGAAGAGATAAGGATGGAAATGGTAACTTAATAAATGATCATACGCAATCTGGAATGGCAATTGTAGATTATAAAACAGGAAATGTAGTTGCAGTAGCAGGAGGGCTTGGAGAAAAGTCAGGATCTGGATGGAATAGAGCAACTCAAATGAAAAAACAAACGGGTTCATCTATAAAGATGATTGCAGATGTAGCGCCAGGTTTAGAGGAAGGCGTAATAACACCATCTACGAGATATATGGATGAAAAGACAGATTTTGGTAATAATTATATACCAAAAGATGATGATAAATATGATAACAAATCAATGGATATAAGAGAGTTTATAAGAAGATCTAAAAACATACCAGCTGTTAAGATAATGAAAGAATTAACACCAAAGAAATCATTAGAATATTTACAAAAAATGGGACTATCATCATTAGATGAAGAAGATGATGAAGTGCTTGCTTTGGCAATCGGGGGTATGACTCATGGTGCAAGCCCATTAGAAATGGCGTCAGCATATGGAACAATTGCAAATGATGGAGTTTATATAACACCAACATTCTATACAAAAGTAGTTGATTCAAGCGGAAATACAGTATTGACACCAAACCAAGAAGAAACAAGAGTATTTTCAGAGCAAACTGCATATCTTGCAAAACAAATAGGAATGGAGCCAACAAAGAGCGGAGGAACAGCAACATATTGTGCAATAAAAGGAATGGACGTAGTTGCTAAAACAGGAACGACAGATAATAGTAATGATAGATGGCTTTGTGGATTTACACCATATTATGCAGCAGCAACATGGTTTGGTTATGACAATAATGAGGAAGTAAGAGGATTTAGCCAAAATCCAGCAGGACAAATTTGGGATGCTATAATGACAGATATACATAAAGATTTAGATGGAGCAACTTTTGAAAGACCAAATGGAATAGTAGAAGAAACAGTATGTAGAACAACAGGTTGTTTAGCAACAACTGGTTGTACAGATACTTATACAGAAATATTTGCTTCAAATAATTTACCAGAAAAATGTCAAGGACATGGAAGTCAAAGAATATGTTCAGAATCTGGAAAAATAGCAACTGAATACTGTTCTCAATATTGTGAAGTAACAACAAATTATTATGGAGCAGTATTACCAAAAGAACAATTAAAATTATGGACACCAGTAGATAGAAAAGTAACAACTGATGGAGAGAGAGTTTATGAGACTTGTAATATTCACACCTCACCAAAAGTTGTAGAACCAGAAGAACCAAGCACACCTGCTAACAATACAATAACAAGACCTATAGAAACGCCAGATGAAAATACATCAGGAGGAAATACAGATACTAGTTCAGGAAGCGGAAATCCTGGAGGAGGTTCCTCAGGAGGAGATACTGGAGGTACAGAAGAACCAGAAACACCAGGAGGAACAAATGAAACTGGAGGAACTGCCAGAAGCATTGAATAATAAAATAATAATCTTATAAAATACCAAGTTATCTTGGTATTTTATAGGAAGTAAGGAGGAATTATGGATATATTTTTTACTAACACATTAACAAGAAAAAAAGAAGTTTTTAAGCCAATAGATGAAAAAGAGGTTAAAATATATTCTTGTGGTCCTACTGTATATAAAGATGCAACTATAGGAAATTTGAGAACAAATATATTTCAAGATATATTAAGGAGAGTTTTACGTTATAATGGATATAAAATAAAACATGCAATGAATATAACAGATGTAGGACATCTAGTTTCTGATGGAGATGAAGGAGAAGACAAAATGATAAAGTCAGCAAGAGAAGAACATAAATCTCCAGAAGAAATAGCCAAGCATTACACAAAATTATTTTTTGATGATTTAAAAGCTTTAAATATAGAAACACCAGAAATTGTATGTAAGGCAACAGATCATATAAAAGAAATGCTTCAATATGTTGAAGTATTAGTAAAAAAGGGATATGCTTACGAAACTTCTACAGCAATATATTTTGACGTATCAAAATTAGATAAATATCCAGTTCTATCTAATTTAAATGTGGAGGATCAAAAAGCAGGAGCAAGGGTAGAAGTAGACCCAGAAAAGAAAAATCCTTATGACTTTGCACTTTGGATAAAAGCACCAGAAAACCATTTAATGAAATGGGATAGTCCATGGGGACCAAGTTATCCAGGATGGCATATTGAATGTTCAGCAATGGGACAAAAATATTTAGGAGAACAATTTGATATACATACAGGAGGAATAGATTTAATACCTACACATCACGAAAATGAAATTGCACAAAGCAAAGGTTATTGTGGAAAAATACCAGCTAGATATTGGCTTCATGGTGAATATCTATTAATAGATGGTGGAAAGATGTCTAAAAGTCTAGGAAATGTTTATTTACTAAAAGATATAATAGATAGAGGATATAATCCTTTAACTTATAAATTATTTAGTTATTCTTCACATTATAGAAATAAACTAAACTTTACATGGAAAGGAATGGATGCAGCGGAAAAATCCTTAGAGAGATTAAAAAATGGCTACAAATTACATTTAAATGGAACAGATGAAGTGGATGATGATACTGTTAATGAATTTGAAGAAAGATTCCACAAAGCAATTAATGATGATTTAAATATGCCATTAGCAATGGGAGTAGTTTGGGAGGTTGTACGTAATAATAAGAAATCACCTAAACTTGCACAATTATTACTTAAATTTGATACAGTAATGGGACTTAAAATTGATGAAGAAGACAAAAAAGAAGAGAATATACCAGAAGAAATATTGAATTTGATAGAAAAAAGAAAGCAAGCAAGAAATGATAAAAATTGGGAAGAGTCTGATAGATTAAGAGATTTAATAAATAGTAAAGGTTATAATATAAAAGATACAAAAGAAGGAACAGAAGTATCTAAGAAATAGATAGAAGTTTTGCTTCTATCTTTTTTCTTTTTCTATAAAAATGTGTTATTATTAGTTTTTTAAATTTTCAGTATTGTATTTAAACCAATATTGTAATATAATCTAAAAAGTGAAAATGTGGATGAAAAAAAGGAGGTAAAGAAAATGGCAATATTATTACCAGGAGGAGCAGGATTTATTGGAAGTCATACTGCTGTAGAATTATTAAATGCAGGAAAAGAGGTTGTAATAGTAGATAATTTTTCAAATAGCAAGAAAGAGGTCTTAGATAAAATAAAAAAAATAACAGGAAAAGATTTTAAATTTTATGAGCTTAATTATTTAGATAGAGAAAAGTTAGAAAAAGTTTTTGAAGAAAATAAAATAGATGCAGTATTAAATTTTGCAGGATATAAAGCTGTAGGGGAGTCAGTACAAAAACCATTAGAGTATTATCATAATAATATAACAGGTTGTTTAATACTTCTAGAAACTATGAAAAAATATAATGTTAAAAAATTTATATTTAGTTCATCAGCAACAGTATATGGAGAACCTGAGAGAATACCTTTAACAGAAGATTGTAAAACAGGTGGAACAACAAATCCATATGGTACATCTAAATTATTTATAGAGCAAATATTAAAAGATTTATATAAGTCAGATAATACATGGGATATATGTATACTTAGATACTTTAATCCAGTAGGAGCACATGAGAGTGGATTAATTGGTGAAGAACCACAAGGCATTCCAAATAATTTAATGCCATATGTAGCAAGAGTAGCAGCAGGAACTTTAAAAGAACTATCTGTTTTTGGCAATGACTACGATACACCTGATGGAACAGGAGTTAGAGATTATATACATGTAGTAGATTTAGCAAAAGGACATGTATGTGCTTTAAATAAATTAGATAAAGAAAATCAAGGATTATTTATTTATAATCTAGGAACAGGAAAAGGTTATAGTGTTTTAGATATGGTAAAAGCATTTGAAAAAGCAACTGGAAAGAAAGTACCTTATAAAATAGCACCAAGAAGAGAAGGAGATATTGCAACATGTTATGCAGACCCTAAAAAAGCAAAAGATGAATTAGGTTGGGTTGCAACTAAAACTTTAGATGATATGTGTAAAGATTCATGGAATTATATAATTAAGAGCAGTAGTAATAAAAAATAAAATAAATTTTAGTTTCTATAATAATAGAATTTTATTGACTTTTGGGCTTTTACATAATATAATATTAAAGAAATTTAACATAAAAGAGGGAGAATAAGATGATAGATTTTAAAACTAAAATTACAGAAGAATTAGGAAAAGTGGTAGATATTGATAAAAAAGAATTAGAATCATATATAGAAATACCAAAAGATACGAAAAATGGTGATTATTCTTTTCCTTGCTTTAAATTAGCAAAAGAATTAAAAAAAGCGCCACCTGTAATTGCAAATGAAATAAAAGAAAAAATAAGTTTAGAAGGAACAGGAATAGAAAAAGTAGAAGTCGTTGGAGGCTTTTTAAACTTTTTTGTTGATAAAGAAATACTTGCAAAAGAGGTATTAAATGAAGTAGCAAGTAAAGAAGAATATGGAAGAGCTAAAATAGGAGAAGGAAGAAATATTGTAATAGATTACTCTGCACCTAATATTGCAAAACCATTCCATATAGGACATTTGCGTTCTACAGTTATTGGAGGAGCTTTATCTAACATATATAAATTTTTAGGGTATAATGTAACAGGTATAAATCATATAGGAGATTATGGAACTCAATTTGGTAAGTTAATAGAAGGATACAAATTATGGGGTGATGAATATGATATAGATAAAAACCCTATAGATGAGTTAACAAAAATTTATATTAGGATAAATAATTTATGTAAAGAAGATGAAAAGGTATTAGAAGCATGTAGAGATAACTTCAAAAAACTAGAAGAAGGAGATCCATATTGCACTGAATTATGGGAAAAATTTAAAGCTGTTAGTTTAAAAGAATTCCAAAGAGTTTATGATATGCTTGGAAGTAAATTTGAGTCTTGGAATGGAGAAGCATTTTATTCAGATAAAATGCCAGAAGTAATAGAACTTTTAGAAAAGTCAGGGAAATTAGTAGAATCTCAAGGAGCTAAAATAGTAGATTTAACAGATGTTGGAATAGATACGCCATGTATTATTATAAAATCAAATGGTTCATCAACATATGCAACGAGAGATTTAGCAGCAATTCTTTATAGAGCAAGAACATATGATTTTGAAAAAGCTTTATATGTTACATCATATGAACAAGTATTACACTTTAAACAAGTATTTGCAACTGCAAAATATTTGGGATTAGATGAAAAATATATAAAAGGATTAAAACATGTACCTTTTGGAATGGTGCTATTACCAACAGGAAAAATGTCAACAAGAGAGGGAACATCAATAAAACTTGAAGACTTATTAAATGAGGCAATAGAAAGAGCTAAAGAAGTAATCGAACAAAAAAATCCTGATTTAGAAGATAAAGATGAAACTGCTAAAAAAGTTGGAGTAGGAGCTGTTATATTTAATGATTTATCAAATAATAGAGTAAAAGATGAAGTTTTTGATTGGGATACAATTTTAAATTTCCAAGGAGAAACGGGACCTTATATTCAATATACTTATGTAAGAATAAAGAGCGTATTAGATAAAGCAGGGGAAATTCCAAATGTAAAAGATGTAAATGTAGAAAAGCTAGCTGATAAATATTCACAAGAAATATTAAAATTAATATATAATTTTGAAAATATATTAGTTCAAGTAACAGAGAAAGAAGAACCTTCAATTTTATCAAGATATTTAATTGATTTAGCAAAAGCATATAGTAGTTTTTATAATGAAAATAAAATAATGGTAGATGATAAAGAAGTAAAAGATGCAAGAGTTTACTTAAGTTATGCAGCTGCTAAAGTATTAAAAGAAGGAACTAAATTACTTGGTATGGAAATGCCAAACAAAATGTAAAAATATTATAACAAAAAATTACAAAGTATGAATTTTAGTAAAAGCCTAGAATTTATGCTTTGTTTTATTTTTAGTAAAACAAATAAGTAAATTAGAACAAGAAGGTTTTAAAAAAGTGAGAAAAACAAAGAAAAAAAGATGTAAAGAGAGTAAAGAATGGTTTCTACACGTAAAAAGTAAAATTTACAGACTTGTAAACAAAATATAATGGTGTTAAAATTTGAACAGAATAATTAAGAAGGAGATGAAGTGCTATGGAAATTCAAGAACTTTGGGAGAAAATACAAGGAGAATTTGGTAAAGTAAACACAAGATTAGATAAGGTAGAAACAAAAGTAGAGAGTATGGATACAAGACTAGGAAATGTAGAAACAAAAGTAGGAAGTATGGATACAAGATTAGGAAATGTAGAAATAAAAGTAGAAAGTATGGATACAAGATTAAGCAAAGTAGAAGTAGAAGTAAAAGAAATTAAAAATGAAAACAAAGGAATTAGGCAAGAACTTACCAAAATAAATGAAAAACTTGATGTAATGCAAAACTCTAATTTAGCTAATATTCTTAATAATCAAAAAGATATAAGCGATAGACTAAAAACTGCTATAGAAATTAATAATGCGGAACATAAAGAGTTTAAGTTTAGACATGAAAGAGTAGAAAAAGCTTTAGGTATTGCTTAACAAAATATCTCCTTTTAATTTTAAGAAAGTATAAATATAATATACTTTCTTAATTTTTTTCTAAATAATAATATTTACTTGTAATTGAGAAATATAAATAGTATAATGGAAAAGAATTAAAAATAAGAAGGGATGGATTAATATGGGAGAAAAAAGTAATGAAAAAGTAGGAAAGAAGAGTAAGAAAAAGATTATAATAACTGTTGTAATAATAGTAGTTCTTATTCTTTTAATAGCAGGAGGATTTATTTATTATCATGGAAATCAAACAGGGAAGTTGATAGCAGAAGTAAATAAGCTATCAGAAATACAAATTGTAAATGAAGATGGAACATTAGTAGAAAATCCAGTAGATATGGAGATAAAAACTACTGGATCATATGCAGTAGTCGAAAAAACACTTAAAGATTATATAAATGATGTAATTGTTGAAACACAAGAATTATCAAAAAGTTTAGATGAAGAAAAAGTTATGAATTTAGTTTCTTTTGATAATATAAAAGAAGATGGACCAGATTTTGCAAATACAAAAGCTGAAATTGCAACGATGAGACAGGCTATAGATGATTATATAACTAAAATGGAAGAATATACAAACGAAGAAAATATGCTTTCAAAAATAGATGATAAAGATGTAGGAGAATATTATAAGGAACTATATAAACAACTAGCAGTAGATGAAGAATCAAGTAGTAGTATGAAAGAAGCAATAGAAGAATTAAAAGCAGCACAAGATGAAGCTAAAGCAGCTTTAGACGATTTAGAAACACTTTTCAACTTCTTAAGTGATAATAAAGATGAATGGGAAATACAAGGAGAACAAATAGTGTTTACAACACAAAGCGCATACGAAGAATATACAAATTTAATGTCATCATTAGAAACAATGCAACAATAAAAGAGAGATAAGGAGAAGGAGAATTTTCTCCTTTTTCTTTTAAAAAAATTTAAAAATTTTGTAACAAAATCACATTTCTTAAACACTTATTTTATAGAAGGGGGAAATGTTATGCAGGATATAGAAAAAATTTACCAAGAATATGCAAAAACTGTATATAAATATATATTCTGCTTAAGTCGGAAACAAAGAAGTAGCAGAAGAAATTGTCCAAGAAACTTTTGAAGTTGCAATAAAAAATATTGAAAAATTTAAAGGCGAATGCAAAATTTCTACTTGGCTTTGTCAAATTGCTAAATATATTTGGTATAAAACTTTGAAAAAGGAAAAGAAAGTAGACAAAATTTCTTTTGAAGAAGCAGAAGATGTAATTGTATCTAGTGCAATTTTAGAAGAAGAAGTTCTAGAAAAACAAGAAAAAATAGAAATATTTAAAAAGATACAAAAACTAGATGAACAAACAAGAAATGTAATGTATTTAAGAATACTTGGTAATTTGAATTATAAAGAAATAGCAGAAATAATGGGAAAAACTTCTAGTTGGGCAAGAGTCGTATTTTTTAGAGGAAAACAAAAATTAAAGGAGGAAAGAGAAAATGAAGAAGGAATGTGAAATAGTACAAGATTTGTTATTTGGTTATCAAGATGGAACTTTACATACAGCATCTAAAGAATTAGTTGAAAAACATTTAAAGAAATGTGAAGAATGTAAAAAAGTATTTAATGAAATGAAAGAAGATGGAGTAGAAGATAATAAACAAGAAGAAGAAATAGATTATCTAAAAAAAGTAAAGAAAAAAATGAGTAAAAAAAATAAATTACTTATAGTTATTGGAACAGTACTTACAATTATTATCTTATTTAATATTTTTATATTTGTTTATTATTATCATGAAGCAAGAAAAATTGAAATTTATTTAAATAATGATATAACAGAAGAACAAATGGAAGATATAAAAAATGCTATAAATAATATAGATAAAAATGCAAAAATAGAATATCATTCAAAAGAAGATGCATTGGATGAATTAAAAGAAAAATTTAAAGATAACGAAAATTTACTTTCTGGATATGGTGGTGATAATAACCCCTTAAATGCTTATTATGTTATAGATACTAGTATGGAAAATGCAAGGAAAATAGAAAGCTTAGAAGAATCTTTACCAGGAATAAAACAGATAACAAGCAATCTTAATTATAATCCATATGAATTTCTATTTTCTAAAATTGCAATAGAGTTAACAAGTAATTAATAAGGAGAAAATTCCTCCTTATTTTTTCCTTTATTTTTCAAGAAAAATGAATAATTCTACTAATAGTCGGTTGAATAAAAAAGCTATAAGTGATAAACTTTTTCTAGTCAAAGGAGGAAAAAATGGATAATTTAAAATTTGGAAATTTTATAAAGGAACTTAGAAAAGAAAAAAATATGACACAAAAAGAATTAGCTGAAAAAATAGGATTAACAGATAAAGCAATATCAAAATGGGAAAGAGGATTAAGTTTCCCTGATATAACTATGCTTGGTTCACTTGCAGAAGTATTTGATGTAGATGTTTCTGAAATATTAAATGGAGAAAGAGGAAAAGAAAAAATAAGTAAAGAAGATATAGAAAAGAAAATAGAAGAAGCGGTAGAAAAAGTTACATTAAAAAAGGAGAAAAGAGAAAGAAGAATAAAAATCTTAAAAAGAACTATAGGAATAATAGCATGTGTATTATTTGTGTTTAGCTTTATTTTACAATTAGGATATTTATTTATATTAAAACCACGTGATTATGTATATGTAAGTGATTTATTGTTTTATATTGTAAATGAAATTATTATAATAACATTTTGTTTAATCTTTTTAGCTTTAGTTAATTTAAAAAGAAATAAAATAAAAAATATAATAACTATTGTAATTATGGTATTACTTACAATTATTAATTTAGCATTTATGATAAATAATGGTTTTGAAAATAAATGTATAGTAGAGTTTTCTAATAATTTTTCAAACGAATTAGTTTTAAAGAAAAATAATGAAACGGGAAGGATTACCTATTACAAAGATGCGAAGCTATTATTTGCAACAAGTGAACAAGAATTTTCAACACAGGTAGAAGGAGCAATTAAAACACAATGGCTTGCAGAAGATATATGTAATATAACTTATAAAGATAGAGATGGAATTTTAAGAGAGTATGTTGCAACATATGGAGATAGAGAAGGTGGAGATTTTTACTATAATGTAGTGCCAGCATTAGAAGGAGAATGGAATGAAACACCAAATTATACAAATTCAGCTAGTATTATATTTGATTCAAAAGGAATTACAATTGAAACAGGAAAAACAAAAGAATTGTTTGAATATGAAGATTGTGAACAATTTGGAGTAACAGCAGTAGTACTATATAAAGATAATATACCTAGGTTTGTAATATCATTAAACGAAGATTGTGTAATAGATAGAAAAACTGATATATTAAGAGATGGAACAATTACTTTGTGTGAAGTTACTATGGAAAGAAGCAAAATATATACATTAGGATGTAGTAGCAATAAAGATGATGATTTAAGTAATTATAATATTGCTGATGTGGATGCCAATGATTATGAAATAAAAAATGGAATATTATATATTAGTTATGATGGTAAAAATGTAATAGAAGTTCCAGGAGATTTTTCAAATGTGGATAAATTTGAAGAAGGAACATACCAAGTAGGAGAAGAAAAAACATTTTTCCCATACAGAGATGATGAGAAAGAATATCTAGTATATTCAGATGATATGGGAGTAAATTGGAATACAGTAGAATTAGGAAAAACTACTGTTCAAGCTATGCAATTTTTAAATCCTAATTTGGGTTATATGTTAGAATTTAAAGATGTAGCAGTAGGAGTAGCCTTTGGTGATATTAGTAAAACAACAGATGGTGGAAAAACATGGCAAGTTGTATTTAAAGGTTTTGGAAATAGTGGAGAAGAGATTTTTAGAAGAGGAAGCAAAATAAAATTCTTTGATGAAAACTTAGGCTTTTTAACAATGCCAGAAATAAGTGGAAATACATCAGAATTATATATTACAAGAGATGGCGGAGTAACTTTTACAAGAATGAATGTACAGCAAACAGAAGAAGATAGTAATATTTATGATTATTATGAATTACCTGAAAAAGATGATAATGGTACATTAACTTTAGAAGTTGGTCAAGGAAGTGATGGCGACTATGAAGGTGGTAATAGTAAAATATACTATTCTTATGACAACGCAAATACTTGGGAGTTTAAAGGAGTAGAATAAAATGTATTACATATATATGCTAAGATGCATGGATAATTCTATTTATACAGGAATTACTGTAGATATAGAAAGAAGAATGGAGGAGCATTTTTCTAAAAATGAGAAATGTGCTAAATATACTTATACACATTTGGCTAAGAAGTTAGAAGCGGTATGGGAGTGTGAAAATAAATCTTTAGCATCTAAATTAGAATATGCAATTAAGAAGTTAACAAAACAAAAGAAAGAAGAATTAATAAAAACTAAAAAACTAGAAAATGTATTCCATAATAATGAAAAGATAGATATAGAAAACTACAAAATGATAAAAAAAAATAAAAAATAGTACTGAGGACCAGCAGATTAAGAGTCAGTTTGTCTACCAACTGAGCTATTGCAACAATTTTAAAATTTGACAAAAAAATAATTTATGTTATAATAAAAATATAGAAATAAGGAGCCACATGAAGTGGTTGCCAATAGATTGTATTTAAATACACACTCTATAGCCAAGCAGAGTGTGTATTTTCTATATAATATTAAAATAAAATATAGAAGTACAATCGTTGTAATATTGTATTAAATTTATATAAAAAATAAAGTCCCATTAGGGACTTTATTAAAATTATTTAAAAAGGCGAAATTCTTCTACGTAGTTACCATTACTGTCTTTGGTAACATATGTATGTGCTGGTATAAAATAACCAAATATAAAAGCACATATAATAATAAAAGATAAAGCGATTATAAGAATTATGGCTAATTTCTTACTTATTTTTATTCCCGCTTTTATTTCTTTTTTAATTTCATCTTCTTTAATAGGTGCTCCACAATTAGGGCAAGTGGAAGCTTGGTCGCTTACTTCTTTTCCGCACTCACTACACTTTATTAACATATACCGACATCTCCTTTATTATTAATATATATATTATATATCATACTTTATTATATATAGCAATATTAGTGTAATATTATATTCAATGCAACTATATCATATTAAAATAGAAATTACGACGGAAGTATTAATTTTCATATATTATATCTAAAAAGTATATACCCCTCCCTTTACAAAATACCTATAGGGGTATATAATGCATATTGAGGTGAGAAGGGTGGAAAATAATTGTTGTAGAAAACAAACAAAAAGAAGTGAAGGAGAAAAGAAAATAATAAATAATAGATTAAATAGAATAGAAGGGCAAGTAAGAGGAGTAAAGAAAATGATAGAAGAAGATAGATATTGTGATGATGTCTTAATTCAACTATCAGCAATAAATAAATCAATAAAAAGTTTAGCAAATCATATATTGGAAAATCACATGTATACTTGTGTATATAATGATTTAGAAAAGGGGAACTATGAGATAATAGATGAAGTAGTAAATTTATTTAGGAGGTTTCAATAATGCAGAAAATTGTATTAAAAATAGAAGGTATGACATGTAGTGCTTGTTCTAATGGACTAGAAAAGTATTTAAATAAACAAGATGGAATAATTTCAGCAAGTGTAAATCTAGTTATGGCAACAGCTCAGGTAGAATATGATGAACAAAAAGTAGATAGAAAAATGCTAGATACATTTGTAAAAAAAGCAGGGTTCAAAAGTTTAGGAGAATATACAGGAAAAGAGGAAGAAAATAACCACAAAAAAGATAAAATATTATTTATAATATTTGGAGTACTTGCAGTAATATTATTGTATATATCAATGGGACATATGATAGGTCTTCCAATATTTAAATTCTTAAATATGCATGAAAATCCTATAAATTATTCAGTAACATTATTTATACTTACAATATTATTCTTAGTATATGGTTTTGATATAATAAAAAGTGGATTTAAAAATTTAATACATAAAGCACCTAATATGGATACATTAGTTGCAATAGGAGTATTAAGTAGCTTTTTATATAGTACATATAGTATGGTTATGATAATAAGAGGAGATAATTCTTTTGTACATGAATTATATTTTGAGTCATCAGCAATAGTAATATTCTTTATAAAACTTGGAAGATACTTAGATGGAATAAGCAAGGATAAAACAAAAGAAGCAATTCAAAAATTAGTACAAATAACACCAAGTAAAGCTATTGTAAAAATAGATGGAAAAGAAAAAGAAGTAACAATAGATGAAATCCAAAAAGGTGACACAGTAGTTAGTCATGCAGGAGATAGAATTTCAGTAGATGGAAAAATAATAAGTGGAAAAGCACATTTAGATGAGTCTTTTTTAACGGGAGAAAGTAAGCCTGTAAGTAAAAAACAAGGTGATAAAGTAATAGCAGGAAGTATTAATTATGATGGATATTTAGAATATGAAGCGGAAAAAATAGGAAGAGACTCTACAATATCACAAATTGTAAAATTAGTAGTAGAAGCAAGTAATACAAAAGCACCAATAGCAAGAGTGGCAGACAAAGTAAGTGGATATTTTGTACCAATAGTAATATTAATTGCAATTGTATCATTTATAGCATATTTGGTATTAGGATTTGATATTGGAGAAGCATTAACAACATTTGTAACAATATTAGTAGTAGCCTGTCCATGTGCACTAGGTTTAGCAACACCACTTGCAATAGTAGTAAGTGAAGGAAAATGTGCTAAGAATGGAATATTAGTAAAGAAAAGTGAAATTCTAGAAAATGCTAGAAATATAAATACAATAGTATTTGATAAAACAGGAACATTAACATATGGAAAATTAAAAATATCTAAAGTTTTAAATTATAGTAGTAATTTAAATGAAGAAGAAATACTAAGGATTGCAGGAAGTATAGAAGCAAGGTCAACACACCCAATAGCAAAAGCATTTGAAGAATACTTAAAAGAAAAGAAACTTGGAAAATATAATGTAGAAAACTTCAAAAACTTAAGTGGTCTAGGAATAACAGGAAAAGTAGAAGGAAAAGAATATTTACTTGGAAATTATAAAATATTAGAACATTTTAATATAGAAAATAATGAAGAAAAAATAAAAGAAGAAGAAAGTAAGTTAGCAAAAGAAGGAAATAGTATTATCTATGTAGTAGAAGAAAATAAAATAATTGCTTTAATTGGAGTAAATGACTTAGTAAGAGAAAATGTAAAAGATGTAATAAAGAAATTAAATGAAAACAATATTGAAACAATAATGTTAACAGGAGATAATGAAGAAACAGCCAAATTAATTGCAAAAGAAATAGGAATATCAAAAGTAATTGCAGATGTAGTACCAGAAGAAAAAACAAAAACAATAAAAGAATTGAAAAAAGAAGGCAGAGCTGTTATGATGTGTGGAGATGGAATAAATGATAGCCCAGCATTAGCAACAGCAGATATAGGTGTTAGTGTAAATTCAGGAACAGATATTGCAATGGACTCATCAGATGTTATATTAATGAAAAATGACTTAAGTAGAATATTAGACTTAATAACAATTAGTAAAAAGACAATAAGAAACATAAAACAAAACTTATTCTGGGCATTTTTCTATAACAGTTTAATGATACCAATTGCAATAGGAGTATTAAAACCAATAGGAATATCAATAAACCCAATGATAGCAGGTTTAGCTATGACACTTAGTAGTTTAACAGTAATATTAAATGCGTTAAGACTAAGATGAGACAATTAGGGCCAGGCCTTTTTTGTCTCACTTAAAAATAAATAAAAATATAAAGGAGGAATTTAAAATGTTTGGAAAAGAAAAAATTGTAAAAACATTAAATATTGAAGGAATGAGCTGTATGCACTGTGTTAAAAAAGTAGAAGCAGCCCTAAAAGAAGTAAAAGGAGTAAAATCTGTAAATGTAAGCTTAGAAAATAAAACAGCAGAAGTTACTTTAAAAGAAGATGTAGATGATAGCGTTTTAAAGAAAGCAGTAGAAGATGCTGGATATGAAGTAGTATAATAAAAATATATGGAGATGCTTAAGAGTATCTCCTAAATTTTTATTGCTATTTTCTATAATAAATGCTAAAATATATCTATACTTTTTAAGAAAAGAGAAGTCAAATGAGAGAAAAGATAACAAAAGTAAAAGATTTTAGTATAAAAAATATAAAGTGGATAATATTATTTGTATTATTGATAATAGTAATTGCAATTGCAGAAGATGTATTTGAAAAAGAAATAATGAAATTAGATATAATGGGATATGGTATAGTTTCTAGCCTAATAGATCCATCTGTGACACCAATTGCAATAGTAATTACAAACTTAGGAGGAGCAATTGTAATTTGTACTTTAACAATAATATTGTTATTATTAATAAAGAATAAAAAAATCAGTTTTTGTATTTTATTAAATTTAGTAATTGCAACAATATTAAATATATTATTAAAAAACATAGTACAAAGACCAAGACCAAATGAATTTAAATTGATTTCAGAAACAGGATATAGTTTCCCATCTGGACATTCAATGATATCAATGGCATTTTATGGATTTTTAATATATTTAATATATAAATATTTTAAAAACAAAAAGTTAAAAATAGTATTAATTATTTTCCTAAGTATTTTAATAATATTAATTGGAGTAACTAGAATATATTTAGGAGTACATTATACAAGTGATGTAATTGCAGGATTTTTAATATCAGTATGTTACTTAATAATATATACAAGCTTAGTTAAAAAATATATAATAGAAAGAGAAGATAGAAATGAAAACAAAAACGAAAAAATTAATAAATAGTTTTAAATATGCTTTTACCGGAATTGCTACATCATTTAAAACAGAGCAAAATATGAAAATACATATATTAATAATGATACTTGTAATAATTGCAGGTATAGTACTTAAAATAAGTTCATTAGATTGGATAATTTTAGTTATTATGTTTGCATTGGTAATATCAGGAGAATTGTTTAATACGGTAATAGAAACAGTTGTCGATATGATAACTATGGAAAAAAATGAAAAAGCAAAAATTGCAAAAGACGTAGCTGCTGGAGCAGTACTTGTTTTAGCAATTGGAAGTGTAATTGTTGGCTTAATTATATTTATTCCAAAAATTTTAAATTTTATAAAATAAAAAATAAAATAAAATAAAATAAAAAAATGAAAAATGCGTAATAGAAAAAATTTCTATTACGTTTTTTTATGCTTTAATACGACAATTAAAAAATCCTTCTAAAAATTACTAAATAAAAAATAACAAAATTCGACATAATAAAAATATATAAATAAAAAAGGAGGAATTTTTAAATGAAAAAAATAGTTAGTTTAATTGCAATTTTAATGATAATAAGTGTTACTGTTTTTACAGGGAATGTATATGCGGATTCATTAGATACTATAAATGTAGAAACTTCTAAGGATTTAATAAGACCAGGTGAAGAAGTAAAAGTAAATATAGAATTTGGTCAGGCTTTAGGTTCATATACATTTGATGTTGCTTATGATAATAGCATATTTGAGTATGTATCAAGCGAAGGTGGAACAGCAAATGATACTGGAACTAAGGTAAGAGTTGTTTTCTATGATAGTACTGGAGGAACAAACCCACGTACAAATATGAGCGTAACATTTAGAGCAAAAGCAGATTTAACAACTTCAAATCCAACAGAATTTAATATAACAGCAGAAGGATTAGCAAATTCAGACGCCTCTGTAACTTATGATGATATAACAACTCCAATTACTAAAAATGTAACAGTTGAGCCAGAATATATAGATTATACATTAAATTTAGAATCAGTAAATGGAACACTTGTAAAAGGAGAAGAAAATGAAATGAAACTTTCTTATTCTTCACCTATGGGAAAATACTATAACAAAGCAAGACTTGTAGCTGAAAGCACAGGAGCAGGAGATGTACAGTTAATAGGAACAGATGAATCTCAATTAGACCATGACATAATAGAAAGTGGTTGGGGAGAAGAACAAGGATATGCAATTGGTGGAAAAGATGTATCACAAGTGTTAAATGTTAGAGGAATATTTAGTGAAGCAGGAGATTATCAAATTACATTAAAATTAATAGATAGAGAAAATTCTGACTCAGTAATTGCCCAAAAAACATTTGACTTTACAGTAGCAGAACAAGCACCAACACCTCCAACAACAGGTGGAACAGAAAATGGAACAACAGAAAATAATCCAGAAGAAATAACTCCACCAGTAGAAGTAGAGGAAAATGTTGTAGAAAATGTAACAGAAAACCAAATGCCAACTAAACTTCCAAAAACAGGTACAAATATATATCTTCCAATTTCTACAATACTAGCAATACTCACTGGAACTGTTATTTATTATAACAAAAAGAAAATAAAAGAATAAAAAATAAAAATAAAGAAGAAAAAATAAATAAAAAGAAAAGTAAATGAGATTTTTTCTCATTTACTTACATAAAAAGAGCCTTAGGAAGGATAAGCAAATGAAAACGAAAAGTAAAAAAAGAATTGTTAATATCTTTTTAGTTACAATTATTTTTAGTATTTTAACTTGGCTTGGAATTGAAAATTATAATGAAAAAAAGATAGAGGAGGAAAACTATAAAGTACAAAATGTAAGTACTAATATAACTACTACTGATGAAGAAACTAAAGAAATAGAAAAAGAATATCCAAAAGAAGAAGTTGCTTTAGAATATAAAGGGTATGATGTGTTAGCAAAATTAGAAATACCTAAAATAAATTTAGAAACTTATGTATTAAAAACATATTCAAATTCGTCTTTAAATATTTCAGCTGTAAAGTTTTGGGGAGCAAAGCCCAATACTTCTGGAAATTTTTGTATAGCAGGACATAATTTCAAAAATAAAAACATGTTCCATAATTTAAAAGATTTAATTGTAGGAGATAATCTTTTTATTATAGACAATAATGTAGGAAGAGTAGAATATGAAATTTATGACATATATATGGTTTTACCAGATGATGTAAGTTGTTTATCACAAGAAACAGGTGGAGGAAAAGAGGTAACTCTAATTACTTGTACAAATGATTCTAGTAAAAGAATTATAGTAAAAGCAAAGGAGAAAGATTAGGATGAGCATTTTAAAAGATAAAAAAACATATATAGTACTTTTTATAATTCTTTTTTTAGGATGCATAATTTTTGCTGTTGTAAATGGAGAGGGTAGATCTAATGGTATAGAAGATTTTCCAGAAAGTTATAAACCGTATTTAGAAGAATTAGCTACAAAACATCCGAATTGGAAGTTTACGGCTTTATATACAAATTTAGATTGGAATTACGTTATTGATAATGAAAATGAATTTGGTAAAAACTTAGTTCCTAAAAACTATTCTGATAGATGGAAAAATACAAAACCTGGAGAATATAATGTTGAAGTAGACGCAGGTTGGGTGGATAGTTCAAGACAAGCAGTAGAGTTTTGTATGGACCCAAGAAATTTTCTAAATGAAGTTAGAATATTCCAATTTGAGGGGCTATCTTTTAGTGAGCAAACAAATAATTTAGATGGAGTTGAAAAAATACTTTATGGTACAGAATTTTATAATACAAAGGTATCTTATGTAACAAGTACAGGACAAACTATTAATATGTCTGAAAAATATTCGGACTTAATATTAAGAGGAGGACAAACTTCAAAGGTAAGTCCATATCATTTAGCATCTAGAATAAAACAAGAAGTAGGACCTTTTTTATCACATGCTTCAATTAGCGGAACAGTAAGTGGTTTTGAAGGTTTATATAATTTTTATAATATAGGAGCAACAAGTTCTTCTGAGCCCATGGGAGCAATTAAAAATGGACTTCAGTATGCAAAAGATGGAAAAGGCGCTAGTGAAGCAACTAAAACTAAATTTTTAATTCCATGGAACACTAAAGAAAGAGCAATAACAGGAGGAGCTATTTTTATAGGAGATAGTTATATAAATCAAGGACAAGATACAGTATATTTACAAAAGTTTGATGTAACAGGAAGTAGTTTATTTTGGCACCAGTACATGACAAATGTACTTGCTCCTTATAGTGAGTCAAAATCTATATATACAGGTTATAAAAAAAGTAATTTGTTAGATATACCAATGAATTTTATTATTCCAATATATAATAATATGCCTGATATTCCAACACAAAGTCCAAGTATTGAGCCAAGTAATTTTACAGATGACAATACAAAAGTATATTGTAATGCTACTAATGTAAATGTAAGAACAGGACCTAGTACTTCTTATGAAGTAATTACAATGGTGCAAGAAGGAAACCAGATGACAAGAATAAAAAAGGGCGTCGGAACTGGTGATAGATGGGATATGGTAAGACTTTCTAATGGAATTATCGGTTATATTTCACAAAACTATGTAACAGAAGTCCCACCAGTACAGATAGAAAATATAGAAATGAGTTTAGATAATAATGTTATACAAAAAGGAGAAACTAAAAAATTAAATATAAAAATTTCGCCAGAAGAAGCAAAAGACCATAAAGTAATATATTCATCTAGTAATCCAAATATCGTAACAGTAGATAGTGATGGGAACTTAAGAGGAATAACAAGTGGAAAAGCAACTATAACAGTAAAAGCAGAAGAGAATGATGTACAAGCTACTTTAGAAGTGGAAGTTTATAGTAAAGTAACAGACATATTAATAGATAATGATGATGTCTATATGCAAGTAGGGGATACATTTAAAATAAATGCCTATGTAGAGCCAGATGATGCAAATGAAAAAGGTATTATTTTTGAGAGTAATAAGCAAGATACAGTAACATTAGATGAACACGGAAATTTAGAAGCAAAGCAAGAAGGAACAGCAATAATTACAGTTAAATCAAAAGAAAATGAAGAAATCAAAAAAGAATGTAAAGTAACAGTAGTAAGAAAAATGGAAGATTCAGAAATACACTTTGATAGTTCTTTAAATGTAGATAGTTTAGAAATTTCAGGAATAAATTATGATAAAAACAAAGTATCTGATTTAAAAGACTTAATTACAACAGATTTAGAATTAGAATTTGTAAACTATAAAGGTGAAACTTTAGGAGATAATGATATTGTAGGAACTGGAAGTAAAATCTTAGTAAAAGAAAATGGAATTCTTTTAAGAGAATATACAATTATAGTGTATGGAGACAGTAATGGAGATGGAAAGATAAATAGTGTTGATTTATTAGTATTACAAAGACATATACTAGAGTTACAAAAGTTAGATAGTATATTTATGAAAGCAAGTAATGTAAGAAAAACATCATCAAAACCAAGTTCTGTTGATTTACTATTAATTCAAAGACATATATTAGGGCTTCAAGAAATAGAACAATAGGGACGTTTCCTTTTGCGCATTTTTGCGTAATCTGGGACACATCTTATAAAGGAGAGAGACATGGAGGTTAAAAATATAAACAAAAAAATTTTATTATTATTAATTTTATTTCTTTTTCTAATAAATATAATTTCAGCTTGCAAGGTTTATGCAAACACTACAGGAAATGTCTATTTAGAAAGTAATAAAGATGTTATCGATGTAGGTGAAGAAATAGAAATTAGTGTTAATATAGATAATTTTAAAACTGCAGCTTTTACTTTATATCTTTATTTTGATAATGATAAATTTGAATTTGTAAAAGAAAATAAAGAAGACAATATAAATGTTGATGGAAATAGAATTATTTATGTTTGGTATGACAAGCAAGGTGGAACAAGTCCAAGAAGCGGAAGCATAGAAACATTTAAGTTTAAAGCTAAAGAAAATGGAATAGCTACTTTTAATATAAATGGAGAATTTTATACTGAAAAAGGTCAAAAAGTAGAAACGAGTTTTAAAGAAAAACAAATACAGATTGGAAAAGAAGAAACAACTTTAGAAAAACAAGCAAGAGAAGAAGTAGGACAAGATATAAATGAAAGTAATTCAAAACTTCAAAACCTTAGACTTAGCATAGAAGGTATGGTACCAGAGTTTCAAAATGATATTTTTGATTATTATTTAACAGTTAAAAATGATGTTAAAGATATAGAAGTTTTAGCAACAGCAGAAAATAATGATGCACAAGTAGAAATTACAGGAAATACTAACTTACAAAATGGTTTAAATACAATAAAAGTACAAGTAACATCACCTGATAAAACAAGTAATAGCACATATCTAATTAATGTTACTAAAACTAATGATTTAGAGGCAGCAAATACTAATTTAGAAACTCTTGCAATTGAAAACTATCTTCTTTACCCTGCTTTTGATAATACTGTTACTAATTATAATGTTGAAGTAGGAAACAACACAGAACAAATAAATTTACTCGCAATTCCAGAAGATGAAGAAGCAACAGTAGAAATAAAAAGAGATGATACACTTAAAGAAGGTAACAATGAAATTAAAATTACAGTTACTGCAAGAAATGGTTATACAAAAAAGGAATACAATATAAATGTTTATAAAAGAAATAGTGAAGAAGAAGCTAAATACCAAGAAGAACAGAAAAGTAACCAAGAAAAATTAAAGCAAATTTATGAAATACAAAAAACAAGTAATGAGCAAGAACAGAATAAAGAAAATCAAGAACAGATAGAAAAGAATGAACAAGAAGGAAAAGAAGAAAGAAATCAAATAGTAGCATTTTTTGTACTAATTGCTATAGTCCTAATTCTTGCAAGTAGTTCTATATTGCTTGAAAAGAAGAAAAATAAGCAAAAGTAAATTTATAAAGATAGAGCAAAAAGATATATGAACAAATTAAAATATCTTTTTGCTTTTAATTTTTTAAAAATAGTAATTCTATTGATTTTAGAGAAATAATACATTTTCTTTACAATTATATTACGTTTTTGTGTCATTAATTGTAAAAAAAGGTTAATATGGTATAATTTGGTTAGGATAAAAAATTACAAAGGAGGAGTAATTATGTTAAAATCAAACGTAGCATGGAGTACAAACGAAAATAGTTATGAACAAGGAAAGGAAACAGCAGCAAAAGCAGTCGTAGATTTAGTTGAAACTAAAGTAGCATTTTTATATACATCAGTAGATAGTAACGTAAAAGAAGTTTTAGAAGGAGCTAAATCAGAACTTGGAACTGCACCAATAATAGGTTGTACATCTAGTGCAGGACTTCTTACACCAGATGGATTTGTTACAGGAGAAAAAGGATTTACTGGAATTCTAGCTTTGGGAGATCCAGACTTAAAAGTTGGAGTTGCAGGCTCTGAAAGAGGAAAAGACCCAAGAGAAACAGGAAGAAAATTAGCAAAAGAAGCAATGAAAAATGCAGGAAAAGATTGTGTACCGGCATACTTCTATATGGTTGCATCACCAGCAGAAGAAGAGGAATACATAAAAGGAATTGAAGATGTAGTAGGAAGAGTTCCAATCTTTGGTGGAAGTGCAGCAGATAATACTGTAGAAGGAAAATGGAGCATTTATACAAATGATAAAATATTTAGTGATGGAGCAGCTGTAGCATTTTTCTATACAGATAAACAAGTTGGAAATGTATTTACAGGAGCTTATAATGAAACAACAAATTCAGGTGTAATTACAAAAATAAAAGGAAAAAGAACTTTAGTAGAAATTGATGGAGTACCAGCTCAAAAGAAATATGCAGAATGGACAGGAGCAAAAGCTAAAGACTTAAAAGAAAACAATTTATTAACAACAACAGTTACAAAACCTTTGGGAGTAAAAGATAGATTAGGAGATTTAATAGCAATACGTCATCCAATGTATGGAAATAAAGATGGCTCAATGAATATCGGAGCAAATTTGGCAGTAAACACAGCAGTAATACAAATGGAAGCAACAGTTGATGAATTAATAAATGCAACAGGAAATACAATGAAAGAATTAAACAAAGAAATGGAAGGAGATATAGGAGCATATTTACTTGTACATTGTGGAGGAAGAAGATTAGCAATAGGAGATAGAATAGGAGAAGTATCAAAACAATTAAAGAAAGAAGCAAAAGGAGTACCATTCCTAGGAGTATTTACATTTGGTGAATATGGAGTAAAAGACCACGGTTCTAACACAACAGGTGGATTAATGTTATCATTCACAGCATTTGGTAAATGAAGAGAGGGGAAAAAACCACAAAATAATAAGAATTATGTATGTACTTTAGAAAACTATAATGGCGGAGTACAAAAAATTTGTAGACCAGTAAATAATAAGGAGGGAGCAAGTGTGAAAAATCTAATAGGTTATGAATGGAAAGATGCTTCAAATGGTGCGACAATAGAAGTTGTTAATCCAGCAACTCAAGAATTAATAGATACAGTGCCAAATGTAACAGATGAAGATGTAGATGAAGCTGTTAAAGTAGCAATGGTAGAACAAAAGAAAAGAAAAAAAGTATCTATATATGATAGAGCAGATATCTTATATAAATTTGTAGATTTAATAGAAGAAAACAAAGAAAGACTAGCAACACTATTATCTAATGAAACAGGAAAACCAATAAAAGAAGCAAGAGGAGAACTTGCAAATGTAAGAATTGGTGTAAGAGGATTTGTAGAAAAAGCAAAACACTTATATGGAAAAAGTATTCCAGAAGGATCTGAAGCAGGACAAGAAAAAACAATACAATTCACAAAAAGATATCCAATAGGAGTTATAGCTGCAATTATACCATTTAACTTCCCAAGTGATTTGTTCTGTCAAAAAGTACCACCAGCATTAATGATGGGAAATAGTATAATTGTAAAACCATCAAATTATAATCCTTTAACATTAATCGAATATGTAAAATTAATGATTGAAGCAGGAGTACCAGCAGGATGTATTCAAATATTAACAGGTGATGGACCAACAGCAGGACAAGCCTTAGCTAGACACCCAGGAGTACATTTAGTATCATTAACAGGTGGAACAGCAGCTGGAATTCAAACAATGGGAACAGCATCTAAAAACTTAACACACGTTATGCTAGAGCTTGGTGGAAATGATGCATTTATCTTCTTAGAAGATGGAGATATGGATTTAGCTGTAAAAGAAACAATTTGGGGAAGATTATATAATGGTGGACAAGTATGTTGTGCAAGTAAGAGATTTTTAATTCATAATTCAAGAAAACAAGAATTTATTGATAGAATGAAAGAAGTAATAGATGGACTAAAAGTTGGAGACCCAATGGAAGAAGATACAGATATGGGACCAATGATTAATATAAATGCAGCAAAAAGAATTGAGGACCAAGTAAACAAAACAGTAGAAGAAGGAGCAAAAGTTGTTTGTGGAGGAAGAAGAGAAGATGCTTACTATTATCCAACAATATTAGATAATGTAACAAAAGATATGGGAATATCAAAAGATATGGAAGTATTTGGACCAGTAATTCCAGTAATCGGATTTGATGATGTAGAAGAAGCAATTGAGATTGCTAACCAATCTTCATATGGATTATGTGGTTGTGTAATATCAAAAGATGTATCAAGAGCAATGAAAATAGCAGATAGACTAGAATGTGGTGGAGCAGTAGTAAACGGATCAAGCTTCTATCGTTCATTTGAAATGCCATTTGGAGGATGGAAACATTCTGGAATTGGAAATGAAGGTGTAATGACAACATTAGAAGAAATGTCAAGACTAAAAACAATAGTATTAAAAAACATTTTATAGTGTAATATGTCCACTGAAGACATTTCAATCTTGTAGAAATGTCTTCTAGGGACAAATTTTTTGAAAAAGGTGAGATTATGGATAAAAAGAAAAAAGCAATAATTGCTGTAATTGTTCTTATAGTATTACTTGTAATTTTAGGAGTAGTTTGGTTTTTTGTATTTAATAAAAATGGTGGAAATGGACAAAATAGTAATAATGCAGAAAGCTCAAAAGTAAGTAAACTATATGAAACATTACAAGCAGATAATAGTTTTAGTTTCGAATTGACATTAGATGATGAAAATCATATGTATTATGCAAAATCAAATGATATGGCTTATACGGATACTTCTTTTAATGGAAAAGAAACAAAATACATAATAAAAGATGGAAATTCATATTTATTACAAGATGATACAAAAACTTATTATACATATTCAAATAATCAAACAAATTTAAATATGGTAATAAGAGGATTAGAAGAAGTAAAAGATTTAGAATATGAAACAGGAAGAGAAGAATTAAACAATAAAAATTATTCTTATGAAGAATATACAGGATTAACAGATTTTGCAATGGGAGATTTTACAGAAGACTCAGGTGATGTTAAAACTAGATTTTATTTTGATGGTGATAAATTAGTTTATATAAAAACTATAGAAGGAGATAAGCAAGAACTATTAAAAGTAAATATATCAAATGACGTAGACCAAAACTTATTCCAAATACCATCAGATTATAGTGAAGCTTAAAAATAAAAGGGAAAATATATTATTATAAAAATAAAGAGGAGGAATTTTAAAATGTCTGAAAAATTTGTATTAAATGAAACATCTTATTTTGGAAAAGGAGCAAGAGAAGAGTTAGCAGGAGAAATTAAGAAGAGAGGATTTAAAAAAGTATTTCTTGTAAGTGATAAATCACTAGTAGAAGCAGGCGTTACAGCGAAAGTAGAAGAAGTACTAAATAAAGCAGGTGTACCTTATGATTTATATGATGAAATAAAACCAAATCCAACAATTAAAAATGTATTAGATGGAGTACAAGCTTGTAAAGACTCAAAAGCAGATTTAATAGTAGCAGTAGGTGGAGGTTCAAGTATTGATACTGCAAAAGGAATTTCAATAGTTATGACAAATCCAGAAAGAAGCGATATCAAATCATTAAACGGAGCATCTGATACAGTAAATAGAGGAATGCCTTTAATTGCAATGCCAACAACAGCTGGAACAGCAGCAGAAGTAACAATAAACTATGTAATAACAGATGAAGATGCTAAAATAAAAATGGTATGTGTAGACCCAAATGATATACCAATATTAGCAATTGTAGATTCTGATTTAATGGCTTCAATGCCAAAATCTTTAGCTGCAGCAACAGGAATGGATGCTTTAACACATGGAATAGAAGGATATATAACAAAAGCACATAATGATATGTCAGATATGTTCCATATGCAGGCAATAAAAATGATATTTAAATACTTACCAGCAGCTGTAAACGATAAAGACCCAGTAGCAATAGAAAAAATGGGAATGGCTCAATATATAGCAGGAATGGGATTTTCAAATGTTGGTCTTGGAATAGTACACTCAATGGCACATCAATTAGGAGCAGTATATGATACACCACATGGAATAGCAAATGCAATGTTACTTCCAACAGTTATGAGATTTAATGGAGAAGACCCAGCAACAGCACAAAGATTTAGAGAAATATTAGTAAATATAGGAAGACCAGATGCAGAGCACTTAAATGACCAAGATGTTATAAATACATTTGTATGGATGATATCAGAATTAAGTAAATCAGTAGGAATTACAACAACAATAAAAGATTATGGAGCAAAAGAAGAAGACTTTGAAATGCTTGCAGAAAAAGCAATGAACGATCCATGTAAACCAGGAAATCCAAGAGAAGTAACAAAAGAAGACTTCATAGAATTATATAGAAGAGCAATGTAAAAGATAAATGAGACAAAGGGGGACGGGCCTTTTTTGTCTCAATTTTTTTCCAAAAATACTTGTAAAATCTGTAAAAATGTGTAATAATATTAATGTATAAGAAAAAACAATAAAAAAGAGGAGTAGATTTATACTAATTTTTAGAGAATAGAAGTTATAAGCTGGAAGCTTCTTAAATATAGGTAAATTGAAGGTAGCTTTTTTGTTAATATTCTGAGAAACTTTGATTTAAGAATATTCGGGTAAACTCCGTTAAAGGTTAATTAAGATGTTATCTATAAATTATTATATTTCTTATAATTTATTTTAATAAAATGTTTTTAGATAATAATTAAGGTGGTACCGTGAGAAATATGCTCGCCCTTATTTTAGGGGCGAGCTTTTTGAATATAAGAAAAGATAAATAAAAAATTAAAGGAGAAGTTTTATGTTAGAGATTAAAAGTAAAAAAAGTGGAGCAGAGCTAATAAGTATAAAACTAGATGGAAAAGAAATGCTGCATCAAGGAGAATATTGGAATAGACATGCACCAATATTATTTCCTATTGTAGGAAGACTGAAAAATGATGAAACAATCATAGATGGAAAAACTTATCATATGGGACAACATGGCTTTGCAAGAGATATGGAATTTAAAGAATTAGAAAAAAGTGAAAATAAACATGAATATGTTTTAGAAAGTAATAGTGAAACATTAGAAAAATTTCCATATAAATTTAGCTTATATGTAACTCATTTAGTAGAGAATAATACATTAATTACTAAGTATAAGGTTGTAAATAAAGATAAAAAAGAGATGATATTTGGTTTAGGTGGTCATCCAGCATTTATATGTGATTATTCTAGTGGTAAATATAAAATAGAATTTGAAAAACAAGAAGATAATATAAAGTTTATGAGTTTAAAAGATGGTTTGGTTTTAGAAGAAGAAGCTCCTAATATTTTATCTAATAATTGTATCAATTTAAATAAAGATAGTTTTATAAATGATGCAATTATTATGACAAATATAGAGTCTAATAAAGTATATTTAAAAGAAAATGAAAAAACTATTTTAGAATTTGATTTTACAGGATTCCCATATTTAGGAATATGGGCAAAAAAAGGAGCACCATTCGTCTGTATAGAGCCTTGGATGAATACAGCAGATAAAGTAAATACAGATGGAAAGTTAGAGTCAAAAGAAAATATTTTAAGATTAAAACCAAATGAAGAATTTGAATGTAGTTATAAAGTAAAATTTTATAAATAGAAAATAAAAATTAAATTAAAAGGAAAATAAGAAAAGGAGAGAATGTGTATGTTAGAAAATAAGTATAATCCAAAAGAATTTGAAGACAAATTATATGAAGAATGGGAGAAAAAAGGTTATTTTAAGCCAAGTATGGATAAGACAAAGGAAAGTTTTTGTATTATGATGCCACCACCAAATGTAACTGGAAAATTACACATGGGACACGCCCTAGATGGTACAATTCAAGATATATTAATTAGATTTAAAAGAATGCAAGGATATAATACTTTATGGCTTCCAGGTTCTGACCATGCAGCAATTTCAACAGAGATGAAGGTTGTTCAAAAATTAAGAAATGAAGGAAAAACAAAACAAGATTTAGGAAGAGAAAAATTCTTAGAAGAATGTTGGGATTGGACCCATCTTTATGGTGGAGAAATCCAAAAGCAACAAAGAAAACTAGGCTGTTCTTGTGACTGGGATAGACGTAGGTTTACTCTTGATAAAGGTTTGTCTGATGCCGTTTTAGAAGAATTTGTTAATTTATATAACCAAGGATACATTTATAAAGGAACAAGAATGGTAAACTGGTGTCCTAGTTGTAATACTGCAATTTCAGATGCAGAGGTTGAATACAAAGAAGAAGCATCTCACCTATGGCATCTAAGATATAAAATTAAAGGTGAAGAAAAATATGTAGAAGTTGCAACAACAAGACCTGAAACAATGCTTGGAGATACTGCTGTTGCTGTAAACCCAGATGATGAAAGATATAAAGATTTAGTTGGAAAAACTTGTATACTTCCAATTGTAAATAGAGAAATACCAATTATTGCAGATGAATTTGTAGATAAAGAATTTGGAACAGGTTGTGTTAAGATTACACCTGCACATGACCCTAATGATTATGAAGCTGGAAAAAGAAATAATCTAGAATTTATAGAAGTATTTGATAGCAAAACAATAATGGGAGATTTAATGCCAGAAGTAAAAGGTATGACAGCAATAGAAGCAAGACCAATTATTGTAGATAAATTAAAAGAACTAGGTGCATTAGTATCAATAGAAGATTATACTCATAATGTTGGAACTTGTGAAAGATGTAAAACTAAAATAGAGCCAAGAGTTTCAGAACAGTGGTTTGTTAAAATGAAAGAATTAGCAGAGCCAGCAATTAAAGCAGTAAAAGAGAATGATGTAAAATTCATACCAAAAAGATATGAAAAAACATATTTTAATTGGATGGAAAATATCCAAGATT
This sequence comes from uncultured Clostridia bacterium, assembly GCA_944387555.1. Lineage (GTDB taxonomy): Bacteria > Bacillota > Clostridia > TANB77 > CAG-508 > CAG-269. Next base: position 45,220 of record CALXFH010000004.1, on the reverse strand, counting down.
GGTGTATTTCAAGACAATTGTGGTGGGGACATAGAATACCAGCATATTATTGTAAAGATTGCAATCATATTAATGTTGCAAAAGAAATGCCAGAGAAATGTGAAAAATGTGGTTCTAAAAATCTAGAACAAGACCCAGATACATTAGATACATGGTTTAGTTCAGCATTATGGCCATTTTCAACACTTGGTTGGCCAAATAAAGATGCAGAAGATCTAAAAACATTTTATCCAACTAATGTATTAGTTACAGCATATGATATTATATTTTTCTGGGTAGCAAGAATGGTATTTTCAGGATATTATGCAATGAAAGAAAAACCATTTAGTGATGTTTTAATACATGGAATTGTACGTGATAGCCAAGGAAGAAAGATGTCAAAGACACTTGGAAATGGTGTTGACCCATTAGAGGTAATTGATAAATATGGAGCAGACGCATTAAGATTTTCAGTATTATCTGGAACTACGATGGGAAATGATATTAGATATATGCCAGAAAAATTAGACCAAGCATCTAACTTTGCAAATAAGATATGGAATGCTGCTAAGTTTATTATAATGAATAGACCAGATGAAGAAAAAATAATAGAATTTTCAAAAGGAGAAAATACAGATAAATTATCAATAGAGGATAAATGGATATTAAATAAATTAAATAAATTAGTAGTAGAAATAACAAATAATATTGAAAAATATGATTTAGGTGTAGCAATTGATAAAATTTATAACTTTATGTGGAACGAATTTTGTGATTGGTATATAGAAATGGCAAAAATAAGTCTTTATAATGGAACAGAAGAAGAAAAAGTAAAAACATCATATGTACTTGATAAAGTATTTAGAACATGTTTAAAATTATTACATCCATTTATGCCATTTGTAACATCTAAAATTTATGATAATTTAGTAAAATATGATGATAAAGAATTAATGGTATCTTCTTGGCCAGAAAAAGAAAATATTGATTATGGAAAAGAAGAAGAAACAGTAGAAAAAATAAAAGACTTAATTGTAGAAGTTAGAAATGTGAGAGCTACTAAAAATATTCATCCAAGTAAAAAATCTAAATTAATATTTGTAACAGAAAAATATGAAAAAGAAATAAAAGAATTAGAAGATATTTTATTAAAATTAGCATTTGGAAGTTCTTTAGAAGTAAAGGATAATAGCAAAGATATTCCAGAAGATAGCATAAATATAATGGTAGAAGGAATTGAACTTTATATGCCATTAGAAGGTTTAATTGATAAGGAAGAGGAAAAGAAGAGATTAGAAGAAGAAAAGAAAAGACTAGAAGGAGAAGTTGCAAGATGTGAAAAAATGCTTTCTAATCCGGGGTTTGTAAATAAAGCACCTAAGGCAAAAGTAGAAGAAGAACAAGAAAAATTAAAGAACTATAAAGAGATGTTAGAAAAAGTTTTAGAAAAATTAGTTACTGTTCAGACTATATAAAATTTATTAATTTAGTCAGCGTGGTTAATCTCTAAAATTTTATTAAAGAACCTTAAATTAGATTTTCATAAGAAAAATACTTCAAGTCTGAACAGAAACAAAAATTAGGATAATTTATCTGAAATGAAAAGTTTGTTAATGACAAATATATAAAAATATGTTATAATATAAACTATGCACTTATGTGCATGGTATATAAGGCTAAATCGTAGAAAGGATTAGCAATGGGATGTATCCAACTGATAGTAAAAAATGCGGATACGGAAAATCTCAATGGATGGACTTTAAGTATTTATAAACCAGACAAGGAGGAAGAATCACCAGATTTTAACTTTTTGTTCTCAGAAGAAGAAGATGGAGACGTTTTCCTGGATTTTTGCTGCGAAGATTTTGAAAAGGTTATACCATATATTTTAGAATTTTCAAAAAGTAGTTATGTGCAGATTGTTATTGGAAAATATTCATATTCTATGAATGAAGAAGAAGTTAAAATTTTAAAAGAAATTGTGGAAGATATGCTTCCTTGTCAAGACCTAGAAGATGCAGAACTTGGTATTACTCTTTATAGTGAGAGTATGGGGCAAAAGTTAAGCATCATTAGATTCCAGAGGAAAGTTGAAATCATTACGGTTTAGTCACAAGTAAAGCAGAAATTGCTTGCTTTAGAGAGAAGGTTTAATAAAACTTTCTCTCTATTTTTTGTGAATTTTTAAAGTTAAGATTTTGTCGAAAAGTTCTCTGAAATCGACAAAACTTCTAATTTTTTACTCTTGGAAAAAATTGGAAACAGTACTATAATAATTAATGTAAATTTTTGGAAAGGAAGGAGATATATGGAGTCAAAATTTTATGAAAAGGACAAGCTGCTGGTCTTAAAAGTCACGTCTGAAATTGACGACCATAGTGTACAAGAGATAAGGAGGAAAGCGGATTATGAAATGGAAAGATATATGCCTAAAAAAGTTGTATTTGATTTTGATAGTGTTACTTTCATGGACAGCGCAGGAATAGGATTAGTTATCGGAAGGTATAAGTTTGCAAACATGATAGGTGCAAAATTAGGTGTAAGTAACTTAACTCAAAGTGTAAAAAGAATATTTGATATGAGCGGATTATTAAAATTAATTCCAACAGTGGAACTAAATTAAAGTGAAAATGGGGACGTTTCCTTTTGCACAAAAATGAGCAATTGGGGACATATCATTAAAGGAACTGTCCCAGATTGCGCAAAAGTGGACAAAAGGAAACGTCCCCATTTTTAGAAAGGAAGGAAATATGTATAATAATGAGATGAAATTAGAATTTATTAGTAAGTCTTCAAATGAGGCTTTTGCAAGGATAGCTGTTGCAGCTTTTGCATCACAACTAGATCCTACTATAGAAGAACTTGCAGATATTAAAACTGCTGTATCAGAAGCAGTAACTAATAGTATTATTCATGGTTATGATAAAAAACAAGGAGTTGTTAAAATTTCAAGCTGGCTTACAGAAAATGAAATTATAATAGAAATTTCTGATAAAGGAAAAGGTATTGAAAATGTAGAGATGGCAAAAGAGCCATTGTATACAACAAAACCTAATTTAGAAAGGTCAGGTATGGGATTTACTATTATGGAGAGTTTTATGGATAAAATGGAAGTTGAGTCTGTTGTGGGCTTAGGAACTAAAGTTACTATGTCTAAAATTATAAAACCAAAAGAAGACAAAGATGAGGATGAATTTAAAATGCTAACAGCAAATTCTTAAAAGAAAAGAGGAGAATATGTACGAAAATGATAGACAAACCATAAAAAAGGCTCAAGAAGGAGATAAATTAGAGCTAGAAAATTTGATAAATAGTAATAATGGACTTATTTGGTCTATTGTAAAAAGGTTCCAAGGAAGAGGCTATGAAACAGAGGATTTATACCAAATAGCAAGTATGGGATTTATAAAGGCTGTAAAAAGATTTGATACTAATTTTGAAGTAAAACTTTCGACATATGCTGTTCCTTATATGATAGGAGAAATCAAAAGATATATTCGTGATGATGGACCGGTTAAAGTAAGTAGAAGTATTAAAGAATTAGGAATTAAAATAAGAGAATTGCAAAAGGAATATTTTTATAAAAAGGGAGAAGATATAAGTATTGAAAAAATTGAAAAAGAGTTAAAAGTATCTAAAGAAGATATAGTCTTAGCAATGGAAGCGACAAGAAAGCCAGAGTCTATTGAAGGAAATTCAAATAGTAATTCAAAAAGTGAAAAAGGTATTAATTTAATTGATAGATTATCTACAGATAAAGACGAAGCAGAAATTCTTACCAATAAAATTGCAATAAATGAGCTAATTAAAGATTTAAATGAAAGAGATAAAAAAGTTATTTTACTTAGATTTTTTAAGGAAAAAACACAAAGCCAAGTGGCTGAAATTCTAGGTGTTACACAAGTTCAAGTATCTAGAATAGAAAGAAAGGTTTTAAATAGTATGAAAACTAAATTATGCTCATAAATTATATATAGAGGGGAATTTTAGGAGTGGTAGGATGAGGAAAGTTTTTATCTATTTTTTTGTGTTTTTATTAATATTCTTTTTGCTTCCGGCAATGCTTACAAAAAAAGATGTAGAAGCAAAAGTTCCAGAAAGTGAAACAACAAAAAATGCAGAACAAACAGAAAATATAAATAATAATACATATGATTATAAAAATTATGGAACAATAAAGTTATTGCATGCAAAAACTAACGAAGTAGAAGAAGTTCCATTAGATACATATCTTTGTAATGTTGTATCAGCCGAGATGCCTGCTGATTTTGAATTAGAAGCATTAAAAGCACAAGCAGTTGTTGCAAGAACATATACTATTTATAAAATACAAAATAAAAAACATTATAACGCTGATATTTGTGATGACTCTTCTTGTTGTCAAGCTTGGATTTCAAAAGAAGACAGACTAGCTAAATGGGATGAAGATAAAAGAGAAAGTAATTGGGCAAAAATAGAACAGTGCGTAAATGAGACCCAAGGAAAAATTATTACATATAATGGAGCTCCTATAAACGCATTTTTCCATTCAAATAGTGGCGGTACAACAGAACTTCCTGTAAATGTTTGGGGTGGTGGAACTGAATATCCTTATTTACAAGTGGTAGAAACTGCAGGAGAAGAAGGATATACACAGTATAGTTCAGAAGCTACTTTTACTCGGAGAGGAGTTAATAGAGAAACTAAAAACTAAATATGAAGATATTACAATTGATTTTAATAATGATGATGATTTAAAGATTTTAGACTATACAGATAGTGGAAGAGTGAAAACTGTAAAGTTTGGAAATCATGAGCTTTCAGGAACAGAAACTAGAAGTTTACTTGGTCTAAGGTCTACTAATTTTGAGATAATAAAAGAAAATGGAAATATAAAGTTTTCAGTTAAAGGTTATGGCCATGGTGTTGGAATGAGCCAAACAGGCGCAGATACTCTAGCTAAAGAAGGTAAAACTTATGAAGATATAATTAAACATTTTTATGTTGGTGTTGAAATTCAAGATGTAAATTCTCTATAAAAAATTATCCTAAAATGTATAATCTCTTCAAAATAGGAAATACTTGTATTAATAAAACTTTTAAGGAGGATTAATATGAGAAATATGAGAAGAGATAATAGGGCAAGAAATAATAAAGATGCTATGCAAAATAAAATTATAATGTATTCTATTATAGGAGTTGCTGTTCTTACAGTTATTTTGGTTGCTTTGCTTATGTATAGTAGACATTTAAATGAACAGATGCAAAACGATGTGCTAGATTTTGAAGATATGGCAAATATTACAAGTGATAATAACAGTACAAATACTACTAATACAAATACAGAAAGTGTAAGTACAGAGATTGGTAAATCTATAAACGAAGCTCAAAATGAAATTACAAATAACACAAGCAATACAAATGCTACAAATAATACAACAAACACACAAAACCAAACAAATACAACTAAAACAACTAAGAACAATAAAACTACACAAACTAATGCAGTAGAGGAAAAAGAAGAAACTAAAAAAGAATTATCTTTTGAAAGACCTGTTGAAGGTGAAATTATGAAAGGTTTTGCTAAAGATAATTTAGTTTATTCTGAAACTCTTCAAGAATGGACTACACATTTAGGAATTGATATTAAAGCAGATAAAACTACTGTTGTAAAAGCAGCAGAAGCAGGTACTGTTAAAACTATTAAAAATGACCCAAGATATGGTTTAACAATTACTATTGAACATGATGATGGTTACCAAACTGTTTATGCTAACCTTTTGAGTTCTGAGTTTGTAATAGAAGGTGAAAAGGTAGAAAAAGGACAAAGCATTGGTACTGTTGGTAATACTGCGACTTTTGAAATTGCAGATGAACCACATCTACATTTTGAGATATTAAAAGATGGTGTTCAAATAGACCCAAGTACTTTTATTCAATAGACGCTTACTTTAAGCGTCTAAAATTTTTTGTTAAAAACTATTTACAATTTATGGAAAATGTGATATATAATAGATATTCTATAAGCCAGATGGCTTTCAAATTAAATTAAAAAATATTTTTTAATTATTTTAATCAAGATTTTTTAATCAATTAAACTGAAAAATCCAAAAATAAATTAATTTAAATTTGTTAAAAATCCTAAATTGTTTAGGCTTATTAATTATGCTTTTTAAAGTTTAAGTCATTTGTCTTTATGGAAAACATATGTAAATATTTAGTTAACACTTGAAAAGGTAAAATTTAATTGATATAATAGAAAGGAAGAATGAAGTTGGAAATAAATCTAAAAAACGACATAGTATTTAAATCATTTTTTTCTAGAAAAGGCAATGAAAAGTATTTAGTTGATTTCTTAAGTTCATTATTAAAAATAGAAATTAATAAAATAAAAGTATTTGAAGAAGTTCATGTAGAAAAACTCTTTAAAGAGGAAAAAGGTGGAAGTATGGACTTACAAGTAGAAATAAATGATGAAATTATAGTAAATATAGAAATGCAAAAAAGAAATAATCATAATATAGAACAAAGGACAAAATATTATAGCTCAAAAATAATATCAAGGGAAGTAGGAAAACGGAACAGAATATTCTAAAATTAAAAAAGTTATTATGATAAATATTTTAGATTACATTTTATATAAAGAACATAAAGAATATATTTCAAAAACAGCTATAGTATTAGATAAACATAGAGAACATGAGGTTATAAAAGATTTAGAATGGTATTTTATAGAATTACAAAAGTTTGAAAAGGCTAATAATATAGATATAAATGATACAGTAAATCAATGGTTAGCATTTATTAATAATGATAGGAGGTATATAGATATGGCGATTACAAAAAATAAAGTTTTAAAAGAGGCAAAAGAAGACTATAACTATTTAACAGGAGAAGCAGAAGAAAGAAGACTACAAGATTTAAGAGAAAGATGGGAAATGGATAGGATTAGTGAAAATAATTATTGCGAAAGACGTGGTGAAAAGAAAGGAGAAAAACGTGGCAAAAAGCTAGGAGAACAAAGTATAATAAAATCGTTATTTAAAAATAATATGTCACCAAGTGAAATAGCTGAAAAAACAGGAATTAAATTAGCGGAAGTATTAAAAATAGTGAGCAACTAATCTATCTAACAAATTTCTTTCTTTTTAAATAAAATTTAACTTTTTTAACTTTTTTCGAAAAAACGTTTGACATTCTTTTGTTTGTATGATATTATGTGTTCATAATAGAAAACGGGAGTGATAAATATGCAAAGAAAGAAGAAACCAGAACTAAATAAAAGAGAAAAATCAATACTAAAATTCATCGAAAAACAAATAATGACACAAGGATATCCACCATCAGTAAGAGAAATAGGAAAAGCAGTAGGGCTAAGCTCAACAGCAACAGTACATGGGTATTTAAAGAAACTAGAAGAAAAAGGTTATATTAAAAGACAAGACAAAAAAGGAAGAACTATGAGACTTTTAAAAGGTGGTTCAGGAGAACCAAAAATGACATCAAGCAAAGACTTCTATACACAAAAAGAATTAGTAGATGTTCCTATAATTGGTAAAATAACAGCAGGAGAGCCAATACTTGCAGTAGAAAATGTAACAGATACATTCCCAATTCCAATTGACTTTGTTGGAAATTCAGAAAGTTTTATGCTAACTGTACGTGGAGAAAGTATGATTGAAGCTGGAATTTTAGATGGAGACTACATATTAGTAAAAAGACAAAATACAGCAGAAAATGGGGAAATAGTAGTTGCATTAATAGGAGATGAAGCAACAGTTAAAACATTTTATAAAGAAAAAGACCATATTAGACTACAACCAGAAAATAGTACAATGGACCCAATTATCGTGCCTAATTGTGAAATACTTGGAAAAGTTGCAGGGGTATTTAGAAAAATGTAAATTTTTTGTGAATTTGTATTAAATAATATTGACAAAATGACACCATGTCACATATAATGAGATATGGTGTTATTTTAATTATAAAAGGAGGAGGATTATGCTAAAAGTATTAAAAAATCTAAAAAATTCTTTTTGGGCAGTTGTACTAATTATTCTATTGTTAATAGTACAAGCACAAGCAGATTTAAGATTACCAGATTACACATCAAAAATAGTTAATGAAGGAATACAATCTGGTGGAATTGAAACAGCAGTGCCAGAAATAATTAGTAAAGAAGATTTGGAAAATATCTTAATATTTTCAGAAGATGATGACAAAATAACTGAAAATTATACTTTAGTAGGAGAAAGCCCAACTAAAGAACAAGAAAAAGTATTAAAAAATTATTTAGGAAAAGACTATAGTGTAGAGCCAGATACAATATATGTATTAAATGATATAGACTCTACTAAAGAAGATGAGCTATCTAGCATTATGGCAGGACCATTAATGGAGCTTTCTACAGTAACAAGCGAAGAGACAGCAGCAAAAATAAAAGAAGCTTTTGCTCAAAACGTACCAGAAGAACAAAAAGCAGTTCTAGAAAACATGAGTATTCTTGACATAATTAAATCTATGCCAGAAGAACAAAGAAGTGCAGTATTAAGTGAATTTACAAAGCAAATTGATGAAATGCAAGACTCAATAAAAGAGCAAGCAGCAGTAACAGAAGTAAAAAACATATATAAAGATTTAGGAGTAGATACAGATAAACTTCAAAATAATTATATAATCTTTACAGGATTACAAATGCTTGGAGTCGCATTAATTAGTATGGCATCAGCTATTACAATTATGCTTTTATCTGCAAGAGTAGCAGCTAAACTTGGAAAAACTCTAAGGGAAAAAGTATTTAAGAAAGTACTTAGCTTTTCAACAGGAGAATTAAATCAATTTTCAACAGCATCATTAATTACACGTAGTACTAATGATATTCAACAAATACAAATGTTAATTGCAATACTATTTAGAGTTGTTGTATATGCACCAATTATTGGTATTGGTGGATTTATGAAAGTATTAACAACTAGTGATAATTCAATGGCTTGGATTATAGGTGTTGCAATACTTGCTGTTCTATTTATAGTAGTTACACTATTTATTATTGCTATGCCTAAGTTTAGAAAATTACAAGAGTTAACAGATAAACTAAACTTAGTATCAAGAGAAATATTAAGTGGACTTCAAGTAATTAGAGCATTTAATACAGAGAAAAAAGAAGAAAAGAGATTTGACGGAGCAAATAAAGACTTAATGAAAACGAACATATTTGTAAACCGTGCAATGACTATAATGATGCCAGCATTAATGTTAATCATGAATGGAATAACAGTTTTAATTGTATGGGTTGGAGGCAACAATGTAGACCAAGGTATAATGCAAGTTGGTGATATGATGGCATTCATCCAATATACAATGCAAATAGTTATGGCATTCTTAATGATTTCAATGATTTCAATTATGCTACCTAGAGCATCAGTTTCAGCAAACCGTATAAATGAAGTTCTAGAAACAGAACCAAGCATAAAAGATAAAGAAGAAACAAAGAAATTTGATCCAAATAAAAAAGGATTAGTAGAATTTAAGAATGTATCATTTAGATATCCAGATGCAGATACAGAAATTCTAGAAGATATAAACTTTACAGCAGAGCCAGGTAAAACAACAGCAATTATTGGAAGTACAGGAAGTGGAAAATCAACAGTTGTAAATCTTATCCCAAGATTTTATGATGTAACTGGTGGAGAACTTAGAATTGATGGTGTAAATGTAAAAGATGTATCTCAAAAAGATTTAAGAGATATTATAGGATTTGTTCCACAAAAAGGATTGTTATTCTCTGGAACAATAGAATCAAACATAAAATATGCTGATGATAATATGTCAGATGAAAGAATGGAAAAGGCAGCAGAAATAGCACAAGCAACAGAATTTATAGAGACTAAAGAGAAGAAATACCAAGACCCAATAGCACAAGGTGGGGGTAACGTATCAGGAGGACAAAGACAACGTATTTCTATTGCAAGAGCCTTAGCAAAAGACCCAGAAATATTTGTATTTGATGATAGTTTCTCAGCATTAGACTTAAAAACAGATGCAGCTTTAAGAGAAGCTTTATCTGAAATAACAAAAGACAAAACAGTTATAATAGTAGCACAAAGAATTAGTACAATTCTAAATGCAGACCAAATTATAGTTTTAGAAGAAGGAAAAGTTGTAGGAATAGGAACACATGATGAACTTATTAAAAACAACGAAACATATAGACAAATTGCCTTATCACAATTGTCAGAAGAAGAATTAGACAAGAAAGGAGGTAATTAATATGCCAGGACCAATGGGAGGACCTAGAAGTAATATGTCTACAGCAAAGGCTAAAGACTTTAAGAAGACAACTAAAAAATTAATAAAAAATTATTTATCAAAATATAAAATAGCATTAATCATTGTAATGGTATTTGCAGTAGGAAGTACTATATTTACAATTATAGGACCAAAAATACTTGGAAATGCTACAACAGAAATATTTAATGGTTTAGTAAGTAAGTTATCTGGAGGTTCAGGAATTGACTTTGGAAAACTAGGAGCAATACTTCTTGGATTACTTGGATTATATGTTGCAAGTGCATTATTCTCACTAATTCAAGGATTTACAATGACAGGAGTTTCACAAAAACTTACTTATAGACTAAGAAATGATATTATTCAAAAAATAAATAAATTACCAATGAATTATTTTGATACAAAAACACATGGTGAAGTATTATCAATAATAACAAACGATATTGATACTTTAAGTATGAACTTAAACCAAAGTATTACACAAATAATTACCTCTGTTTGTACAATTGTTGGTATATTAATTATGATGTTTTCAATAAGTTGGCAAATGACTTTAATATCACTTGTTATATTACCAATAGCAGGAGTACTAGTAAAAATTATTGTAAGTAGATCACAAAAATACTTCAAAGCTCAACAAGATTATTTAGGACATGTAAATGGTCAAGTTGAAGAAATATATGGTGGATTAAATATTGTAAAAGTATTTAATGCAGAAGGAAAAGTAGATAAGGAATTCGAAAAGGCAAATGATACATTATATCATTCAGCTTGGAAATCACAATTCTTATCAGGTTTAATACATCCAGTAATGAACTTTATAGGAAATGTTGGATATGTAGGTGTTGCAGTAGCTGGTGGATACTTAGCAATTAATGGAACAATTACAGTTGGTAATATCCAAAGTTTTATACAATATAATAGACAATTTGTTCAACCAATAAACCAAATTGCACAAATTTCTAGTATGTTACAGTCTATGGCAGCAGCTGCTGAAAGAATTTTTGAATTCTTAGAGCAACCTGAAGAAGTAGATACAGCAAAAGGAAATATTGATACATCAAAATTAGAAGGAAATATTGTATTTGACCATGTTAAATTTGGATATGATCCAAATAAAACAATTATTAATGACTTTAATTGTAGTGTAAAGAACGGACAAAAAATTGCAATTGTTGGACCTACAGGAGCAGGAAAAACAACAATGGTAAAACTTCTTATGAGATTCTATGATGTAAACAGTGGAGCAATTTTAGTTGATGGTCATAATATTAAAGACTTCGAAAGAGGAGAACTTCGTAAGATGTTTGGTATGGTTCTTCAAGATACATGGTTATTTGGAGGAACTGTAAAAGATAATATTAAATATGGTAAAGAAGATGCAACAGATGATGAAGTAATTAGAGCAGCAAAAGCAGCACATGTTCATCACTTTATAAAAACATTGCCAAATGGATATAATTCTCTTTTAAATGAAGAATCAAGTAATGTATCAGCAGGACAAAAACAATTACTAACAATTGCAAGGGTAATTTTAGCAGACCCTAAGATATTAATATTAGATGAAGCGACATCTTCTATTGATACAAGAACAGAAATACAAATACAAGATGCAATGGATAACTTAATGAAAGGTAGAACAAGCTTTATTATTGCACATAGATTATCAACTATTAAAAATGCTGACCTTATCTTAGTTATGAACCACGGTGATATAGTAGAACAAGGAACACATGAAGGTTTACTTGCTAAAGGTGGATTCTATAGTGACCTTTATAACTCACAATTTGAGGTTGAAGAAGAAGCATAATAATAATGAAATTAAGATAAAGTGTATGAGAAATCATATACTTTATTTTTAATAAAATTAATATTTTCCTTTGAAAAAGTGTATGAATATTAAAGACTTTCGTTTGAAAAAATGTAAGAATAATCAAATTTTCCTTTGAATTTTTGTAATAAATGTGGTATAATTGACATATAATACAAAAAGGAGGCTTGCTTATGTATCGTGAAAAATTAAAAGAGTTAGAAGAATGGAAAAATTCAAAAAATAGAATGCCTTTAATAATAAGAGGGGCAAGGCAGGTTGGTAAGACTTGGTTGATGCAAGAGTTCGGAAAAAAGTACTATAAAAAAGTAGCATATGTAAATTTTGATGGAAACGAAAGAATGGAAAGGTTATTCCAAGGAGACTTTGATATAGAAAGATTAATACAAGGATTAAAAATTGAAACAGGTGTTGATATAAAAAAAGAAGACACACTATTAATTTTTGATGAAGTACAAGAAGTACCAAAGGCATTAACTTCATTAAAATATTTCTATGAAAATGCAAAAGAATATAATATTATAGCTGCAGGTTCGCTACTTGGAGTGGCTTTACACGAAGGAACATCATTTCCAGTTGGAAAAGTGGATTTTATGGATTTATATCCATTGAACTTTAAAGAATTTTTATTAGCATTAGGAGAGGAAAAATTAGTAGAGTTACTAGAAAAAAGAGATTGGAAGTTAATAGGAATATTTAAAGATAAATTAATAGATTTATTAAGACAATATTATTTTATAGGCGGAATGCCAGCAGCAGTAGAAAGATATGTTGAGACAAAAGATTTAAAACAAGTAAGAAGAATTCAAAATCAATTATTAAATGCATACGAGGAAGACTTTTCAAAACATGCTCCAAACGAAATAGTGCCAAGATTAAGAATGTTATGGAACAGTATACCATCTCAATTGGCAAAAGAAAATAAGAAATTTATATATGGATTAATAAAAGAAGGAGCAAGAGCAAAAGAGTATGAACTTGCTTTATCCTGGTTGGTAGATTGTGGCTTGGTATACAAAGTTGATAGAATAAAGAAACCTAATATTCCATTAATTGCATACCAAGATATAAGTGCATTTAAGTTATATATATTAGATGTGGGGCTTTTAGGTGCAATGGCAAACATTGATGAAAAAATTTTATTAGAGGGAAGTAAAATTTTTACAGAGTTTAAAGGTTCACTCACAGAGCAATTTGTGTTAACAGAATTAAAATCCAATAAAGATATATCAGTTTTTTATTGGTCAGCAGAAAGGGCAACTGCAGAGGTGGATTTTATTATACAGTTAGGGGCTGATATAATTCCTATAGAAGTAAAGGCAGAGCAAAATTTGAAAGCAAAAAGTTTGAAAGAATTTGTTAATAAATATGGAACTACTAAAAATGTAAGAACATCTATGGCAGAATATAAAAAAGATGAATGGCTTACTAATATACCACTATATGCAATTGGAGAAATTGAGAAAATAATTTAAAAAAGTATTTCCTAATATTTATAGCAAAAATTATAATAGAGGCATCTAAAATAGATGCCTTTTACTATTGTTAATTTCTAATTATTATGATAATATCTAATAGAAAATAAAAGTAGGAGAAGAAAATGAATGAAGTTACATTTCCAGGAATAAATTTATACCTTAATATAAATAGAGTAGCATTTAGTATAGGCGGAATTGATATTTATTGGTATGCTATATTAATAGTTTTGGCATTTGGAATAGGAATAATTCTTTGTAAAAAAGATGATAAGAAATATAACATAGATTTTGATAATATATTAGAAGTATTGATAATAGTAATTCCGATTTCAATAATATGTGCAAGATTATATTTTGTATTATTTAAATTAAATTATTATCTAGAATATCCGAAAGAAATACTAAATATTAGAGATGGAGGATTAGCAATATATGGAGGAATAATTGGAGCGGTTATTACAATTGCTATATATTGTAAAGTAAAGGAAATTAGTATATTAGATATGTTAGATTATATAGTGCCATATCTAGCTTTAGGGCAAGCAATAGGAAGATGGGGAAATTTTTTTAATGTGGAAGCTCATGGAATAGAAACAACGAGTATTTTTAGAATGGGAATAATTGAAAATGGAAAATATATTGAAGTACATCCAACCTTTTTATATGAATCTATAAGTTGCTTTATAATATTTGTAATTTTGTATTTATTAAGGAATAAAAGAAAATATAAAGGACAGATGGTATGTGTATATTTAACACTATATGGATTAGAAAGAGCAATTGTAGAAGGACTTAGAACAGATAGTTTAATGATAGGAAACTTTAGAGTATCACAAATATTATCAATTGTATTATGCGTTATATGTATTATAATTTTAGTTTATAAAAAAATAAAAGTGCAAAAAGTGAGTAAAAAAGGAAAACAAAATGGAAAAGAAAATTAAAGAAAGTGTAAAAAAAGAAATTAAAAATAAAAAAATAATAATATTAATAATTATAGGAATTATTATAATTTTATTAGACCAAATATCAAAATTTATAATTATAGAAAAAAATATTACAATAATTCCAAGTTTTTTAAGTTTTACATATACAGAAAATACAGGAGCTGCATTTAATATTGGTTCAAACAATTTACTTTTTATAATATTAGTAAATATTATAATACTTGGAATTATAATAAAATTTATAAAAGAAAGAAAAGAAGATGTTAATTTTAAAATATTAATATCATTAGTATTAATATTAGTAGGAGGAATAGGTAATTTAATAGATAGAATATTTAGAGGCTATGTAATAGATTTTATAGATGTAAATCTGTTTGATTTTCCAAATTTTAATATTGCTGATATAAGTGTTACTATAGGAATTATATTATTATTTATAATGCTTATAAAATCAATAATAGAAGAGGAAAAACATAAAAAAATTGAATAAAAAATTATTATAAAATGTTCAAAAAATAAAATATGTTTGGTATAATTAGCAAAGAAAATAAAACAAAAATATAAGGGGGATTTTAAAGTGAAAAATAAAATATTAAGTTTACTAGTTATAATATTATTAATTAGTGGATTATTTTTATTAACAGGATGTGGAAGTAAAAAACAAGAAAATCAAAACGTGGAAACTACAGAAAATACATCAAATACTGAAAATAATACAGAAACTTCAAGTGCAGAAGATGGAATTGAAGTAGGAAACAACATTTTAAAATATGGAACATATGAAGGAAAAGATTTAGCAAAAGGAGCAACAATTATATTAAATTCAGATAAAACATTTGAATATAAAGATGATAAGAATAATAGTGGAACAGGAACTTATGAAGTTAAAAATGAAGAAATAGAAGATCCTGAAGGAAAAAATGCTGCATGGGTAATAGAATTTGATTCAATAGTAATTGCATCAGATGATAGTATTCCAGTGGATAAATATATGTTATTTACTCAAACTGGAGATATTTCTGATGAAGAGGCAAGCCTTAATTTTGACTATGTAGAAGATGTAGAAAATACAGATAATACAAGTGCAAATACAAACGCAAATAATACATTAAGTGCTTTAGAGAAAGCACAAACAGATACTTTTAATGCAAAATTTGAGCAATATGAAGGAGAACAATCAGGAGTTAAAGTAAGAACATTGCTAACAGCAATAAATAGTAGTAATGCATCTGATACAGAAAATACAGTTACAGTAGAATACAATGGAAAAGAATATTCTTCAGCAACAGATATTAGTAATTTAAGTTCACAAATTGCTAGTGGTATGACATATAATGTTACTTTAGAGTATGAAAATGAAATGGTATCAAAAGTTGTAATAGAAAATGATTAGTAAAAACGATAAAAAATGACAAATTTATCATAAAATGTTCACAAAATAAAATTTATTTGTTATAATAGTAATGGAAATAAAGGGGAAAGTTGGTATAAATATGAAAAATATTAAAGACACTGCAATTACATGTGCTTATGTTTTTAATTTTGTTGTTAGAAATAACAACAGTCTTATTATGCCTAAAAATAGAACTTAAAATATGAGTAAAATCATAATTTTAAGTTTTTTTATTTTTTAAAATAAGGGGAGGAAAATTTAAATGGTGAAAAAAGCGAAAATAATATTTTTAGTCATAATGTTTACAATTATGGTATTTACTTTAGTAGGATGTGGAAATAATAATGAAAATAACACAACTGTAGAAGAACAAAATAAAGAGGAAAATGTGTTAAGTGTAGAGTTGAATCCAGAATTAGAAGGAGTATATGCTTTTGCAAATAGAACAGAAGAAGGAAAAGCAAGTACAGTAGCCTTAAAAAAAGACGGAAGTGAAGTAACTTTAGTAGAGCATAACTTAGAAGAGGGAAAGCAAGTAGAATATGAAGCCTTAGATTATAGCTTTGGAAAATTATATTTACAAAAAGGAACAGAGTTCTTTTCTATAGATTTAACTAAAGGTGATGGAAACTATCAACTAGAAAGTATATATAAAGTATCATCAGAGCCAGACTGGACACCAAAAATCATGTATGTATATGATGGAATACTTTATTATAATAGAGGAAATCAATTAATAGAAGGATATGATTTAGAAACAAAACAAACAAAAGAGATTGAATATAATGGAGATATAGATGGAAGATTTGTAGTTGATAAAAAAAGAGGATATATTTATTATACAAAATCACCAGTTAAAATTTTTAGACAAGATTGGGGAGGAGTTTTAGGAACATATAATATAGCAACTGGTGAAAAAACAGAATTAAAAAAAGCAGAATATAAAAAAGGCACAGATAATAATACAGAAGCAGGAAAAAGATTTTATATGGGACCTGTGACAGATAATGGTTTTATATATTATGAAAGAGTACAAGGAAATTATGGCGTAGATGAAGCAAGTGGATATGAAATAACAAGTAAAACAACAGGATATGAATATAATGTTACAACTGGGGAAGAAACAAAAATAGATGAAGACATGGATGAATATGGAGAAGGAAGTATAAGCTTTTATGATAATGGAAAATTATATTATGCAACACATAAGGATTTAGGACCATCTTCTACTGAAAGCTCTTTAAAAGTATATGAAAATGGTGAGACAAAAGAAATAATTGAACCTACTCCAGATAGCAATATAGACGAAATATATGTTTTAGCAAATGGAGATATACAAGCAGAAATAGATGGGAATAATTATGATGCTTATGATTCATATGTAGATACTTATTTAATAAATAAAGATACATTTGAAAGAAATAAAACAAATGTAACGTATAGAAATATGTCTTATATTGTAGAAGGATCAGATACGCATACGGAAAATAAAACAGAAGGAAATGAAGAAGGAGCAATAAAAAAAGAAGATTTAGTAGGAGAATGGAGAGCAACAACTACAGATAGTTTAGAATTTGGAATTTCATTTGTATTAGGTTCACAATTAAATGATAATAATAGTGTTATATTTAATGAAGATGGAACTTATAGTATGGGAATGTCATTTGAGTATAATCAAGCAGGAAATTATGAAATAGAAGGAAATAAAGTAAAATTATTAAATAACCAAAGAACAGATAAAAATCCAATAGATACAATAGCAAATGAACTTACAATAAGTGAAGAAGAAGGAAAAATAGTATTGCTTTTACCAACAAAGCAAACAACTACAAATACTAAAGAAGAATTAACAGTAAATATAAAAATAGAAAAGAAAGATAATTAAAAAGGGGATATATTTATTATGGATCAAGAAGATGAGATATATAGACAAGAACATGGAGTGGTAAAAGAATTAGATTTTGTTAATTTTGAAAAACCACTTGATAATATAAAAGAAACAGAAGTTCAATATAGCAAATATTCAAGCCCACAAGGTGGTAAAAAGATGGGAAAAGGTGGAATAGCTAAAGGAATAGTAAAAGCTAGTTTTGGACTTCTTGGAGCAGTAAGTGGCGGAGGCTGGTATGGAGCACATATGGCAACTGAAGGTGTAGGAAATATTATAACAGGAGCAGCAAATTATAAATATACAGGAGATATAGTTAAAGATGTGTCTGAAACAATAAAATTATATGAAAAAGCTTCATGGAAATATATAAATTTTGTTAAAAACTTTGTGCCAGCAAAAGGAAATATTGGAGATATTATATTTAAAGATGGCACAGGCGGAGATGCACATTGTGGAAATGGACGAATTTTCTATGAGAATGGAGACTATTTTGAAGGATATGTTCAAAATGGAGCTTTAAAAAGAGGCATATACATTTGGCAAAATGGCTTAAGATATTTAGGTGAGTTTGATGATTTACATAGAATGACAGGAACGGGAGTTGTAATATATACGGATGGAGCATGCTATGCTGGTGAACAACAAGCAGGAGTAAAACATGGATTAGGTTTTCAATTATATAAAGATGGAGCATATGTTGGAGACTGGGAAAATGGATTTAGAGTAGATGGTGTTTTAAGATTAGAAAATGGAAAATGTTATGCTGGCAAATTTGTAAATGATCAACCAGTATTATAGGAGTTTGATATGGAAGAAAATGAAATGATTAAAGCTATAAAAGAAAAAGCAAAAAAAGGTGATTTAAATGCAAAAATAGCTTTAGCAATAAATAAAGTAAAATATGAAGGAAAAACCAAAGAAGGGATAGAAGAATTATTAGAATTCTCAAATGAAAATGAAATTTCTTGTCATAATTTAATTAGAGTTATACTAGCGCTAAGAAAAGAAGAATATTACAGTGAAGCATTTAATAAATGTAAAAAGCTTGCAGAAGAGAAAAAAGAAATGGCATTAATTGATTTAGGAGCAATTTATCAATTAGGAATATTAGGCATTAGTAAAAATATAGAAAAAGCAATTGAATGTTTTGAAAAAGCAATTAAACTATATAAAAGTGGAATTGCATATCAAAGTATAGGAGCTATATATTATTATGGAAAAGATGTAAAACAAGACTTCGGAAAAGCTTTTGAATATTTTGAGATGGGAACAAAAGTAGGCTATGCAGACTCAGAAGATGCTATTGCTCAAATGTATTTAAATGGACAATATGTAGAAAAAAATTACCAAAAAGCCATTTCTTGGTATGAAAAAGCTTTTGAACATGGAAAAAGAATTGTAGCTATCTGTATAGGAAATTTGTATTTACCAGATAACAATGTTTTAAATGATGAGAAAAAAGCTTTAGAATGGTATTCAAAAGGTGGCGAGTGTGATATAGCAGAGTGTTTGACAATGGAAGGATATATTTTAGAAAATGGAAGCGATAATATAAGAAATCCGAAAAAAGCAATTGATTGTTATGAAAGAGCAGCGAAACTAGGAAGTCCAAATGCATATTTTTTACTTGGAATAGCATATATGGAAGGAAAGATTGTTACAAAAAATACAATAACCGCAAGGAGAAACTTAGAAAAAGCATTAGAATTAGGAATTGAAGATGCAAGAGCTTTTATTAGTAAATTAAATAAAAATCAAGGTGCAGCAGCTGTGTATGACACTAATACGAGCGTAGATGCATATTTACCAGAAACAACAACAACTGAAATGTATAGAGCAAAACAAGAAGCAAAAATACAAGAAGAAATAAGAAGAGAAAAAAATAGAGAAATGTTAAAAGCAGTTGCAGCAACTAGTGGTGCATCAGGTTTCATAGATGATAGAATAGGTTGTTTTATAGATGAAAATGGAAATGAAACATATGTGGATTCAGGCTCTGGATATATTTTTAATGATACAACAGGAGATATTAGTTTTTATGATAAAAGAACACATTCTGTATATAACACAGATAAAAAAGAATTTACATATTTAGATATAAGAGATGGCTATGTATATAATTTCGATACTGGAAAAACAACACTAGTATCTGGAAGTTCAGTATTAGGAGATTAACAAGAAATATTAAAAAAATGTAAAGGGGAATGTAGAAATGATTAAAAAAGAAAAGTTATTTAATTTGGTTTTAACTTTGGTTTTATTTGCTACATTACTAGTGCTTACAGGATGTGGACAAAAAACTGAAGAACAAGTAGTTGAAGAAAATACACAAAATAACACTGTAGAAAATGAAGTAGTAGAAGAAAGTCCTATAAAAAATGGGAAATATGATATGGTAGTAGAAAATCAAGATGAAGAATTACCAGATGAAGATATATATTTAGAAATTAACGATAATAACATAACATTAGTAGATGGTTTTGCACAAATTACACAAAAGGGAACATTTGAAATAAAAGATAATAAATTAATAGGAACATATAATGAAGTAGAATATTTTGACCAAAATACAGCTGATATGACAACAAAAGATATAAATGATGAATTAGAATTTGAAATATTAGAAGATGGTTCATTAAAAGATAATATTGGTTTTGGAATGACATTTGATAAAACATTATATCAAGGAGAAACATATAAGCTTTCACAAGAATATGGAGATAGTACCGATTGGGAACAACTTTATTTAGATTTTGTTAAAAATGATTTAAAAGAAGATGAAGGAGCAATTGAAGATGACCCATTAATAGGACCATTTATAGCATTAATAGATTTAAATTTTGATGATGTTCCAGAATTACTATATTACGATGCAGAAGATTTTGTTAATGCAGGAGACATGTATACACATGTATATACAATAGAAAATGGAAAAGTAGTAGAAAAAACAACAATAGCAATAAGACAAGGAGAAAAATTTGTAAAAATACCTGATGAAAAATTAGTGGTTCATTATGATAAGGATAGTGTAGAACCTGATTATAATTATTTTAAAATAATAGAAAATTTACAAGGAAAAACAATAGCAACAGTTAAAGGTAAACATAGTATTTGGTTAGAAGATAAGGCAGGAGCAAATGATCAAACAATGACAGAACAGGAATATAACAAACTTTTGAATGAATATTTTGATAATAGCAATATAGAGCCAGAGGTTTTAAAAACATATACATTAATGGAAGATTATACAGATGAGCAAAAAACAAATATATTTGAAACAGCAGTAGAAGAATATAAAAATAAATAAAGTTTTTAATGTTTAAATATAAATGAAAATATAAGTAAAAGAAAGGGGAACAAATATGGAAAAGAAAGTATTAAAAGTAGTAAGTTTAGTAGTATTAGGAGTAATAATGTTAGTTTTGCTTACAGGATGTGGAGATACACCACTTATAAAAGAATTAAAACAATCAGAATTTGTATTTTGGGGAGATGAAACTGGATACAGTTGGGATCAAGCAACTAAAGCAGTAATGAGTGGAGTAAAATGGACAGAATACACAGAAGATGGACAGGATTTTGTAATGATATCTGGAGTAGAAAAATCTACAGGGAAATATGTAGAAATAATTTATAAAGTTTATTCAAATGGAAATTTAGCGAGATATGCAGTAAATGTAGATGGAGATAGAAATAATACTTACTTTGATACAATGTTTAGAGACTTATCAGATATGTATGCAAATTAGATGAAAGGGGAAAAAAGATTGAAAAATATCATTTTAAGAATAGGAATTATATTATTATTATTTGTTATGGTATTTGCTTTAACAGGTTGTGGAAGTAATAATAGCCAAACTTCACAAGAACCTCAAAATGAAGAAAATACTTCACAAGAAGGAGAAACAGTAAAATTAAATGATGAATTAGAAGATGTATGTGGATTTGCACAGCAAATAGAAGATGGTAAATATAAAATTGTTGCATTAAAAGAAGATGGAACAATATTTGATATAACAAATTTCGGAACAACAGAATATGAAACATTAGATTATTCTGGTGGAAAAATATATTTACAAAAAGAAAAAGATTTCTATGAAATTGATTTAACTAAAGGAAATGGAAATTATGAATTGAACAAAATCTTTTCTTATAATTTAGAAAATCCTAATCATTATAAAAATATGGGAGTATATGATGGAAAAATATATTTTGATGCAGACCAAGAAAATTTAGTTTCTTATGATTTAGAAACAGGAGAAACTGAAAATGTAGTGGATGCAGAAGAAATATTTGGAATGTATGTAAATAAGAAAAATGGAAAAATATATTACACAGAAAGGTCGCCACAAAATTATTTAAAAGAATATGATATAAAAACTGGAGAAATAAAAACAATAGATAGTGCTGATAGTGAGTCAAGAGCACCTTATGGAAATGGAACATATTATTATAATGTAAGCCTTTGCCCTGGAAGTACAAGCGAAGCTATATTATATGCTAAAGAAGAAGGTAAGGGGAATGATAGAAGAAGTAACTATTATATATATAAAGTAGATACTGGAGAAAAAATAAAAATAGATGACCTTTACATGTCTGGTGCATATATAGATGGTAAATTATATTATTGTGCAGCGGTAAGCGAAGAACCATATCCAAATTATGTATTAAAAGTTATGGAAAATGGAAATACAAAAACAATAATGAAAGAGCAAGAAAATAGTTTTATGAATTTCATTGATTTAGGAAATGGTAAAGTGCAAGCTGTAATGAGTTGGGGACAAGATATTTCTACTGAAGGAGAGCAAGCATATTTAATAGATAAAGAAACTTTAGGGGTAGAAAAAACAGATAAAGAAGATGAATCATTAGAATTTGTATATTTAATTCAAGAAGCTGATAATAATGTAGCAGAAGAAACAAGATAATAGGGGGTAAAAAATGAAGAAGAAAGTTTTAGTATTAGGAATAGTTTTTATTTTAGTAATGTCATTAATTTGCTTAACTGGATGTGGAAATGAAGAAGATAAAAAAGTTAATGTAACAAAAGTAGGAGATTTAAATTTGGAATTAGATACAGCGATGAATTTCTCAGAAGGGTTAGCACCTGTTTGTAAAGATGATAAATGGGGATACATAGATAACCAAGGAAATACTGTAATAGAATATAAATATGATGCAGCTATGCCGTTTTCAGATGGGTTAGGAATGGTGCTTAAAGACGATAAAGCAGGTTTTGTTGATAAAGAAGGAAATGAAGTTATAAAATGTCAATACGACAATACTGGACCAGAAGGATTTCAAAATGGAGTTGCAAGAGTATATCAAGATGATGAATGGGGAGTTATAGACAAAGAAGGAAATGAAGTTGTACCATTTGGAAAATATTATAGAATAGAAGCATTTAAAAATGGTATTGCAGAAGTAGAAAGTGAAACTGCAAGAGATTTTACTTCTAAAACAGGTTATATTGATACACAAGGAAATGAAATTGTAGAAATGTCACTAGATAATCTAGGACTAGGATATTTTAGTGAAGGTTTAGCGACAAAAAGCACGGCTAAATATAATGATACTAGTAGTAGGATTTCAGATACAAAGTATGGATATGTAGATGAAAACTTAGATGTTGTTATAGAGCAAAAATACAAAAAAGCATCAGACTTTTCAGAAGGTTTAGCAGCAGTATCAGAAGATGGAAAAAATATTGGATTTATAGATACTAAGGGTAATTTAGTAATAGATTATCAATTTAAAAATGCAATGCCTTTTAAAAATGGATATGCTATTGTTAGTAATGGAGAGAAATGTGGAGTAATAGATACTAAAGGAAATTTGGTTGTAGATTATCAATATGGTTATATATCTTCATTCTCAGAAGGCTTAGCAGCATTTGTTCCGGATTTAACAGTTGATGAGGATGAACAAAAATGTGGATATATAAACGAAAAAGGAGAAGTTGTAATCAATCCAATTTATGATGCAAAAGGAACTATAGCTTATGGCTTTTCTGATTTTAAAGAAGGATTAGCAGCTGTATGCAAAGATGATAAGTGGGGATTTATAAATTATGAAGGAAAACCAATTATAGGAAAAATATCAGAAGAACAACAATAAAAAGGGGGATTGTTATGAAAAAAGTAGTATTAACAATATTATTAATAATAGTTTTAGGAATTTCTTTAATAACCTTAACAGGTTGTGGAGAAGCAATGAAAGCAGGTGTGGACCAATATCAAAAATCACAAGATATATTAGATGGAAGTTCATTAGATGCAGTAAGAGAAAGAACAGAAGAACAACAGAAGTATATGGAAAACAATAAATAGAAGGGAAGATGAGGAATGAAGAAAAAAGTAATTATAACTGTTACATTTACAATAGCATTAGTAATAATTGTTTTAGCAGTAGCAGGTGGAATAATATTGTATAATAAAAATTTAGAAGAAGGGGATGTTGACAATAATCAAGCAGAAACAACTAATGAAGTAGCAACAGAAGAACAAGAAAATGATAGCTTTTTAGAAGATTATGAAAAATATATAAAAGAAAATATATTTGAAAAACAAGATATAACAAATATGGATGTAGCATTTATTAATATAGAAAATGATGAAGAAGCTATACCTATACTTGCTTATAAAATAGAAAACAGGTTAGCTTTTCTATCATTAGATGGCGATATGGTAAATGAGAGTAAATATTATAGTGATGCAAATATAAGAGTTTTCTACAGCGTAGAAGATAAAGAATTAAATTATTTTGTTGAGAAGGATGGAGACTATATATCTTTACCTGATATAGTAAGTCAAAAAAGTAAACCTGAAACAATAGAAGTAGATGATGAAACATTAGAATATACATATATAGATACAGAAACAAAAATTGCAATGAAAGAAATCGAAAGTGAAACTATAACAGAAGATTTAAAATCAGCATATGAAAATTATAAAAATACAATAATACTTACTGAAGAAAAACAAAAAGAACTTGGTGAGGAAATACAAAAAATAAATGATAATACATTAAAACAAACAGCAGATGGAATATCTAATGCACAATACACAATAGCATATGGCTCATATGTATGTGGAGAAGATACTTTTACAATTAATGCTGATAATTCATCAAGATATGTACATGATAGTCCAGGAACTGGTTATGATATAGACAGTAGTTACAAATTAGAATATGATACAATTAATTTTGATAATGATAATAAAGAATTTAAAATAATTGGTAATAACCAAATTGAGCAAGAAGAAACTAATCAAATATATAATCTAAAATAAAAATGAAAGTTGGTATAACAATGGAAAGTGAAAATGCAAAAAAAGAAAAAAGAGATATAATAGGAATAATAAGTTTAGTATTAATGTTAGCATTAAGTGTTATGGCTGGAGTTTTACTTTTAAGAGAATTATTGGGAGACAAAACAGAAGCAACTCTTGTTTTCTTAAATACTATATGGATTGGAATAAAATATTTTGCAGTTCTTGAAGTGGCTTTATGGATAATATATTTTTTTACAAGAAAACATATGGATATTACTTTTGTAAATACTGCTACATTACTTTATTTTGTAACAGTTATAGTTGGTTTTATTGCAATGGGATGGAATATGGCAGATGATATGTTAGAATTAGTTATAGTTACAATTATAGCTGTAATTTGTCTTGTAGTTCCAGAGTTTATAATTATGTGTATAATGCCTTCAAGTCGTCCAGCCACACAAGGAAATATAGATACAAAAAAAGCAACTCTTTCAAATTATAGTGATTATAAAAGTGAAAAGAAATCAATTATACCAGATGTAAGCGTAAAAACAAGAAGTTTTTCAGATGAGTTTGGCAATTATAAAGGAAGTGCCACAACTTATAAAGTAGGAGAGCATGAATATACACAATTTAAAGATAGTAGTGGTATTACTAGAGGTACTGCCAATACTTATGGTAATAGAACAAAAATAGAAAGAAGATAATGATAATAGATAAAAAATTAAAAAAAGTGTTTCTTAGTCTTTATTTTTCTAAAAAAATGTGGTAAAATATACCAAGTAAAGGAGAGAGAAATAAAATGACAATGCAAGAAATAACAGAATATTTGGATAATAAAATAAATGAAAATGAAAATATAGTAATAGTAACATTTTATGAGGTAAGAATAAAATTTGATTTATCAGAAGAAGAAACACAAGAATTTTTAAGGTTATGTAGAACAAGACTTGAAAATTTAGGGTATCAAGTATATTTTACAGGAGCAAAATATATGTATCAAGGAGTAAGTAAAGTAGTACAATCAAATGAACTAATGGTAGCGATAAAAGAAAATTTAGATTAGAGAAAATATAAAAAAGAAACTATAATTGCTTTTAATTATAGTTCCTTTTTTGTTTAATCTCTTCTTTTTCCAAAAATAGAAAGAATACGTAAGAAAATATTTATAAAATCTAAATATAATTGCATAGCACAGTATACATATATTTTTTCTTGATTAATATCTGGGACAGTTTGTAATATTTTAATCTTATTAATATCATAAATAGTAATTCCACAAAATAGAGCAAGTACAAACCAGTCTATTATTAAGTCAAGCATAGAACTTTTTAATATAAATAAATTAATAACACTTAAGACTAAACCAGCAATTAAAAATACTGTTATATAAGGTGACCAAGAGCTTAAATCTTTATTTGTTTTATATCCAATAATACTAAGTATCGCAAAAATGACAGCTGAAATTACAAATAAATATATAATAGAAGAAAGCTCAAATATTGCAAAAACTGTAGCTAAGGTTATACCATTTAGCATAGCATATACAAAGTAAAGAATACCTACAACAGTTGCTGGAAGTTTTCTAAATAATAAGCTAAAAAGTAATACTGCAACAAGTTCTACAATTAATAAAATCTCCCAATATCCTTTTAAAATAATATCAAATAATAATCCAGAAGAATATGTGTAGTATGCAACAATTGCAGAGCCAAGAAGCCCTAAAAACATCCAAAAGAAAGTTTTTCCAAATAATTTGTTTTGAGTAGTTATTTCGTTTTCCATACAAATCTCCTTTCTAAAAATATTATATTAAATTAATTATATAGATAAACATATAAAAAAGCAATAAAAATTAAAACAAAATTTTATAAGAAATTTTTGGATAAAAATTGACAGGAATAGAAAAATACTTTATTATATAAATATATAATATAAAAGGAGGTATTTTTTATGGACGAAAATGAAGTAAAAGAAGTTGAACAAAATGAAAATGTTAATACAAGTTCAAACGAAGAAAAAAACTTAAATGTATGTGGCTTACTTAGTTTTATTTTATCATTAGTAGGATTATTTATACTTGGTCTTCCACTAGGAATAGCAGCTGTTGTGTTAGGTATAGTAGGAATAGTTAAATTTGATAAAGAAAAACAGAAATATAAATGGATGGGAATTGTAGGTTTATGTGTAGGTGCATTTGATATAGTTGGGGTAATTATAAATATAATAACATCTGTAGCAACTTTAACATCATTATTTTAAAAAATATAATTAAGATAAATAAGAATATGACTTTTGTTATATTCTTTTTTTCTTGAAAAAACAGTTTACAAATGATAGAATATCAAAAAGAAATTACAAACTGAAATAAAAAAGGAGAAAATATATGGAATGGACTAAAGAACAAAGTCAGGCAATAAATGAAAAGGGCTCTAATATTCTAGTTGCTGCAGCTGCCGGAAGTGGAAAAACAGCTGTTTTAGTAGAAAGAATAATAAAAAAAGTTGTAGAAGACGGAATAGATATAGATAGATTATTGGTAGTAACTTTTACAAATGCAGCAGCAGCAGAAATGAGAGAAAGAGTATTAGATGCAATATATAAAAAATTAGATGAAAATCCAAATGATGAAAAGTTACTTAGACAAATAACATTATTAAATAAAGCAAGTATATGTACAATAGACTCTTTTTGTTTGGAAGTTGTGCGTAATAATTTTTATGAATTAGAGAACTTAGCACCTAATTTTAGGATAGCAGATACAACAGAAATAGAATTATTAAAACAGGAAGTAATAGAGGATATTTTTGAGAAAAAATATGATGAAGAAGATGAAGATTTTTCAAAATTAATCCATACATATACAAGTTACAGAGATGATACTCCATTAAAAGATTTAATATTAAAAATATATAATTATATACAAAGTAACCCTTTTCCTGAAAAATGGCTTTCTAAAAAAGTAGAAATGTTTAATATAGAAGAAGATTTAGATAAAGACTTTAGCAAAACACCTTGGGGTAGTGTTCTATTAAAAGAAATAGAGGATGAATTAATAGATGATATTTCTTCACTAAAAACTGCAGAAAAACTTCTTTATTCTAATCCTGATTTAGAAGGTTATTTAAAAATAATAATGCATGATATAGATATGTTAGAGGCATTAAAGAAAAATTTAAATAATTGGGATAAAGCTTATGAAATAAATTCTGCAATAGAATTTATACCATGGAGAGGAAAAAGAATAAATACTATTGAAAAAGATGAAGCAAAAGCAATAAGAGATGCAGTAAAAGATAATCTGAAAATATTAGATAATATTTTAGTTTGTGATTCTAAAACAGCAAACCAAGATATTTTTGATATGTATTCTATATTAGTAAAACTAAAAAATATAATATTAGAATTTGGAGAAGAATTTTCAAAAAGAAAGAGAGAAAAAAATATTGTAGATTTCCAAGATGTAGAACACTTTGCATTAAAAATATTAATAAAAGAAGATGGAAAACCTATTCCATCCGATATTGCAAAAAAGTACCAAGAAAAATATGAAGAAATTGCAATTGATGAATATCAAGACAGCAACTTAGTACAAGAATATATATTAAATTCAGTATCTAAAGGAAATAACATTTTTATGGTAGGAGATGTAAAACAAAGTATTTATAAATTCCGTCAAGCAATGCCAGAATTATTTATTAGTAAATATAAAAGTTATAAAAATAAAGATACTAAAACAAATGATGATGATTTAAAAATACAATTATTTAAGAACTTTAGAAGTAGAGAAAATATCTTGTATTTTACAAATTTAATATTCCAAGATATTATGAGTGATAGTTTAGGAAATATAGAATATAACGAAGGTGAATATTTGAATTTAGGAGCAGATTATCCAGATCCAAAGCAAAACTTAAATACAGAGATTGATGTAATTGATTTATCAGAAGAGGAAGAAGAAACAAAAGTATTAGAATTAGAAGATGATGGAGAAAAAATAGAGGAAGAAGATAGAATAGAAAATGTAGAATTAGAAGCAAGATTTGTTGCAAATAAGATAAAGGAATTAGTAGATAGTAAATTCCAAGTATGTGATAAAGATAAAAATAATAAAGATAAGAAAATATATAGAGATATTAAATATAAAGATATAGTAATTTTACTTAGGTCTACATCTACTCCTGCACCTGTATATGAACAAGAACTTTTAAATTTAGAAATACCAGTATTTTCTGATAGCTCACAAGAATATTTGGACTCAATTGAAATACAAACAATAATGTCACTACTTAAAATAATAGATAATCCAATGCAAGATATTCCATTAGTTGCGGTACTAAGATCTTATATAGGAAAATTTACAGACAATGAATTAGTTAAAATACGCCTAACAGATGCTTATGATAATTTTTATACTTGTATGCAAAAAGCGATTATAGATGTAGAGGAAAGCTTAAAAGAAAAAATACAAAACTTTTTTGATAATTTAGATA
This sequence comes from uncultured Clostridia bacterium, assembly GCA_944387555.1. Lineage (GTDB taxonomy): Bacteria > Bacillota > Clostridia > TANB77 > CAG-508 > CAG-269. The sequence continues at coordinate 15,668 of CALXFH010000004.1, read as the reverse complement.
AGTGGAGAAAAGAACAAGAATATTTATCATTAGATGAACTTATTTGGAAAATATATAGTGATACTGGATATTATAATTACGTTGGTCTTATGCCAAATGGAGATTTAAGACAAGCAAATTTAAAAATGTTATTCCAAAAAGCAAAAGATTATGAAGGAGCTAACTTTAAAGGACTATATAATTTTATAAACTTTATAGATAAACTAAAAACATCTAGTGGAGATATGGGTTCTGCTAAACTTATTGGTGAAAATGATGATGTTGTAAGGATAATGAGTATTCATAAAAGTAAAGGACTAGAATTCCCAGTTGTATTTTTATCAAGCACAGGAAAACAATTTAACTTAAATGATTTAAAAGAAGATGTATTACTTCACCAAGATATGGGAATAGGTGCTAAATACATAGATTATGATAAACAAGTAAAATATGATACGTTAAGTAAGCTAGCAATAAAAAATAAGATTTTATTAGAAACTTTATCAGAAGAAATGAGAATATTATATGTTGCATTAACAAGAACGAAAGAGAAGTTATTTATAACAGGAGTAACTAGAGATTTTAAAAAGGATTTAGAGAAAATAGATGGAAGTATTGAGAGATATCCAAAAGAAAATGGAAAGATTAATCCTATTTTAATTAAGAAATGTAAAAAATATTTAGATTGGATTTTACTTGTTTACCAATATGAGAAAAACTTATGTAGTGATAAAGTAGATTTAAATACTTATAAGAAAAAAACACTTATAAAAACATTAAAGAAAGTCGATAATGGAGAAATAGATGTTATAAAAGAATTGGAAGATAAAAGTAAAGATACAAATAAGGAAGAACTAAACAAAATAAGTAATGTATTAAATTATAAATATCCAAATATGTTAGATACAGTAATACCTACTAAAACTGCTGTTACAACTTTAAAACAGTTAGAAAGTGGTGATAAAGTATTAATAGAAAAAGAAATAACTTTGCCAAAACCTAAATTCTTAAAAACAGGAGAAGAAGAAAAGATTACAGCAAGTAAGAAAGGTACCTTAGTACATCTTTGTATGCAAAGGCTAGATGAAAAAGTAAATTACGATTTAGAAAAAGTAAAAGAGTTATTAGAAGAGTTAGAAGCAAAGAAAATTATTACTTCTAAAGAAAAAGAAGCAATTAATCCTAAAAAAATATTAGAGTTTACTAAATCTAAAATATGGGAAGAATTAAAATCTGCAAAAGAAGTAGAAAGAGAAAAGCCTTTTTATATAAATGTTCCTGCAAAAGATATTTATAAAGAAGAGACTAATGAAAATATACTTGTTCAAGGTATTATTGACTTGTATTACATTGATAAAGATGATAACTTAAATCTTGTTGATTATAAAACTGATTATGTGGAAGCGGGAAATGAACAAGAACTTGTTAACAAATACAGAAAACAATTAGATTTATATAAACAAGCTCTAGAACAAGCTTATAATAAACAAGTAAAAAATACATATATTTATTCTGTGTATTTAAATAAAATAATAGAAATATAAGTAGAATCATAACTACCAGTATACGGGTGGTTATGATTTTTAGTGTCTTTATTTGATTTTACGTTTATTATCTGGTATAATGTATATATTAAGGGAAAAGGTGGAAAGAAAAATGGCAAGATTAAAAACATTTTTAATATATGCATTAATAATTGTGGGATTTTTTGTGTTTTCAGAATTTATAATTGATGTGGGATTAAACTCATCATATCAAGATATTGAAAGAAAAGATAATACATCTCAAGTTGAAATATCTGAGGCACAAGCAACATTAGTAAATGGAAAAATAAAGGGAACAATTGTTGATAGCGAAAGTAATTTAACAGGAAAATATGTAGAAATAGATTTATATTCTTCAAGAGACAATATGGTAGGAAAAAGATATGTAGATATAAATACAACAGAGGCAAATAATAGACAAGATTTTAGTATCTATTTTGAGGCAGAAGATATAGAGTCTTATTCAATTGCAATAGTAAATGAAAAAGAAGGCGGAGAACTTAAAATTATACCAGAAGAATGGACAAGACCAGAAATAATTGTAGCAACAATGTTTACATTATTAATTTTCTGGGGCTAAAATTTTTTAGAATAAATTAAAATTTTATTAAAATATCTTAAAATGGTTGTAAAAATTTGAGAAAATTGATATACTTATGTGGAAATATAAGTATATCTTTTTTTAAGGGAGGAATTAATATGAGTGAAGAAAATAAGGAAAAAAATGAAAACCAAGAAAAGGAAGAAATAGTAGAACTAGATGATGAAATAAAAACAGAAAATGATGGAATAAAAATATCAGATGATGTAGTAGCAGTTATTGCTGGAGTTGCAGTATCAGAAGTACCAGGCGTAGCTGGTATGGCAGGAGGATTTGCAGGAGGAATATCTGAAGTATTTAGTGGAAAGAAAAACTTAGCAAAAGGAATAAAAGCAGATATAAATGAAGATAAAGCAAAAATAGATGTAAATATTATAGTAGAATATGGTTCTAGAATACCAGATGTAGCATTTGAAATACAAAATAGAGTAAAAAAAGCAGTAGAAAGTATGACAGGTTTAAAAGTAGAAGAAGTAAATGTACATGTTCAAGGTGTTGATACAGATACAGCAACAAGTGAAAAATCAGATGAAGAAGAGTAATAGATGTAAAAAGTAAATTTGAAATAAAAAAAGAAAGAGAAGGAGAATAAAAGAAATGAAAACTTTAGAAAAAATTACATTAATTATATATGCAGATATCATGTTAATATTATCAATAATAATGTGTTTATTAATATTTGGATGGCTAGATATGGATTTAGCAGGAAATATTGTTTATAGAATAATAGAAGGAGAAACATCAAGCAAAGTATTACTTGGAATAAGTATTGTATTTATCTTACTTTCAATAAAATGTGTGTTCTTTGATTCAACATCAAAGGAACAAATAAAAGAAAGACAAGGAGTTTTATTAGAAAATGATAGTGGAAAACTTCTAATTTCTAAAGAAACAATTGAAAATTTGGTAAATTCAGTAGCACTAAATTTCCAAAGTACAGAGGATGTTACAACAAGAGTTGAATTAGATAAAGAAAATAATGTAAAAGTATATGTGAATTTAATTGTAAGTTCAGACGCAATTATCAAAGATTTATCAGTAAATCTTCAAAATAAAATAAAAGAAAAAGTAAAGAAGGCAACAGATTTAGAAGTAAAAGAAGTAAATATTACTGTTAAAAAAGTAGCAGCAAAAGAGCAACAAGAAGCTTAAAAACATGAAAGGAATGATAATATGAATGGATTTAAAGACTTTTGGGAGCATTACAAAGGTGCAATTATTGGAATAGTTATTGCTGTTTTAATATTAATAACAAGATTACAAGATTTAATAATAGCATTAGTTGTAATAGTACTTGGAGCTATTATTGGAAATTATGTACAACAAAATAAAGAAGATGTAAAAGCAAAATTAAAGAATTTTATAGATAAGATGTAGAAATCAGGAAGGAATAAAAACAATGAATCGTTCTAGAATAAGAGAAGAGGCTTTTAAATTAATATATAGCTTAGAAATACAAAATGAAAATAATCTTGAAGAGCAAGTGGAACTTTATTTAGAAAGTAATAACATAACAGATGAAAATGCAGTAGAATATATAAAAGATGCAGTTTTTGGAATTAATAAAAATGAAAAAGAAATTTTAGATGAGATTTCAAAATACTTGAAGTCAGACTGGAAAATTGAGCGTATTTCTAAAATAGATTTAAGTATATTAAAACTTGCTATATATGAAATAAAATATAAAGAGTTACCATTTAAAGTAGTAATAAATGAAGCAGTAGAGCTTGCAAAAAAATATGGAGAAGATACATCTAAAAAATTTGTTAATGGTATTTTAGCAAATATAGTAAAAGAATAGAGAAGGATGAATATTATGAGATATGGAGACTTAGCAGTTTCTGTTTCTGACTTAAACAGATACATAAAAGATAAATTTGCAAATGACGAAAACTTAAGCCAAATTTTGGTAAAAGGAGAAATATCAAATTTTAAAAACCATTATACGGGACATATGTATTTTACGCTAAAAGACGAAAACTCTTTAATTAAATGTGTATGTTTTAAAACATATGCAAGTAAATTAGCTTTCATGCCAAAAGATGGTATGAAAGTTATAGTTTTGGGAAGTGTTTCTGTTTTTGAAAGAGATGGTGTATATCAAATATATGTAAAGGTAATGGAAGAAGATGGACAGGGAGATTTATATACTAAATATAAAGAACTAAAAGAAAAGTTAGAAAAAGAAGGATTATTTGATGAAGCACATAAACAAAAAATACCTCTTATGCCAAAGGTAATTGGAGTTTTGACTTCACAAACTGGTTCAGTAATAAGAGATATTATAAATGTTTCAACAAGAAGAAATCCAAATGTATATATAAGGTTGCTTCCAGTACCAGTACAAGGAGAAGGTGCAGCAGAAAAAATTGCTGATGGAATTAAGTTTATGAATGAAAATAAGCTAGCAGATGTGCTAATATTAGCGCGTGGTGGAGGCTCTTTAGAAGACTTGTGGCCTTTTAATGAAGAAATAGTTGCAAGAGCTATTTATGACTCTAATATACCAATAATATCAGCAGTAGGACATGAAACAGATTTTTCAATATCAGACTTTGTAGCAGATTTAAGGGCACCAACACCGTCAGCTGCAGCAGAGCTTGCAGTATCAGATGTGTATGAGGTTAAAAGAAAAATAGAAAGTTATCAAGACAGATTAAGAATGGCCTTAGTAAAAAAAGTAGAAGTAATGAAATTAAGATTTGATAAATGCATGGCAAGTTCAGTTTTTAAAGAACCTTTAAGAAAAGTTAATGATAATTACTTATTAATAGATAATTTAGTAAAAAGATTGGATAGTACTATAAAAATAAAACAAGAAAAAGAAAAAAATAGATATATAGAACTAACATCTAAATTAGATGCATTAAGTCCTTTAAAAACGTTATCTAGAGGATATACTTTAACTGAAAAAGATGGAAAAATAATAAAATCTAAAGATGACTTACAAAAAGGAGACAAAGTAAGTTTAAGATTTACAGACGGAAATAGGGATGCTGTAATCGAATAAAAAATGATTTAGAATAGGAGAAATATTATGAGTAAAAGTTTTGAAGAACAAATGGAAAATTTGGAAAAAATCGTTTCAGAATTAGAAAAGGGAGATTTAAATCTTGATGACTCTGTAACAAAATTTGAAGAAGGAATTAAGATTTCAAAAGAATGTAATAAAATATTACAAGATGCAGAAAAGAAAATTACTATGTTAGTAAACCAAGATGGCGAAATTAAAGAGGAAAACTTTGAAACAGAAGAATAATTGAAGGGGAGAGTTTTTAGAAATGGAAAATAATTTTATGACATTTATTCAGAGTAAATATGTATATGTACCATTTTTATTATGGTTTGGAATACAACTATTTAAGTTAATATATGATTTAGTTACAACTAAGAAATTTAATTTTAAAAGAATTTTAGGAGCAGGAGGAATGCCAAGTTCACATTCAGCAGTTGTAACAAGTCTTTGTACACTAATTGGAAGAAGTGAAGGAGTAGGCTCACCTATATTTGCGTTATCACTTGCATTTGCATTTGTAGTAATGTATGACGCATGTGGTGTAAGAAGAGCTGCTGGAAAACAAGCAGCATTATTAAATAAATTAGTAGAAACACCAGGTCTTACTGGAGTTCAAGTATCAGAAAAACTTGTAGAAGTATTAGGACATAGCCCAAAACAAGTACTTGTAGGAGCGTTGATTGGAATAATTGCAGGATTTATTGTATAAATTAAGGGGTGATTTTTATGACAGATATAGAAATTGCAAGAAATACTAAATTAGATAATATAACAGATATTGCTAAAAAAATAGGATTAGAAGATGATGACTTAGAATTATATGGAAAATATAAAGCTAAGATATCAAATAAAGTTTTAGAAAAAAGAAAAGATAAAAAAGATGGTAAACTAGTTTTAGTAACAGCAATAAGTCCAACACCATTAGGAGAAGGTAAAACAACTGTATCAATTGCAATTGCAGATGGACTAAGAAAAATTGGTAAAAATTCTATTTTAGCTTTAAGAGAACCTTCACTTGGACCTGTTTTTGGAATAAAAGGAGGAGCAACAGGTGGTGGTAAAGTTCAAGTTGCACCAATGGAAGATATTAATCTTCATTTTACAGGGGATATTCATGCCATGACAGCTGCAAATAATTTGTTATCTAGTATGATAGATAACCACATTTATTTTGGTAATGAATTAGGCTTCAAGAAAGTTGTTTGGAAAAGATGTATGGACTTAAATGATAGACAATTAAGAAAAGCAGAAACAGGTCTTTCTGGTGAAAAGAAAATAGTTCCAAGAGAAGATGGCTTTGATATTACAGTTGCATCAGAAATAATGGCAATTGTATGTTTATCAAAAGATTTGAAAGACTTAAAAGAAAGATTAGGAAATATAGTTGTAGGATATAACAATGAGGATAAACCAATATTTGCAAGAGATTTAAAGGCAAATGGAGCAATGGCAGTTCTTTTAAAAGATGCAATTAAACCAAATTTAGTACAGACATTAGAACATACACCAGCAATAATTCATGGTGGACCATTTGCAAATATAGCACATGGATGTAATAGTGTTATTGCAACTAAAATGGCAATGAAGCTTTCTGATTATGTAATAACAGAAGCAGGTTTTGGTGCAGACTTAGGTGCAGAAAAATTCTTAGATATAAAATGTAGAAAAGCAGAGTTAAGACCAGATGCAGTAGTAATAGTAGCAACAATAAAGGCTCTTAAATATCATGGTGGAGTAGAAAAAGATAAAATACAAGAAGAGAATTTAGAAGGATTAGAAAAAGGAATAGACAATTTATATCGCCATGTAGATAATTTAAAAAATAAATTTGGATTAAATGTAATAGTTGCAATAAATAGATATACTCAAGATACTGAAAAAGAGATTAATTGGTTAGAAAGTAAATTAACTGAAAAAAATATTCCAGTAAGTGTTGTTGAAGGTTGGGCAAAAGGTGGAGATGGAGCAACTGATATTGCTGAAAAATTAACAAGCTTGGTAGAGGAAAAATCTGATTTTAAATTTATGTATGATGATAATGACTCTATTAAAGAAAAAATACTAAAAGTTGCAACTAAGATTTACGGGGCAAAAGATGTAGAATATTCAGAAGAAGCAAAAGAAAACATAAAAATGATAGAAGATTTAGGCTATGGAAATTTACCTGTTTGTATTGCAAAAACTCAGTATTCATTTTCAGACGACCCTAAAAATTTAGAGTGTAATAATGATTATAATATTCATATAAGAGATGTAGAACTAAAAGCGGGGGCAGGATTTATTGTAGTTTTAGCAGGCAAAATTATGACTATGCCTGGACTTCCAAAGGTACCAGCAGCTGAAAGCATTGATATAGATGAGAATGGAAATATAGTAGGGATTTTTTAGAAGAAGATAGTAAATATCTTCTTTTTTAATTTTTATATTAAATTTAAAGTTTTCTATTGATAAAGTTATGTAAAGGTGATACAATTTAATTGCAATGTAGGAAAACTATTTTGTTAGGAGTTACATATGGGTAAGGGAGAACGGTTTTATGCAGATATTATGTCTGTGCATCCAGAGGTTACCGGTTCTTGCAATTTTGTATCTGTTAGACTTACAAACGGAGAGAGGTTTAATTTCATTGTAGATTTTGGTTTGTTTCAAGAAACAGATTATATCGAACAGAACAAAAAGTTGTGGTTTAAGCCATATAATATCAATTTTGCTATTGTCACGCACGCACATGCGGACCATATTGGTAGGTTACCATTTTTGGTAAAGAAGGGGTATCGAGGTTGTATTTATACAACAGATGATACAAAAACAATTATGGCTCCAGCACTGTATGATAGTGCAAGGGTATTAAAAGAGAATGCCAAGAAATATAAGGAAAGGCCACTTTATACAGAAAGTGATGTAAAAGGTGTTCTAAGCCTTGTAAGAGGTTGTGGTTTCAATCAATGGTATTCTGTAAATGACCATGTTGATATAATGTTTTTTGGCAATGGGCATCTGTATGGTGCAGCTATGGTCCTTGTGAAAATTAAAGATGATAGAGAAAGAAAAATCTATATACTTTTCACAGGTGACTACAACAACAAGAATCTTTTCTTTGACTTAAAGTCTATTCCACAATGGGTATATGGTTTGCCTCTTACAATTGTGCAAGAGTCTACATATGGCTATATGAATTCTTGGGAGAAGGAAGAAACATTTGCAGATAATGTGCTTAGGTGCATTAAAAGAGGTGGAACAGCAGTAGTTCCAGTACTTGCAAATGGCAGAATGCAAGAAGTCTTGTATGTGCTTAGAAATATGCAAGATGATGGACGTCTTTCTACAGATGTTGCCATTTATGTTGATGGTAAACTAGGTATCAACTATACCAACATGGTGAAAAATGGTATAGTTTACGTTAAGGAAGAAATGAGAGATTTCTTACCTAGTAATGTTACCTTTGTTGATAAGTCAACTAGGAGTAGAATTTTACAAAGTGAGGAAGCTAAAATCATTGTAACGACTTCTGGTATGGGATCTCATGGACCCGCTCAAACTTATATTCCAGCTTATATAACTAAGAAGAATGCACTCATTCAATTTACTAGTTATGTAGCAGAAGGAACTCTCGGAAGAGAGATTAAAGACATACCTAAGGGTAATGAAATTAAAATCCGAGGAGTCATCTATAGGAAGATGGCAGATGTTGAGTATACCAACGAATTTTCGTCACATGCAAAAGCTGATGAGATGATTAGCTTTTTACAAAAGTTTGAAAAGCTAAACCTGGTTTTAGTAAATCACGGAGAAGCAGAAGTAAAAGATATCTTTGCTAAACGCATTTTAAGAGAAGTTGATGCAAAGAGTGTTGCAGTACTTGGACAGTACTTCTATAGAGTTAATCCATATGGCTTAGTTACAAGTAAGTCAACTAAGTTCTTGTAATTCCAAGAGAAAGCATCCATATTTGGATGCTTTCTCTCATTTAAAATATATTAGTAAAATGTTGAAAATTATGTAAATTGGTGCTATAATGTAAATATCCATTTTGGAGGCCAAAGTATGGGTTCGTTTTAAGGAGGAAAAATGAAACCGACACAAGTAAGTATAAACTTTAATGTTGGCTTATCTGCCAGTGTCAGGAAAGATCCGGATATTCAGGTTTGTTTCAGGAATGAAGATTCTCACTTTGAAGCTATATTTGATGCTGCTAATTCACATATGTTAATATTTCAAGGAATAGGTTTATTTAACTTGAATATTGATGCAAAATCAATAATAGAGCTTTTGGCAGGATGCTTTGAAGAAGGTTCTAATCTGCAGCAAGTTTTTAAATCCAAAATAAGCGCAATTGTTATTGAGATTAATGAAATACCAGTATTAATTAGTTGTTATAATAATAATGTAGAGAAGATTTATGCCGAATGGCAAGAAGCAAATAAAGAATATAAAAAACTGAAACCTTAACTTTGGTAAAACAATCAGAATAAATATTCTGATAACCAAAAAGAAACTTTTAAATAAGTTTCTTTTTGGCTTTTTAAGACATAACAATAAATAAAGATTTTAAACAAATTAACAAAAAACAACCAAACTCTTGTTTTTAATAATTGTTTGTAGTATAATATTTCGGGGTGAAAAGATGAACGATAAAATAATAATAAAAGGTGCAAAAGAACATAATTTAAAAAACATAGATTTGGAAATACCAAGAGATAAATTAGTAGTAATCACAGGACTTTCAGGTTCTGGAAAATCTAGTTTAGCATTTGATACATTATATGCAGAAGGTCAAAGAAGATATGTAGAAAGTTTATCTTCATATGCAAGACAATTCTTAGGTTTGATGGAAAAACCAGATGTTCAAAGAATAGATGGTTTGTCACCTGCAATATCAATAGACCAAAAAACAACATCTAAGAATCCTCGTTCTACAGTAGGAACAGTAACAGAAATATATGATTATATTCGTTTGCTTTATGCAAGAATTGGAGTTCCTTATTGCCCTAATTGTGGTAAAAAAATAGAAAAACAAAGTATAGACCAAATAATAGATAATATAATGAAATTACCAGAAGGAACAAGAATACAGGTGTTAGCACCAGTAGTTAGAGGACGTAAGGGAGAATATACAAAGCAATTACAAGAATATCAAAAAGAAGGATTTGTAAGAGTTAGAATAGATGGTGAAAACTATGAGTTATCTGATGATATAAACTTAGATAGAAAGAAGAAACATGATATTGAATTAGTAGTGGATAGATTGGTAATAAAACCAGATATTGTAAGTAGATTAACAGAGTCTGTAGAAATAGCTTTAAAACATGCAGATAAACTTGTATTAATAGATGTAGTAGGTAAAAAGCCTGTTTTATATAGTTGTAACTATGCTTGTCCTGACTGTGGATTTAGTTTTCCAGAACTTACACCAAGAATGTTTTCATTCAATAATCCATTTGGAGCATGTCCAGTATGTACTGGTATTGGTTATTTAATGAAAATGGATGAAGATTTAATAGTACCAGATAAAAATAAAACATTATATGATGGTATAAAAGCTTTTGGCTCAAGTACTATGAAAAAAGGCGACACTATGGCAAAAATGTATTTTGAATCAATAGGAAAACATTATGGAATAGATATTAAAGGAAAGAAAATAAAAGACTTACCACGTTGGTTTATGGAAAAAATCCTTTATGGTACAGGTGATGAAGAAATTGATTTTGAATATGAGTCATATGCAGGAACAAGAAAATTTACTGCTCCTTTTGAAGGAGTACTTCCAACATTAGATAGACGTCATAATGAAACAAAATCACAAGGAATGAGAGACTTCTATGAAATGTATATGACAAACTCAGAATGTCCAGCTTGCCATGGAGCAAGATTAAAACCAGAGATTTTATCAATAAAAGTAGGGGACAAAAATATAAATGAATTAACAGCAATGCCAATTAGAAGAATAAAAGAATATTTAAATAACCTAGACTTAAATAAAACGCAGGCTATGATTTCAGAATTGATACTAAAAGAAATAGACCAAAGACTTCAATTCTTGATAGATGTAGGATTAGATTATTTAACATTATCTAGAAGTGCTGGAACATTATCAGGAGGAGAAGCTCAAAGAATAAGACTAGCTACTCAAATAGGTTCTGGATTAACAGGAGTTCTTTATATATTAGATGAGCCAAGTATTGGACTTCATCAAAGAGATAATGATAAATTACTAGCAACATTAAAGAAATTAAGAGATTTAGGAAACACATTAATTGTTGTAGAACATGATGAAGATACTATGTATGCAGCAGATCAGATAATAGATATTGGACCAGGTGCAGGAAGTCATGGTGGAAGAGTAATGGCACAACGGTACTGCTGAAGAAGTAAAAAAGGTAGAGGACTCTATTACAGGTCAATATTTAAGTGGAAGAAAGAAAATACCAGTACCTAAAAAAAGAAGAAAAGCATTAAAAACAAAAGTAATTGAGGTTCAAGGAGCTACTGAAAATAATTTAAAAAATATTAGTGTTAAATTTCCACTAGGAGTATTTAACTGTGTAACAGGTGTATCAGGTTCTGGAAAATCAACTTTAGTAAATGAAGTATTATATAAAACAGTTGCAAAAGAATTAAATGGCTCAAATGAAAAACCAGGTAAATGTAAAGGCGTAAAAGGTTTAAATAATATAGATAAAATAATAAATATAGACCAATCACCAATTGGAAGAACACCACGTTCAAATCCTGCAACTTATACAGGAGTATTTGATTTAATAAGAGATATATTTGCATCAACAGAAGAAGCAAAATTAAGAGGTTACCAAAAAGGTAGATTTAGTTTTAACGTAGCTGGGGGTAGATGTGAGAGTTGTAATGGTGATGGTGTTCACAAAATAGAAATGCACTTTTTACCAGATATATATGTACCTTGTGAAGTATGTAAAGGAAAACGTTATAATAGAGAAACTTTAGAGGTTAGGTATAAAGGTAAAAATATTGCAGATGTATTAGATATGACAGTTGAAGAAGCATTAAAATTCTTTGATAAAATACCTAAAATAAGAAATAAAATACAAACGCTATATGATGTAGGGTTAGGATATATTAAACTTGGACAACCTTCCACTACATTATCAGGAGGAGAGGCTCAAAGAGTTAAACTTGCAACTGAATTATCTAAAAGAGCAACTGGAAAGACTTTATATATATTAGATGAACCGACAACAGGTCTTCATATTGCAGATGTTCATAAGTTAGTAAATATTTTACAAAGACTTGTAGATACAGGAAATACTATTATCGTAATTGAACATAATTTAGATTTAATTAAAACTTGTGACCATATAATCGATTTAGGACCAGAAGGTGGAGATAATGGTGGAGAAGTAGTAGCAGTTGGGACCCCAGAGCAAATCTGTAAAAACGAAAGAAGTTATACAGGAAAGTTTTTAAAAAAGTACCTAGAACAATAAAATAAATGGAAATAAAGGTAATTACAAATTTTGTAGTTACCTTTATATCTTCCAAAAACTTGAAAAAACACTAAAAATATGGTAAAATTATTATGTTAAACATAAGAAAGGAGAAAAAATTATGGATAGTTATTTAATAAATGATTATATGGAAAAACAATCAAAAATAAGTCCAAGAGAAAAGACTGCTGATCAAAGAAGGAAAGCAAGAGCAATAGATTTATTTGAAAAGGGAATTGGAGTAGAAGAAATTGCAGAAATAATAGAAGTAAGTGTAGATAAAGTAAGAGAATATTTGGGAAAAACAAGATTAGAAAGTATTAATAATTCTAAAAATAAGCCTAAAGCTAAAAAAGCAACTAAGGCTAAAGCATCAAGGAGAAGTGAATTAATAGAAAATAAAGAACAAGCACCAAATGATGGTCGTAAGTTGTCTAAAGGGGAGGTAGATAAACTTACTGTTGAAAGAAATGAGAGAATAAGACAATTATATGATGAAGGATTAACACTTCAAGAAGTTGCAGAAATGGTAAAATTAACACCAGACCAAGCAAAAGAGATATACTTAACTCTTGGACTAAGTATTTATACTCCAGAAGAGCTTAGAAACATGAGACAAGAGGAGGATGAAAGAAAAGAAGCAGAAAAGAAAGAAAAAGCAAAAGAAAGACGAAGAAGAAGAGATAGAGAAAGAAGAGCAAGAATTAAAGCAGAAAAAGAAAAGGAAAAACAAGCAAAAGCATCTGAAGAAGCAGAACAAGAAGATGAAGAAGAAATAGAAGATAAAATAGAAAGCTTTCAGGATATAGGAAGAGAGATGAGCAAACTTATTAAACAAGGACATTCTAAAAAAGCAGCGGATTTAGGAGATTATTATATGGAACATGCCGATTTTCTAACTAATCAAGAAAGGGAAAAATTGTTTGCTATGGTAGATTTTATAAAAGTACTAAAACGAGAATACAAAGAGCAACGTAGAGATGGAGAAGACAGGTAAAATGTTAATACATTCGAGGGAGGAATAATGCAAGAAGAAAATCAAATAAAGAACAATTCAAATAAAGGAAATGCTTCCAAAGATAAAAAAGAAGAAATAAATGAAAGAAGAAAGAAAGTAGCTATCTTATATGGAAGAAAGCCTACGAAGGAAATAGCAAAGAAATTAGGAGTATCAGTTTACACAATTTTAAATGATATAAAATTTCTAAGAAAGAAAGGAATAATAAAGAATGCCAGTAAAACAAGAGAAAAGGAAAAAAAGCGAATAGCAAAAAGAAGAGAAAAAGTAGTTATCTCATATGGAAAAAAATCCACAAAAGAGATAGCAGAAGAATTGGGAGTATCTGTTAGTACAATAGTATTAGATATAAGCTTTCTAAGAAGTAAAGGAATACTAAAAAATGGTGGTAAAACAAGAGAAAAGGAAAAAGAAGAAATAAAAGCAAGAAGAGAAAAAGTGGCTAGCTTATATGGAAAAAAATCCGCAAAAGAGATAGCAGGAGAAGTGGGAGTATCGGTTTACACAATTTTAAATGATATTAAATTTCTAAAACAAGAAGAAAGTAAAAAATATTTACCCGAGAGAAAATATAAGGCTATGATGATTGAAAAAATAAAAGATTTCTATAGAAAAGGAGATATAGAAAATTCGATAAAATATTTAGATATGTTACAACAAGAGGTACCTTTTACAGAAGAAGAAAAAGAAAGATTTCAAAAAATTATGGAACAATTAGAAGCACAAAGAGAAAGAATGAGAAGAAGAATAGAAACTCAAGATTTAGAAAGTGAAGAAGAAAGATAAAATAAAAAGGAAAATATTTTTTAGATATAAAAAAATATTTTCTTTTTTTGTATAAAAAATAAAAAAATATAAAAAACTAAAGAAAAAATGGAGGGATTTTAATGTATAATTTTAGAACAGATTTAGCAACTGAAAGAAGAGACATATATCAAAAAGCAAATAAACAAGAAGGAGAAATTGATGGAATAGAAAGTACAAAAGAAGAAATAAATGAAAATGTAAAAGTAGAAAGAGTAAAAATAACAAATGAGAATGGAGAAAAAGCAATTCGGAAAACCAATAGGAAGTTATATAACAATTGATGTTAAAAATTTAAAAATAGCTGGGGAAGAAGAAATAGAACAAGCAGCAAATACATTATCAAACGAGTTAAAAAAGATATTAGATGCACATATAGATAAACAAGGGGAGATTTTAGTAGTAGGACTTGGAAATATATATGTAACACCAGATAGTTTAGGACCAAAAGTAATAAATGAAATAGATGTAACAAGACATATTATAAATTACTTACCACAATATGTAGAAGAAGGAACAAGGATGGTAAGCGCAATAGCACCAGGAGTTTTAGGAACAACAGGAATAGAAACAGTAGAAATATTAAAAGGAATAGTAGATAACATTCATCCAAAACTTGTAATAGTAATAGATGCATTAGCATCAAGAAGTATTGAAAGAATTAGTAGTACAGTACAACTGTCAGATACAGGAATAGTGCCAGGAGCAGGAGTTGGAAATACAAGAAGTGAAATAAGTATAAAGACGCTAGGAATACCTGTAATTGCAATTGGAATACCAACAGTTGTAGAAACAGCAGTACTTGTAAATGATAGTTTGGATTTATTTATTGGAAAGTTACAAGAAGAAGCAAAATCTAATGATTACTTAAATAAATTAAAAGAAGAAGATAACTATGAAGAAATAAAAGAAGCACTAGTTCCAAAAGATTATAATTTGATAGTAACACCAAAAGAAATTGATGAATTAATAGAAAATATGAAAGATATAGTAGCAAGTGGAATTAATAAAAGTTTGTAAATTGGGGACGTTTCCTTTTGTCTATTTTTGGGCAAAAGGAAACGTCCCCAATGTCCATTTTTGGACATTCTGGGACACATCTATTATAAAAATATATTTTATAAGAAGGGAGCGTAAAACCCACTACCTTTAGGTGGTGGGATATAAGCGACCCAGTTTCTGATGTGAGTAAAATTAAATTGCTTGATATAAATGTTAGATTTTGATATAATGAACACCTAAAGAAATT
>CALXFH010000003.1 GCA_944387555.1 uncultured Clostridia bacterium | reverse complement strand
AATAGCATTCATATAAAAAGGTACTTCGAACAGTATAAATATCAATTGAGTGTGACATATGTTTGACAAACCTACAAACTTTATTAAAAAACTTTTAAAATAGTACTTGCAATATGGTATATTTTGTTATACAATAATAAATGCCTAAAAGGAGGCAAGAAAAAATTTAAAGGAGGAATTTTATTATGTCAGTTAAAATAGGAATTAACGGATTTGGAAGAATAGGAAAATTATCATTCCAAGCAGCATTAGCTAAAGAAGGAGTAGAAGTAGTAGCAGTAAATGACCCATTTGTTGCAGCAGACTACATGGCTTACATGACAAAATTTGATACAGTTCATGGAAGATTTAATGGAACAATAGAAGAAAAAGATGGAAATCTAGTAGTAAACGGAAATGTAATAAAAGTATATAATGAAATGGACCCACATAACATACCATGGGGAGAAATCGGAGTAGATTACGTATTAGAATGTTCAGGAGTATTCACAACAATGGAAAAAGCACAAGCACACTTAGATGCAGGAGCTAAAAAAGTAATAATCAGTGCACCATCAAAAGATGCTCCAATGTTTGTTATGGGTGTTAACAACGAAACATATGACCCAAGCATGAAAATTGTTTCAAATGCATCTTGTACAACAAACTGTTTAGCACCACTTGCTAAAATTATAAATGATAACTTTGGAATTACAGAAGGATTAATGACAACAGTACATAGCACAACAGCTACACAAAAAACAGTTGATGGAGCTTCTAAAAAAGATTGGAGAGGTGGACGTGCAGCATCTGCTAACATTATACCATCTTCAACAGGAGCTGCAAAAGCAGTTGGAAAAGTTATCCCAGAATTAAATGGAAAATTAACAGGTATGTCATTAAGAGTACCTACAGTTGATGTTTCAGTAGTTGACTTAACATGTAACTTAGCAAAACCA
Organism: uncultured Clostridia bacterium; assembly: GCA_944387555.1. Taxonomy (GTDB): domain Bacteria; phylum Bacillota; class Clostridia; order TANB77; family CAG-508; genus CAG-269. The sequence goes on along the minus strand of CALXFH010000003.1, from coordinate 121,817 downwards.
GCAACATATGAAGAAATATGTGCAGCAGTTAAGAAAGCATCAGGAGGAGAATTAAAAGGAATAGTAGAATACACAGATGAAGATGTTGTATCATCAGACTTCATCAGTGATCCACATACATCAATCTTTGATGCAAAAGCTGGAATCATGCTAACAGATACATTTGTTAAATTAGTTGCATGGTATGACAACGAATGGGGATATTCAAACAAATTAGTAGATTTAGCTTGTTATATTGCTAGCAAAGACTAGTACAAGCTTTTAGCATAGGAAAAGAGAGTACTTTTAAAGTATTCTCTTTTTTGGTCTTTAGAGATATTATTCTTATATATAAATATATGTAGTATAAGAGGTAGAACATATGATAAAAAATGAAAAAGGAATAACTTTGATTGCATTAGTTATAACGATAATAGTAATGATAATACTTGCAGGGATAACATTAGGAAGTATATATAATAGAGATAATGTTTTAGATGAAACAGAAAATGCTGCATATCAAGCACAAAAAGAAAGTATAATAGTAAAAATTGAAGCGGACTTATTAGAAGAGGCCAAAAAAACAGGAAAAACACCAACTAAGGATACTTTAAAAGAAATAATTAGAAATAACAATTTTTGTGTAGGTGAGCCTGGCGAAAATGGTTTTGTAACAAAAGATGGAGGATATACAATAAATTATAGTGAAATAAAAGGATGGGAATAGAAGGATAGTTTCAACTATTCTTTTTTATAATTTTATTTTGTATAAAATTAATAAAAAAAGCTCATAATTAAAATGAAAGAAGGTTTTAATTATGAGTGATGAGAAGAAAGATAAAATACAAGAAAATAAAGAAAATCAAAAGGTTGCAAGGAGAGATGAGCCAGAAGTAGGGGAAGATAGTACGAAATATGGAGAATTTATCTCTACTTATTTTGCATGGATACCATTACCAGAGCAAAAGGAAAAAGCTAAAAGATTACAAGAAATAACAAAGAAAGACAAAAAAGAGAGAAAAAATTAGAAAAAGTGAGATAAAAAGAGAAAAAATGAGAAAAATATATATTTTTAACTTTTGAAAGCCAGAGAAGGTCAAAAAAGGTAGTTGCAAAAATTTTTAAAGTGAGTATACTATTATTGTAGGTCAAAGAAAGTCAAAGTTAAAATACGTGTTATATAGGGGGAGTTCATAATGAGAATATCGGATGTAATAGAAGAGTTTATAAAAGATTTATTTGATGATGGAAGTGATGCAATAGAAATACAAAGAAATGAGCTTGCAGAGCATTTTAATTGTGTACCATCACAAATAAACTATGTAATATCAACAAGATTTAAGCCATCACAAGGTTATTATGTAGAAAGTAGAAGAGGTGGCGGAGGTCATATAACAATAAAAAAAGTAAATAACGATAAAGAAGATTATATAATGCATATTATAAATAATATAGGAGATGAACTAACTGCAAATGATGTAGATATTTTAATTAGTGATTTTCTATCTTATAACATAATAGATACAAAAGAAGCAAAATTATTAAAAGTAGCAACAAGTGATAATGTACTAAAGTTGTCAAAAGATTTAAAAGATAAAGTTCGAGCAAGAATATTCAAAAACATGTTATTAAATATATAAAGGAGGAGATAAATATGTTATGTGATAATTGCGGAAAAAATGAGGCAACTGTAAGATATACAGAAAACATTAATGGAAATGTAAGAGAATTAAATTTATGTGAGGAGTGTAGCAGAAAATTAGGAATAGGAGAAATGGACTTTAATATGCCAATAGACTTTTCAAGTTTCTTAGGAGGATTTATGGATGACTTAATGACTCCAGAAATAATGCCAATGTTTAATAGCTTAAAGTCAATTACTTGTGATAATTGTGGGTCAACTTTTGACGATATAATAAATACAGGAAGAGTTGGATGTAAAGATTGTTATTCAGTATTTGAAGATAGATTAGACCCAATAATCAAAAAATTGCAAGGTCAAAACAGACATGTAGGAAGAATTGGTAAAATAATAGATAGTAAAATAGACAGTAAAAATGGAGTAGAAAATAAAACAGAAAAAAGTGAAAGTAAAAAGGTTACTGATAATAAAGAACAAAGTAAGTTAGAAAAATTACAAGAAGACTTAAAACTTGCAATAAAAGAAGAAAGATATGAAGACGCAGCAAAAATAAGAGATGAAATTAAGAAACTAGAAAAATAAAAAAGTAAAAGAGGTGGAAAGAATGAATTGGTATTTACAAACAAGTGAAGATTCAGATGTAGTAAAAAGTACAAGAATAAGATTTGTAAGAAATCTGAATGATTTTAAATTCCATTTAAACGATAGTGAATTAAAAGAATTAGAAAAAAGAATAGAAGATAATATATATGCAATAGGTTATGGACTAAAATTCTTTAAATTAAAAGATATGGATAATATAACAAAAACAAGTTTAGTAGAAAAGAACTTAATAAGTCCAACATTTGTAGCAAAGAGAAATGAAACAGGAAGTATATTAATAAATGATGAAGAAAATATCTGTATAATGATAGGTGGAGAAGACCATTTAAGTATCCAAGTATTTAGTAGTGGATTAGAATTAGAGAATACCTTAAATTTAGCAATAGAAATAGAAGAAAAATTAGGAGATATATTTGGATATAGTATTAGTAAGAAATATGGATATTTAACAAGTAGATTAAATGATTTAGGAACAGGATTAAAAGCGTCAGTAATGGTACATTTACCAGGATTATCAAAAACAGGAAATCTAAGAAAAATGTTAGATGTAGTTCGTGATTTCAATATGGATGTAAAAGGAGAATATGGAAAATCTACTAAAAACCAAGGAGATATATACCAAATATCTAATAAACAAACATTAGGAATCACAGAAAAAGAAATTGTAAACAATTTAAAAGTAATAATTAAGAAGGTAGAAGAACAAGAAAGAGCAGCTAGAAAAATGCTTACTAAAGAGCCTATTGAATTGGAAGATATGGTACTAAGAAGTTATGGAATATTAACAAATTGTAGAAAAATATCTTATGATGAGTCAAAAGAATTATTATCAAATATAAAACTAGGAACAGACTTAGGAATATTAGATAATTTAACAGATGCAAAAGTACAAAAATTATACTTATATACAAAACCTGCAAATTTACAAAAATATTTAGGTGCAAAATATGACAAAGTAGAACAAGAAGTAAAAAGAGCAGAGGTAATAAAACAAATAATGTCCCAATAGGGACGTTTCCAAATGGGACATATTAAAGAAAGTGTCCTAAAAAGAAACGTCCCCAACGGGACACAATGTAATTGAAAGGAGTTGATTATTATGACATATAGTTTTACAAATAGAGCGAAGAAAGCAATTGAACTTGCAGATGAATTAGCGATTGAATTAGGACATAATTATGTTGGAACTGAACATATTTTATATGGTTTAGCTAAAGAAGGTAGCGGAGTTGCTAGCAAAGTTTTAGCTAACCAAGGAATAGAGCCTGATATTATTATAGACAAAATTGTAGAATTAGTAGGACATGAAGCACCTATTACTGAGACTTTAGGTTTTACTCCAAGAACTAAAAGAGTTGTTGAAAATGCCTTTATAGAAGCTAGAAAATTAGGATATAATTATATAGGAACAGAGCATCTTTTAATAGGAATATTAAGAGAGGGAGACAGTATAGCAGCAAGAATATTATTAGAATTAAATACAAATATTCCAAGATTATATAATGAAATAGTAAGAGTAATAAATGAAGGTGAAGACTATAGCGGAAATGATAATGGTAATACCGGAAAAAGAGGAGGAAGCTATAATCAAACACCAACACTTAATCAATTTGGTGAAGATTTAACTAAAAAAGCAGAAGAAGGAAAATTAGACCCAATTATAGGAAGAAAAAATGAAATTGAAAGAGTTATTCAAATCTTATCTAGAAGAACTAAAAATAATCCTTGTTTAATTGGTGAACCAGGTGTTGGTAAAACAGCAGCTGTTGAAGGATTAGCAGAAAAAATAGTTTCAGGTGATGTACCAGAAATTTTGAAAAATAAAAGAGTTGTAACTATGGATATATCTGGTATGGTTGCTGGAAGCAAATATAGAGGAGATTTTGAGGAAAGAATTAAAAAAGCTTTAGATGAAGTTAAAAAAGCAGGAGATGTAATCCTATTTATTGATGAAATTCATACAATAGTAGGAGCAGGAGCTGCAGAAGGTGCAATTGATGCAGCAAATATCTTGAAACCATTACTTGCAAGAGGAGAAATACAGTTAATTGGTGCAACTACTTTAAATGAATATAGAAAATATATTGAAAAAGATGCAGCATTGGAAAGAAGATTTAGCCCAGTTACTATTAATGAGCCAAGTGAGAAAGATACTGTAAAAATATTAAAAGGTTTACGTGATAAATATGAGGCTCATCATGGTGTTAAAATTACTGATGAAGCAATAGAAGCAGCAGTTAAAATGTCTACACGTTATATTAATGATAGATATTTACCAGATAAAGCAATTGACTTAATTGATGAAGCAGCTTCTCGTGCTAAATTACAATCTTATACAGAGCCAGACAGTTTAAAGAAGTTACAAGAAGAAATTGAAGAAGTAGAAAAAGATAAAGAGGAAGCTGTTAGAATTCAAAAATTCGAAAAAGCAGCAAGCTTAAGAGATAAACAAAAAGAATTGAAAGAAAAATATGAAAAAGAGCAAAAGAAATGGCAAAATAAGAATGATAAATCTGTTACTAATATAACAGAGGAAAATATTGCAGAAGTAATTGCTAGTTGGACAGGAATACCAGCTAAGAAGATTACAGAGGATGAAAATGAAAGATTAAAGAACTTAGAGAAAACTCTACACCAAAGAGTAATTGGCCAAGATGAAGCAGTAGAAGCAGTGGCAAAAGCAATTCGTAGAGGTAGAGTTGGTCTAAAAGATCCAAAAAGACCAATTGGTTCATTCTTATTCTTAGGACCAACAGGTGTAGGTAAAACAGAATTATCAAAAGCTTTAGCAGAGGCACTATTTGGTGACGAAAATGCTATGATAAGAATTGATATGTCTGAATACATGGAACCACATTCAGTTTCAAAACTTATTGGTTCACCTCCAGGATATGTAGGTTTTGATGAAGGAGGACAATTAACAGAAAAAATAAGAAGAAAACCATATTCTGTAATCCTATTTGATGAAATTGAAAAGGCCCATCCAGATGTTATGAATATGTTACTTCAAATACTAGAAGATGGAAGACTTACTGATAGCCAAGGAAGAACTGTAAACTTTAAAAATACTGTAATAATTATGACATCTAATATTGGTGCTAGATTAATTACAGATAAGAAAACTTTAGGATTTTCTAAATCAGAAAAAGAAGACAAAGAAAAAGAAGAAGCAGCTAAGAAAGATTATGAAGATACTAAAAAAGAAGTTATGGATGCATTGAAGAAAGAATTAAGACCAGAGTTTATTAACCGTATTGATGAAATAATTGTATTCCATAAATTGACAGATAAAGAAATTAATCAAATTATTGATATCATGTTAAAAGAAGTAACAGATAGATTAGCAGCTCAAAAGATTAAAGTAGAGTTAGAACCAGAGGTTAAAGAATTAATTGCAAGCAAAGGTATTGATAAAAACTTTGGTGCAAGACCTTTAAGAAGAACTATCCAAAGTGTATTAGAAGATAGATTAGCAGAAGAAATACTAGATGGTAACTTAAAGAAAAATAATACTAATAAAATAGGAGTAAAAGATGGAAAGGTTGTAGTTGAAAAGTAAGAGGCTTAAAAGCTTCTTGCTTTTTGTATTTGAAAAATAAAATTTAATGTGTTATATTAAAAGCGAAAGGCAAAGTCCTTGATTATAAATAAGCCCTTATTAGAAAATAGAATTATTTTTAAGAAAGTTTAAGGCTTTCAATAAGGGGTAATTACTAACTATAGAAATATTATTATTGGTTAGATGAACGAAAGAATATCAATGAAGAAGTAAAGTACTACAGATAGGAGTTATGATGAACACTATGCGGAATTTTTCGGAGAATGAAGAGGTCAAAAAGAAAGGTTTTAATGAGCAAAGAGTTTATGAAGGCGGAAAAGTAGATAATATTGTAATTAATTTACCATATAGCAAGGTAAATGTGCATCAATCTTTTTCGTCTAAGACCAAGATTAAATTGGTTGGAGGAATAAGTCTTAGTGGTGAGATTAACTTTAGAATTTACTTAAAGGACAGAACCCTTTTAGTTTTGCTACATACAGATGGAGAAGTGGTTAGTTCAAACCTTAGGCTTCAAATATTTTTGCCAATTAAAAACTATAAACTTCTATCAATTTTAGGAACTTCTAATATTTGTATAGAAGATAAAGTTTTTACAAAGATGCTAAGAGTTAAGACTGAAGATGGCAAAGTAGAAACAAATGCAGTATTTGAAAAGGCCACTCTTAAAAGTGTAAGTGGAGATATTGATGTTAGTACAACTGCTGAGTCTGATATTGAAGTCAATGCTTCTACAACAAGTGGAAACATTAGTATCAAACTTAATAATGTAAGAGAAGCTAACATTAATAAACATACTATATCTGGTTTTACCAAAAGTGTTTTAAGAAAAACTAGAGGCTATACTGCTTTGATTGAGGCTTCTTCTACAAGTGGTAATATTTTTGTGGGTTAGTTGCCATAAAGTTCATGGCATTAGCAAGCTGTACACATTGTATGGCTTGCTTTTAAATTTACTATATTTGACAAGGATGATATAATATAAAGGCTAAAAGAAAGTTAGGTGGAAAAATGTTAGAAGAAATAAACTCGCCAGAAGACGTAAAAAAATTAAGTATAGAAGATAAAAAAATATTGGCGGATGAAATTAGAAAATATATATTAGAAATAGTATCAGAAAATGGAGGGCATTTAGCATCAAACTTGGGTGTTGTAGAACTTACAATTGCGCTTCATAGTGTGTTTAATGTGCCAGAAGATAAAATAGTATGGGATGTAGGGCATCAAAGCTATGTTCATAAAATACTTACTGGTAGAAGAGAACAGATGCATACATTAAGAAAACTAAATGGATTAGCAGGATTTCCTAAAACAAATGAGTCAGAATGTGATTGTTTTAATACAGGACATAGTAGTACATCAATATCAGCAGCATTAGGAATGGCAAGAGCAAGAGATATAGAAGGTAAAAATAATTCTGTAATTGCAGTAATAGGAGATGGTGCTTTAACTGGTGGAATGGCATTAGAAGCATTAAATGATGCAGGATATAGTGGAACAAGAATGACTGTAATACTTAATGATAATGAAATGAGTATATCTAAAAATATTGGTGGAATGAATATGCTTCTAAGTAAACTAAGAACAAAAAGAAGCTATACTAAGTCAAATGTTTCTTTGAAAAATTTAATACTTAAGGTTCCAGTTGTAGGAAAGCCTTTTGTTAAAGTCGTACAAAGAGTAAAGAGAAGTATAAAACAATTAATAATTCCTAAAATGTTTTTTGAAGATATAGGATTTCGTTATTTAGGACCAGTAGATGGGCATAATATAGAAGAATTGGAAAGAATGCTTAAAATTACTAAGGAGCTAGATGGACCAGTATTACTTCATGTTTTAACAAAAAAAGGAAAAGGCTATAAAATAGCAGAAGAAAATCCAGATAAATATCATGCAACAGCACCTTTTGATATAGAAACAGGAGAAGTAAAAGGAAAGAAGAAAAAAGATTATTCAAAAGTATTTGGAGAAAAACTTATAGAACTTGCTAAGAAGAATGATAGAATAGTAGCAATTACAGCATCAATGAAAGATGGAACAGGACTAAAAGAATTTCAAAAAGAATTTCCAGATAGATTTTTTGATATAGGAATTGCAGAACAACATGCAGTGGGCTTAGCAGCAGGAATGGCAAAAGAAGGACTAATACCATTTGTACCAATATATTCATCATTTTACCAAAGAGCATATGACCAAGTAATACATGATGTAGCACTTCAAAACTTGCCAGTAATTATGTGTGTGGATAGAGCAGGAATTGTAGGGGCAGATGGTGAGACACACCAAGGTGAATTTGATATGGCATTTTTTAGATTAGTTCCAAATCTTACAATAATGGCACCAAAAGATTTTAAAGAATTAGAAGATATGATGGAATATGCAGTTAGTTTAAAGAAACCAGTAGTTATTAGATATCCAAGAGGTGGAGAAAGCGAAAAAATTAAATTTGATAAACATGAAGAAATAAAAACAGGAAAAGCAGAGATACTAAAAGAAGGAAAAGATGTAAGTATAATAGCAATTGGAAAAACTGTAGCAAGAGCAATGGAAGTTGCAAATATGTTAAAAGAAGATAAAATAGATGCAGAAGTAATAAACGCAAGATTTTTAAAGCCATTAGATAAAGAAACAATTACAAAATCAATTGAAAAAACAAAATTTGTTGTAACTTTAGAAGATGGAACAATTATAAATGGATTAGGAACAGCTATAAAAGAATTAATTATAGATAATGATTTAGAAGATGTAAAAGTAAAATCATATGCATATCCAGATAAATTCATAAAACATGGAAAAGTAGAAGAGCTAGAAGAAATTTATCACCAAGATAGTAAATCAATATATAGCTATATAAAAGAAAATTTCAAAGAGGAAAGGAATAATAATGAATAAACAAGACTTATTAAAAGATTATAGAAAACAAGAAGATAAAATACTTTTATCACAAGTATTAGATAAAATAGAATTTATGAGGGCAAGAGGAAAAATAGAATATACAGACTTTTTAGATATGTACCAAATATCATTAGTAGAAAACTTTTTAAAGAAAATCAAGTTTGAAAACTATAAACTATATGGTGGATATGAAGATGCAGAAAGAAAAGTTTTAATAGTATATCCAGAAAAATATGATGATAATATGTTAGAAAAAAATTACTCAAAAATATTAAAAGTAGTTAGAGTAACATTAGCAGAAGAAGAACAAGGAAAATATTCACATAGGAATTATTTAGGTGGAATAGTAAAATTAGGTTTAAGAAGAGAAAAAGTAGGAGATATATTAGTTGCAGGTGTTGGTGCAGATATTATAGTAATGGAAGATTTTGCAGAAATATTAAAAAAAGAATTACCATCTCTTACAAGATTTGAAAATAGTAAAATAGAGATAATAGAGCTAAAAGACTTAAGAAAAAAAGAAATACGTATAGAAGATGTAAAAATAATAGTACCATCACTTCGTTTAGATAATATTGTGTCTGATTTAGCAAGAACATCTAGAAGTAAAGCAGCACAAATAATAGCACAAGAAAGAGTTTTCATAAATGGACAAAACGAAACAAAATTATCAAAACAAGTAAAATTACATGATGTTATTACAATAAGAGGAAAAGGAAGGTTTGTAATAAAAGAATTTGAAGGAACAACAAGAAGCGGAAGAACAGTAATAGTAATTGAAAAATATGTATAAAAAATAAGACAAATGAGTTTTATTCTCATTTGTCTTATTTTAGTTCTACAACAGTAACTCCCATTTCTCCTTCTCCATATGTTCCCATTCTATATGATTTTACATGTGGATTAGTTTTTAAGAATTTGTGAATTCCTTTCATTAGTTTTCCTGTTCCTTTACCATGAACTATTCTAACAGTATTTAATTTGCTAAGTGAAGCGTCATCTAAGAATTTATCTACTACAAATATTGCTTCTTCTACATTAAGTCCAATAACATTAATTTCTGATTTTACATTTTTTACTTTAGATAAATTAGAATATGTAGAAGTTAATTGTTTTTCTTTATTAGAATTATCATTATGTGCTTTTTCTAATTCATTAATTGATACATTTGTTTTAATCATACCAATTTGTATTTGTACTTCATTTGATTTGGAAGGTCTTGAAAGTATAATTCCGTTTTTATTAAATTTTCTAACAAATACAGTCATATTTGGTTTTATATCATTTATATCTAATGAGTTAGAAGTATGAGCATTTGAATTTATTTCTTTATTTTCTAAAGTATGAATTTCATTTATCTTTTTATTTAGTTTATTTCTAAGGTTTTCAGCAGATTTTGTACTTGAAATATTATTTAATTCTTTTATTATGTCATTTGCTTCTTCTTTTGCATCTAATAAAATATTTCTTGCTTCAACTTTTGCTTTATTTATAATATCTTGTTCTTGTTTTTGTAATTTTTCATTATCAACAACAAGAGATTTTTCTAAGTTAGAAACATTTTCTAATTTTTTATCAATTTCTTCTTTTTCTTTTTCAATTTCAGATTTTTGGTCATAAATGTTTTTTAGTAATTCTTCAAAGTCTACTTGTTCTTTTGACATCATAGATTTTGCTTTATCTATAATAGAAGTAGGAAGTCCTAAGTTTTTACTAATTGCAAAAGCATTACTTTTACCAGGAATACCAACAAGTAAGCGGTATGTTGGCTCTAATGTATCTACATTAAATTCAACAGAGGCGTTTTCAAAACCATCATTTGATAGAGCATATTGTTTTAATTCTTGATAATGTGTGGTTGCAATTGTGAGTGCTCCTAGATTATGTAAGTGCTCTAAAATACTAATTGCAAGATTAGCACCTTCAATAGGGTCTGTTCCTGAGCCTAATTCATCTACTAAAACAAGAGAGTTTTTACTTGCACTTTTTATTATTGATACTATGTTTAACATATGTGATGAAAAAGTACTAAGTGAGTCTGATATACTTTGGTCATCTCCAATATCTGCAAAAACTTTATCAAATACATATATGCTAGAGTTTTCATCTGCTGGAATATTTAATCCAGAACAAGCCATACAAGTAAGTAATCCTACAGTTTTAAGACTAACAGTTTTTCCACCAGTATTAGGACCTGTAATTAAAAGTGTAGAAAAATCTTTACCAAGGCTTAAAGAAATTGGAACAACTTTGTTTTCATCAATTAAAGGATGACGTGCATTTTTTAAACTTATTTCTTTATTATTATTTATTATAGGTGTCACTCCATTAATTTTTTTAGAATATTTTGCTTTAGCAAAAATAAAGTCAAGTTTTCCAATTAAATCCACATCTTGTTGTAGTTCTTCTAAATAAGGCTCAAATAAAAATGATAATTTTTGTAATATTTTTTCTATTTCTAATTCTTCTTCTAATTTCAATTTACTTATATTATTGTTCATCTCAAAAATAGAAATAGGTTCAATAAATAAGGTAGAACCAGCATTAGAAATATCATGAACAAAACCTTTTACTTGTGTACGATATTCTTCCTTAACAGGTATAACAAATCTATCATTTCTAATTGTTATAATACTATCTTGAAGGTATTTAGAGAATTTTCCATGTATCATATCATTTAATTTATTACGAATTTCTTGTTCTAAGTTTTTTTGTCTTTTTCTAATAGTTTTTAAATTACTAGAAGCATTATCTTGCAACTGTCCTTCATCTGATATACAATTATTTATTTCATCAATTATACCTTTATTTGTGTATAATAAGTCAAAAAGATTAGATAAAATAGGATAGTTAGTTTTTTCTATAAATTCTTTATCAAAATAATTTTTTAATTCAAAAGACATTTTAAATATTTTGTTTAAGTTTAAGATAGCAGGTATAGAAAGTGAAATACCACTTTTTAAGTTTTTTATACTTAAATTAATATCTTCAAATTCATAAAAACTAGGATAAGAATTTCTATACATTAGACTAACAGCTTCTTTTGTTTCATCTAAGGCTTTTTGAACTTCGTTATTGTTATTACTTGGAAGTAAATTACTTGCGAGTTCTTTTCCTTTTGATGTTACACAAAATCCTACTAATATATTTATTATTTTATCAAATTCTAATTTCTTTAAATTTATATCCATTTTTAAAATCTCCTAACATATTAATTATACTAGGAAAGAGGCGATTAGTCAATTAAAATGCTGTAATGTTATTTTTTATGATGGAATCAAAAAACATAAAAAATAGCAAGGATAATTATTAATTTTTATGAATATACTTAAAATAATTGCAAAAAATAAAAACTTGTGATATAAAGTATAGTAAATAAAAATGTAACTTTGAGAAGAGGTGAATTCATGATAAAGGCTTACGCAAAATCTGATGTAGGAAAAGTAAGAGAAATAAATGAAGACTCTTTTTATATATCTGATTCGCTAGATGAAGTACAATTGTATATGTTAGCTGACGGAATGGGAGGCTACAAAGGTGGAGAAATTGCAAGTAAACTTGCAATACAGTCTGCTAAAAATTATATAGAAAATAATTTTAAACAAATAGAAAAAGATAAAGATAGCATAATCCAATTAGTAGGTAGTAGTGTGGAATATGCAAATATGATAGTATATGAAAAATCAAGAGAAAACAAAGAATTAGAAGGAATGGGTACTACTTTAGATGTTTGCTTAATATATAATAATAGAGTGTTTATTGGACATGTTGGAGATAGTAGAGTATATCGTATAAGAAAAGAATTTATGAGAAAGTTAACTCAAGACCACAGCTATGTTCAAAAATTAGTAAAAGATGGAACTATTACTAAGGAAGAGGCTGTGCATCATCCACAAAAGAATATGTTAATGAAGGCACTAGGTTGTAATGCTTTTGTAGAACCAGATGTTATGGTAAAAGGATTTTTAAAAGATGATATATTAATTATGAATTCAGATGGATTAACTAATATGGTTTCACAAGATGATATGTTTAGAGAAGCAAAAAAGAATATAGAACAAGCGCCAAAAGAACTAGTAAAGCTAGCAAATGAAAATGGTGGATATGATAATATAACTGTGATTGTAATAAAAAATATATGACGTTCTACAAATTGAACATTATTTAAGGAGAGATAAATATGAATTTAGAAGGTAAGCTATTAGGTAATCGATATGAGATTATCGAGAAAATTGGAAATGGTGGAATGGCTACTGTATATAAAGCAATGGATAAGGTATTAAAGAGAAATGTTGCAGTTAAAATTCTAAGAGATGAATTTACAACAGATGAGGAATTTATAAAAAGATTTGATGTAGAAGCGCAATCAGCAGCAAGACTTACACACCCAAATATAGTATCTATTTATGATGTAGGTGTGGAAGATAATTTACATTATATTGTAATGGAATTAATACAAGGAAAAACATTAAAGGAAATAATATTAGAAGAAAAGGGGCCACTTCCTTGGAAATGGTCAGTAAATGTAGCTATACAAATAGCTTCAGCATTAGAGACAGCACATAGAAATAATATTATCCATAGAGATATAAAACCACATAATATAATAATAACGGAGGATGGAATTGCAAAAGTAACAGACTTTGGTATAGCAAAGGCAGTTTCTAATTCAACAATTACAGCATTTGGAACAACTATGGGATCAGTACATTATTTTTCACCAGAACATGCAAGAGGGGGATATACAGATGCAAAATCTGATTTATATTCTTTAGGTGTTGTTTTATATGAAATGGTAACAGGCAGGCTTCCTTTTGATGCTGATACACCAGTATCTGTAGCATTAAAACATATGCAAGAAAAACCAAAAGAGCCAATAGAAGTAAATCCAAATGTACCAAAAGCTGTAAATAAAATTATTATGAAGGCACTGCAAAAAGATCCAAACTTAAGATATCAATCAGCAACAGAGATGTTAACTGATTTGAATAGAGCATTAAAGAATCCAAATGGAGATTTTGTAGATGATTCAGAATATGACCCAACTGCAAAGACTCAAGTAATTAATACTGCTGAAATGTATAATAATTCAAGAGGAATAGATGAAGATAAAAATAAAAATGGAAAGAAAGACGGAAAATTTAAAGCATTCATTAAGAAACATAAAAAATTAAGCATATTTATAGGACTAGTATTATTATTTGCATTAAGCTTGGGAGGAACAATACTTGCTTTGAATTTAACTAATCCAGCAGAAGTAGATATGCCAAATGTAGTTGGATTATCTAAAGATGAAGCACAGCAAGAAGTTGAAAATGCAAAACTGGTATTTGAAGTTGCAAGTGAGGAATATAATAAAGATGTTCCAGAAGGCTATGTAATATCACAAAAAGCAGAGTCAGACCTTGGAGATTTTACTACTACACCAGGAAACAGAAAGGTAAAAGAAGGAAGTAAAATACAAGTTAAAATTAGTAAAGGACAAGAAAAAACAACTGTACCAAATGTAAAAGGAAAAGAGAAAGATGAAGCAATTAAGATGCTTGAAGATGCAAATCTACAAGCAGAAGTAGTAGAAGAAACAAGTAAAACAGTAGAAGAAGGATATGTAATTAGCCAAGAGACAGATCCTGATACAGAAGCTTTTGCAGGAGATACTGTTAAAATACATGTAAGCACAGGAACAGGAATTAAACAAGTAACAGTAATTAGTGTAATTGGTCAAGATGAGGCCACAGCTAAAGCTAACTTAGAGAATTTAGGATTGAAAGTTAATGTAACATATCAAGAAGCAACATCTGATAATGGAAAAGTTACAGCACAAAGTGTTGCAGCTAACAAAGTTGTAGATGAAGGAACTACAGTGACATTAACAGTAAATAAGGTAGCAGCAGATAAAGAAATAACAGTAAACGTAAGTGTTGAAAATCTAGTAAAAAGTTATTTTGAAGAACAGAGTGGAGAAGAAGGAACAGAAGGAAGTACAACAAATAAAAACGTAAATGTAAAAGTAAATAATGAAACAAGAACAGTAAGTAGTACAACTCAAAATTGTCAAGTAAAACTTTCTGGAAAAGAAGGACAGTCATTAGAAATAAAAGTATCTATAACAGATCCAAATAATGGTGGCAGAGAAATTTATAGTTCTAGTAGAACTGTTACATTGGGTTCACAAGACTCTATAACATTTTAATATTTGACAGAAATAAATATTTGTGGTAATATTTATGTGTAATGAATAGAAAATTAATACTTTGTATCTTATTTTCAATATTCATTTGTTAATACTTTGGTCGGTATTAATATAAATCATTAGCTCATATTGAATGAAAATGAACAACAAAAAAAGACTAGGAATGGTGGTTCCTAGTCTTTAACTATGTACTTATAAGTACTTAGTCTTGGTCTTTGTTTCCATATGCTAGCACTATTACTAACATTACTAAGAAAACAATTAAATCATTATTGCCCATATTTTCTCCTTTCCGGAGATAATTGAAATGAACAGAATAAGTATAACATATACAGATTATAAATTGCAAATTACTACTTTGGATTTGAAATTATATAAGTTTTTACAATCTATTAGTTTAGTTTTAAATAAAAATAAAATAAATATTTGCTAATTAAACTTTTTTCATATATAATAAGGATAAGATGTGTCCAAAACGCGAAGTTTTTTGCGCATAGGAAACGTCTCCGATGGAGGTATTTATGAAAGGTATTATTGTTGAAAATATTTCTAATTTATATAGAGTGAAGGTTAAAGATGAAGTTAAAGGCGATATGGTGTATGAAGCAAATGCTAGAGGTAAGTTTAAGCAAGAGGATATAACTCCAGTTGTTGGAGATTTTGTGGAATGTGAAGTTGTTAAAGAGGATAAAGAAAAAGATAGAGTAAGTATAGATAAGATATTAGATAGAAAAGTTTATATAAAAAGACCTAAGCTTGCAAATATTAGTAAAATAGTTTTAGTGGTATCTAGTAAACATCCAAAACCAGATTTATTAATGCTTGATAAACAATTAGCCTTTGCAGAGTATTTAGGAATAGAAGCTTTAATTGTTTTAAATAAGATAGATTTAGATAAAGAAAAAAGTTTTAAAGAAATAAAAAGAGTTTATGAAAAAGTTGGATATAAAGTTTTAGAAACAGAAGCAAAAGAGGGAAAAGGAATTAATGAACTAAAAAAAGAAATGCAAGGCTACACAAATGCTTTTTCAGGAAATTCTGGAGTAGGAAAATCAACATTGATAAATGCAATATTTGGAGAAGATGTGACTTTGGAAGGTGAGATAAGTAAAAAAAGTAGAAGAGGAAAAAATACAACAACATCTACTAAATTATATGAAATAGATGAGAATACTTTTATTGCTGATACACCTGGTTTTTCAACATTTGATATTTCTGAAAT
The DNA here is from genome assembly GCA_944387555.1 of uncultured Clostridia bacterium. GTDB lineage: Bacteria > Bacillota > Clostridia > TANB77 > CAG-508 > CAG-269. The sequence goes on along the minus strand of CALXFH010000003.1, from coordinate 105,724 downwards.
AGAAAGTAAAGATTTAGCTTCTTATTTTAAAGAATTTAGAAAATATATTCCAGATTGTGAGTTCGTAGGTTGCTCACATTTAAAAGAAGAAAATTGCGGAATTAAAAATGCGGTAAAAGAAGGTAAAATAGAACAAGAAAGATATGATAGATTTTGTAAAATTTATGAAGAGTTGAAAAAGAAGGAGGAAAGAAAAAAATGGTAGAAGTATCAACTTCAATACTTTCTGTAAAAAAAGGAGAAGAAAATAAAACAATATTTGCTTTGGAAACAGCAAAAACAGATTATTTCCATATAGACGTAATGGATGGTAAGTTTGTTACTAAAAACACTTATGATAAAATGTTTGAATATAGCTCTTATATAAAAAGAATATCTAATTTGCCATTAGATGTACATTTAATGGTAGAAGATGTAAAAGAAGCTATAGATGACTTTTTAGCTGTAGAGCCTAATATAATAACTTTTCATTTAGAAGCTTGTAGGGATAAACAAGAAGTATTAGATATTATAAAATATATAAAAGATAACAATTGTAAAGTTGGATTAGCTATAAAACCAAATACTAAAATAGAAGATGTATATGAGTTTTTACCTTACATTCATATGTGCTTAGTTATGACTGTAGAGCCAGGAAAAGGTGGACAAACTTTAATACCAGAAACACTAGAAAAAATAAAACAATTAAAAAAATATATAAAAGAAAATGATATAGAAATAGATATAGAAGCAGATGGAGGAATAAACTTAGCAACTGTAGATGATGTTAAAAATGCGGGAGCAAATATATTAGTTTCAGGAACTGCAATTTTAATGGCAAAAGATTATAAAGTAATTATTGATGAATTAAGAAAAGAATAAAAAACAAATCTCTTAAGTTGAATGCTTAAGAGATTTATTTTTGTATTGAATTTTTTGTTTTTCCTATTTGTTTTTTGTATTTTCCTTTTTAGATTTTTTATCTTTTTGTTCTTTTTTAGGTTTTTCAGTTTTTGTTTCAGATTTAGTTTTGGCTTTATTTTCTTTAGATGTGTCTTTCTTGTCTACTGAAAAATCTTTATTTCTATTAGATGGTAAGATACCATTAACTAATAATCCAAGACCAAGTACTGCTGCGATAATACTTATAACTCCTCCAACATATGGAATTAGAGCAATTAACCATAAAACAGCGGCTGCTATAATTAGAATGCCAAACTTACCAATTGTTTTTTCAACATGTAACTTTTTACAAATTAAATTGTTAATAGCAATTATAAATATAGAAGTACTAATAGCACAAGCTACAAATAGTATTACAATACCAAGACCTCCAATTGTTCCTGCTATTCCTAATAATAATAAAATTGCTGCTACGAATAATATAACAATAGGTGTTAAAATTCCAAAACCAATAGTTGATGGTAGCTTTTTAGTAAGTATTAAATCAGTACGATTTAAGAATTTAGGTGCAAGCCATAAACATAGAAGCCAAATAACTATAACTGTTACTAAAAATCTTCCAAGTGCAAGTAGATAGCTTTGGATAGAAGCTGATGAATTTGAAACTGGAGTATAGTTGATATTACCAGTAACAATTCCATCTGGAATTGAAAGTTCTTGTTTAGCACTATAATTTAAATCTCCATTTATAGAGCCTTGAGAAGTAACAGTATTTTCTTCCCCTTCGTTAGTTGCAACTTGAATATTATTAACTTTTTGTAAATAAGCATTTCTTCCAACTACTCCAGAAAGAGAAAAGTTATTTGTAGAAACTCTTATATCACGATATACGTAACCACTAATATTAACATTGTCTGAAGAAGCATATAAATCATATACCATTCCATTAATATTAACATTTGTTGCTAATGTAAATAAATTACTGAATATATAACCTGTATTACTTACATTAACAGTTTTTGCAAAAATAAATGCATCTCCACCAATTTGAGAAGTAATATTAACTGTATTTGCGAAAACAAATAAGTTTCCGTCTACAATATAATCAATTGTTACTTCATTTCCAGTTAAATATACGTCGCCTTCTTTGTAGTTATCTTGACTAATAGCACTTTGAGTAGCTTGCTCTTCAGCTCCGTCTATTACTGCTTGATCTTCTGTTGTTTGCCCAGCTGCTTCGTTATCTTCTGCTCTTACGATAGGAGCCATTAAGATAAAAACAATTGCTATAAGTAGGGCAATTACCTTGAATTTGTTTTTTAACATTAAAATCCCTCCTAAATATTATTTAATTATATGTTAAAAATATATAACTTTATTATAGTTTTGTCAATTATTTAGTACTATTTCTTTAAAGTTTTGTAATATTTACAAAATTTATTTATAGGACATTTGTCACATTTTGGATGTCTTGCAATACAAGTATTTCTTCCATGCCATACAAAAAGATGGTTTATATCTTTTAAAGCATCTTTAGGGAAAATCTTTATTAAATCTTGCTCAATTTTTTCAGGTTCTTTTTTATTAGATAAACCAGTAAGATTAGAAATTCTTTTGGCATGAGTATCAACTGCAATACCTTCTGCAATTCCAAAGACCTCAAGCATGATAACATTAGCACTTTTTCTTCCAACACCTGCAAGTGATGTTAGTTCTTTCATAGTATGTGGAACTTCACCGTTAAAATTTTCTAAGACTTGTTTTGCACAAAGTTTTATATTTTTTGCTTTATTTTTGTAAAATCCACAAGGATGGATAATTTGTTCTAGTTCATTAATATCTATGTTTGCGAAATCCTCTATAGTTTTACACCTAGCAAAAAGTTCAGGAGTTGTTTTATTAACTCTCTCATCTGTACATTGTGCAGAAAGCATAACAGCAACTACAAGTTGGAATGGAGTTTCAAAATCTAAACTACAAGTAGCATCTGGATATGCATTTTTTAATAATTCAACTAATTCTTTTGCATCTTTTTTTGTCATATTTATCACCTTTTATTAATTATATTTTTCTAGTATTTTACAAGAAAAAACAAAATTCGTCAAATAAAGAAAGAAAAACAAAATTAGGAACAAATTAGATAAAAAATTCATAAGATATACAAAAACAAAGGGGAGGAATTAAACATGGGACGTTTTTTGAAAAAAACCTTAGCTGTATGCTTAATAGGATTAGGTTTAGGAATATTACTTGTTTTATTACTTCCCATAAGTGGTTGGTTATTTATAATTGGTCTAACTGTGGTTTGTGTTGGTCTAATGTGGCTTGCTTGTTAACAAAGAAAAGGAGGGATACATATGACTATTGTGGTAAAAAAAGTACCTAAATTTTTAAGAGGTTTTGTAAAATTTATATTTAGAATAAAAGATTAAAAAATAAAAAAGAGCTTTTATCAAAATTAAGCTCTTTTTACTTTTCCATTTTTTAAACATTTAGCACATACGTGTATTCTTTTTACTTCACCATTTATTTCAGCTTTAACAGTTCTTAAGTTTGGTTTCCAAGTACGTGGTGATCTTTTACTTATATGAGAACGAGTAATGCTAAGTTTCTTTCCATGACTAGGTTGTTTATCACATATTTCACATCTTGCCATTATATATTGCACCTCCTAAATTTTCATAAATAAATTGACTATTAACAAGTTTATCATAAAATCAAAAAAAAAACAAGTATTTTTCGAAAAATATAAAAAATTCCTTGCAAATTAGGAAAAATGTGGTATAATAATTAGGCTATAGGAAAAAAGAAAGGATTGAAGGAAATGAAATGTAAATTAGAAAAAACAGAAAATGCAAATGAAGTAAAATTTGAAATAACAGTAGAAGCTGAAAAATTTGATGAAGCTATAAAAAGAGTATATTTCAAAAGTGCTAAATATTTTAATATACCAGGATTTAGAAAAGGTAAAGCACCAATGCAAATAGTAGAAAAATATTATGGAAAAGAAATTTTCTATGAAGATGCATTTAATGAAGTAGCACAAGATGCTTTAGAAGAAGCAGTTGCTGAAAATAAAGTAGAAGTTGTTTCTAGACCAGAAGTAGATATTAAACAAATAGAAAAAGGAAAAGATTTAATATTTACAGTAGTAATGCAAACAAAACCAGAAGCTGAACTTGGAAAATATAAAGGTATAGAAATCAAGAAAATTGAGTATAATGTATCAGACGATGATATAAATCATGAATTAGAACATATGCAAGAACATAATAGTAGATTAATATCAATTGATGATAGAGCAGCTAAAAAAGGTGATACAGTAACTATAGATTTTGAAGGATTTGCAGATGGTAAAGCTTTTGAAGGTGGAAAAGCTGAAAACTATGATATAGAATTAGGAAGTAATACTTTCATTCCAGGATTTGAAGACGGTGTAATTGGAATGAAAATCGATGAAGAAAAAGATGTAAATGTAAAATTCCCAGAAGAATATTTCTCTAAAGAATTAGCAGGAAAAGATGCAACATTTAAAGTAAAATTACATGAAATCAAGAAAAAAGAATTACCAAAACTTGATGACGAATTTGCAAAAGATGTAAGCGAATTTGACACATTAGATGAATTAAAAGCAGATATAAAATCTAAATTAGAAAAACAAAATGCAGATAGAGAGAAATATGAAACAGAAGAAGCTGTTGTAAAAGCTCTTTGTGAAAACACAAAAGTAGATATACCATCAGGAATGATAGAAACAGAAGTTGATAATATGTTAAAAGACTTTGAACAACGTCTATCATATCAAGGATTAAAATTAGACCAGTATCTAAAAATGTTAGGTAAAACTGAAGAAGAAATGAGAAAAGAATACGAACCTCAAGCAATCGAAGGAATTAAATCAAGATTAGCAATAGAAGCTGTTATAAAAGCAGAAAAAATAGAAGCAACAGATAAAGAAGTAGAAGACAAAATGAAAGAAATGGCTAAAAATTATGGTAGAGAAAATGATGAAACATTCTTAAAAAATGAAAATGTAAGAAATTATATAAAAGAAGGAATAGAATCAGAAAAAGCAATTGATTTCTTAATAAAAAATGCAAAAATGAAGAAATAATAAAAATGCTGGGGGATAGAATTATTAGTAAAGTTTTAGCCCCGGCTTTTTTGCAATTAAAAAGGATTTGTAATATATATAGTTAAGTTGAAGAAAATGTTCTTAAATAGACATTTAAAGGAGGAAGGATAAAATGTTAGAAAAAAATAGTTTAGTACCTTATGTAATTGAGCAAACTAGTAAAGGAGAAAGATCTTATGATATTTTCTCAAGATTATTAAAAGATAGAATTATATTTTTAGGAGAAGAAGTTAATCCAACAACTTCAAGTTTAGTAATAGCACAATTACTATTCTTAGAGTCAGAAGACCCAGAAAAAGAAATTAGTTTATATATTAATTCACCAGGTGGTTCTATTACAGATGGTATGGGAATTATAGATACAATGAATTATATAACATGCCCAGTATCAACAATTTGTATTGGTATGGCAGCTAGTATGGGTGCAGCTCTTTTAGCAGCAGGAGAAAAAGGAAAAAGATTTGCAACACCTAATGCAGAAATATTAATTCACCAACCATTAATTGGCGGTGGCGGACTTTCTGGTCAAGCAACAGAAATTAAAATACATGCAGACCATTTAGTAAAGACAAGAGAAAAATTGACTAAATTCTTAAGTGATAGAACAGGTCAAACAGTAGAGCAAATAGAAAAAGATACAGAAAGAGATAATTATATGACAGCTGAAGAAGCTTTAAAATATGGATTAATAGATGGAATTATGGACAAAAGAAAATAGTATAAGATAAAAAGAAGGAGAGATTTATGGCAAAAAACGATAAACCAAGAAGTGTAAGATGTTCTTTTTGTGGTAAAGCACAAGAGAATGTTAGAAAAATAGTAGCAGGTCCAGGAGTATATATTTGTGATGAATGTGTAGAACTATGTAATAGTATTATAGAAGCAGAATTATATGATGATGAAAAAGCAGGATACACATTAAATGAGTTGAATAATTTACCTACTCCACAAGAAATAAAAAATATATTGGATGAATATGTAATAGGGCAAGATGAAGCCAAAAGGACTTTATCTGTTGCAGTTTATAATCATTATAAAAGAATTGCACATGAAGAGTCTAATAAAAAAGATGATGATGTGGAAATTCAAAAAAGTAATATTTTATTACTTGGACCAACAGGATGTGGAAAAACTTTACTTGCAAGAACTTTAGCAAAAATATTAAAAGTTCCATTTACAATTGCTGATGCAACAACTCTAACAGAAGCGGGATATGTTGGTGAAGATGTTGAAAACATTCTTTTAAAACTAATTCAAGCTGCTGATGGAGATATTGAAAAAGCAGAAAAGGGAATTATTTATATTGATGAAATAGATAAAATTGCAAGAAAATCAGAAAACGTTTCTATAACAAGAGATGTAAGTGGTGAGGGTGTTCAACAAGCATTACTTAAAATTATAGAAGGAACAGTAGCATCTGTACCACCTCAAGGAGGAAGAAAACATCCAAACCAAGAATTAATACAAATAAACACAGAAAATATTTTAATTATATGTGGTGGAGCTTTTGAAGGTTTGGAAAATATAATTAAAGAAAGAACTGGTGAAAAAGAAATAGGTTTTGGTAAAAGAATGCAAACTAAAAAAGAAGAAGATAAATATGAAGTATTTAAAGAATTATTGCCTCAAGATTTATTAAAGTTTGGACTAATTCCAGAATTTATAGGAAGATTACCAATTGTTGCAACATTAAGAGATTTAGATAAAGAAGCTTTAATTAAAATATTACAAGAACCTAAAAATTCTTTAGTAAAACAATATCAAAAATTATTTGAAATAGATGGTGTAGAACTAGTATTTGAAAGAGAAGCCTTAGAGGCAATTGTTGATAAAGCAATTGAAAGAAAAACAGGTGCAAGAGGTTTACGTTCTATTATAGAAGAAATTATGAGAGATATTATGTTTGATATACCTTCTAATCCAAATATAGAAAAATGTATTATTACTAGAGATACAGTTTTAGGAAAATCAGGTCCTAAAATAGTAGAAGGAGAAAAAGAAGATATTAAAAAGCCAATAATTAAAAAGAAAAGACAAACACCAGAAGGAAACAAAGAAACAGCATAAATGTAGGAAGTGTTCTAAAGTAAGAACACTTCTTTTTTATTTATCATATTTTAAATTAGGTGATTATATGAAATTTATAGAATATGATAGAAAAGCTGCTATAGAATATGCTAAAAAATGGGCGTATAAAAGAAATGATAAATATTATAATTTTGATAGCGTTGGTGGAGACTGTACTAATTTTATATCACAATGTTTGTATGCAGGTGCAAAAGTTATGAATTATAAAAAAGATTTAGGTTGGTATTATATTAATGGTAATAATAAGTCGCCATCATGGACAGGGGTAGAATATTTATATAACTTTTTAGTAAATAATAAAGAAGTAGGTCCTTTTGGTAAAGAGGTTACTATGGAAAAAATACAACTTGGAGATATTGCACAGCTTTCTTTTGATGGTGTTAAGTATGAACATAGTTTAATGATTGTGAATATAAAAAATTTATATGATTTATCAGAGATAAAAATAGCATCACATACATTTGATAGTTTTGATAAACCAATATCAGAATATGTTTATAAAAATATTAGATTTATACATATTGAAGGAGTAAGAAAATAACAAGAAATGATTTCTTGTTATTTTTCTTTTTCTTAATTAAAAATTAATAATTCCTCTATTTTTTATTAATAAATTCTGTGGTATACTATTAGTGTAGGAAATAAAAGGTTTAGGAGGTTACTATGTATAACATATTAGTAGTAGATGATGATAAGGAAATAGTAGGAGCAATAGAAATTTATTTAAAGAAAGAAGGATATAATATTTTAAAAGCTTATAATGGAGAAGAAGCTTTAGATATTGTTGCTTCTAATGAAATACATTTAATAATATTAGATATAATGATGCCAAAAAAAGATGGATTAGAAACATTAGAAGAAATAAGAAAAACTAAGACAATACCAGTAATATTGTTATCTGCAAAATCAGAAGATTATGATAAAATAGGTGGCCTAAATTCAGGTGCAGATGATTATATAACAAAACCATTTAATCCATTAGAACTAATTGCAAGAGTAAATTCAGTTTTAAGAAGATATGTAAGTTTTGGGTCTTTAAAGAAAGAAGAAAATGGTAATGTATATAAAACAGGTGGGTTAGTTGTTAATGATGATACTAAAAAAGTAACAGTAGATGGAAAAGAAGTAAAATTAACAGCAACAGAATTTAATATATTAAAATTTTTACTTGCAAACAAAGGAAAAGTATATTCAATACCACAAATTTATGAAAACGTATGGAACGAAGAAGGATTTGGAGCAGAAAATATAATAGCAGTACATATAAGGCACATAAGAGAGAAAATAGAAATAAATCCAAAAGAGCCAAGATACTTAAAAGTAATCTGGGGAGTTGGATATAAAATAGAAGATATAAAATAAGGAGGCGAAAATATGGAAAATTTAAGAACATCAAAAGCATTAAAATTTATATCATATATATTATTTCCAATATTTGTTTTACTTATTGGACTTAGTATATTTCATTTGTCATTTTTAGATGAATATGGAAATACAGGGGCAACTAATTTTATAGATACGGAAATGTTTGCAAATGAATATGTATATTATATAACAGACAATATTGCAAATGCTAATGATCAAAAAAATAATGATACAAGAATGTTCATACAGTTAGAAGACGTAGATGGAAATGAGATATATTACTTAGATAGAGATTATATGTATAGCTATTATAATGGAATAAATGAATATATTGATTTTATAATAATAGATAAAGAAACAAATGCAATATATACAAATATGAGAACTAGTGATTATAATAGCGAAATAGAAAATATGAAGAATTCTACAAAGTATTGGAATTATGATGATGGAAATATTGAAACTAATATAGAATATATAAATAATGATAATATAAAATACAATTCAACATTCCAATATGCAGTATTAGGTGAAGATGGAGAATCAACTTATGTAGTAAATAAAGAAATTACTGGGTATACAATATACAGTAGATATAATCCTGATAAAACAGGAGGATTAACAAATTTTAAAATAGTAGAAGGTATTTATGAGTTTTGTTTAGAACATCAAAACTTACCAGTATATATTTTGCCAATAAGTGTAATATTTACATTCGCAATAGCAATATATTTATGTTGGGCAATAGGACATGAAAAAGGAAAAGATGAAATAACTTTAGGTTATATAGATAAAATACCATATGAAATACTATTTTTAGCTTGGGCAATATTACTTACAATATTTGCAACGGGAGCAATAGAATGTCTTAATATTGCAAATTATATAACAATAATATTTGCTTTTGTTTTATATTTTATATGTTATATAATATGTGCTATAACCACAGTATCAACAATAAAAAGATTAAAAGCAAAGAAATTTATAAAAAGCTTCTTAATATATAAAATAGGAAAATGGTGTTTTGATAAACTAAAAATATTATTTGACACATTAGATGAAAAAACAACTGAAAATAAAAGACTATTTTGGTATTATTTACTATTTATAATTGTAAGTGTTATGCTAGCTTGCTTATTCTATACAGGAATAGCAATAATATTATTAATAGGATTTTGGATATGGTCATATTATAAAATAAAAAAATATATCTTAGACCAAGAAAAGATAAAAAAAGCTCTAAAAGATATATATGAGGGAAAAAATGATGTTAGATTAAATGAAGATGAGCTAAAAGGAGCATTAAGAGAAATGGCTGTATATGTAAATGATATAGCAAGCGGATTCTCAAATGCAATTCAAGAAAGTTTAAAATCAGAAAGATTAAAAACAGAATTAATAACAAATGTATCACATGATATAAAAACACCGCTAACATCAATAATAAACTATGTAGATTTATTAAAGAAAGAAAATATCCAAGATGAAAAAGTAAAAGAATATATAGACATACTAGATAAAAAATCACAAAGGCTAAAGAAATTAACAGAAGACTTAGTAGAAGCCTCAAAAGTATCTTCAGGAAATGTTAAACTAAATTTTGAAAGTATAGATATAAAAGAACTATTTAACCAAACAATAGGAGAATTTAAAGATAGATTTGAACAAAAAGACTTAAAAATAGAAGTACAAATGCCAGAAAATGATATAAAAATAAAAGCAGATAGTAGATATTTGTATAGAATAATAGAAAACCTATTTAGCAATATTACAAAATATGCACTAGAAGGCTCTAGAGTGTATATAGATGTAACAGAAAATAATAAAAATAAGGGTAATACTAATAGTAATAATAGTTACAATTATATAAATATAAATATAAAAAATATTTCAAAAGATAAGTTAAACATAAGTAGTGATGAATTAATGCAAAGATTTGTCAGAGGAGATAAATCAAGATATACAGAAGGAAGCGGGCTTGGACTTTCAATTGCAAAAAGCCTAACAGAACTACAAGGCGGAAAATTTGATATAATAATAGATGGTGATTTATTTAAAGTAGAAATAGATTGGCCAAAATAGGGACGTTTCCTTTTGCACATTTTTGCACAATCTGGGACACATCTATAATAAGATGTGTCCCAAATTTCTCATTTTTGAGCAAAAGGAAACGTCCCCATTTTAAAAATTTCAAATTACCTGTTGTAACTGAAAAAATGGTATGATAAAATAAAAAAGGAAAATTACAAATGGAGGTAAGAAAATGCGTAAAATGCTTATAATTATAGGAATATTAGTAATTATTTTTGTCGGAATGGTAATATATAGAAATGTAAGGTTGCAAAATAATGAAAATAATAATGTAAGCATTGAAGAAATACAAAAAATAGAAGAAAAAATATCGAGCGTATATATGTGGAAAGAAGTAACAGGAGAGGCTTTGCCAGAATTCCAAGATATAAATAGTGCAGATGATAAATGGGTTTGGGAAGTTGTTAAAAACAACTTAGAGAATTATGAGGTTACATATGAAGAAATAGAAGAAGAAGCAAAATTGATATTTGGAGAAGAATTTAATAAAGAATTTCCAAAGGAAGGAAATAGTAGTTTTGAATATAATAGTGAGACAGATAAGTATATAGCAACAGAAGTAGAATTAGACCAAGAAGAAGATTCATTTTTATTAGATAATATAAGTAAAACAGATAATGGATATGAAGTAGAAATTATAGAATATCTAGAAGATTATTCAGAAGCGGATAACGTTATAGTTAAAACAACAAATGATGAAGAAATAGGAAGAGTAGCTACAAGTGAAAGTGAAACGAATATACAAGAGATTGTAAAAAATAATAAAGACAGATTTACTAAAAAGAAGGTCTATTTAAAACAAGAAAATGATAATTTGATTATACAAAAAGTTGAAGGAATGTAAAATGTTAGAACAGTTAAAACAATGTAAAATATGTCCTCATAAATGTGGAGTTAATAGATTAGAAGGAAAAATAGGAAGATGCAAATCAAGTGATAAAGTACAAATAGCACTTTATTCTACACATAATTTTGAAGAGCCATGCATTAGTGGAACTAAAGGCTCAGGAACAGTATTTTTCTCAAATTGTAATTTGAATTGTGTATTTTGTCAAAATTATGAGATTAGTCAAAAAGGACGAGGAAAAGAAATAACAATTGAAGAATTAGCGGATATTTTCTTAAAACAACAAGAAAAAGGTGTCGAAAATATAAATTTAGTAACACCTACAAGTTATGTTTATCAAATAATAGAAGCAATAAAATTAGCTAAGAAAAACGGACTAAAGCTTCCAATTGTATATAATACAAATGATTATGAAAATGTTGATACTATAAAAATGTTAGATGGATATGTTGATGTTTATTTACCAGATTTAAAATATGCAGAAAATGAATTAGCTAAAAAATATTCAAAAGTAGATAATTATTTTGAAATTGCAACAAAAGCAATATTAGAAATGCAAAGACAGGTAGGAAAAACTAAAATTAATGAAGAAGGAATAATGGAAAAAGGAATAATTGTAAGGCATTTAGTTTTACCAAGCCATATAGAAAATAGCAAGAAGGTTCTAAAATGGCTAAAAGAAAATTTGAATAAAGAAAATTATGTAAGTGTTATGGCGCAATATTTCCCAACATATTTGGCAAAAGAAAAAGAGGAATATAAAGAAATAAATAGAAAACTTACAAAAGAAGAGTGGAGAAAAATAGAAGATTTTATAGATGAATTAGATTTTAAAAATGGATACATACAAGAACTTGGAGAACATGAAGAAGAATATGTACCAAATTGGTGGTAAATGTCGAATTTTGTCGAACGAAAATGATTGAATTATATCAAAATTGGTGATATAATTTAATCATTATTTTTTATATTATTTTTTCTTGAATTTTATATTCAAAATTTAATTCTAAATTATTCAATAATAAAAAAGAAAATGTAAATACAATAAGAAAGAAGGTGATTTATTGACCTTTAGAGATGTAGAAAAAATATTGCTATCAGATGGATGGTATAGGTGTAAAGTAACAGGAGCACATTACCAATATAAACATAAGATAAAACCTGGAAAAATAACAGTATCAAGACATTGCAAAGAGATAAAAAGAACTACAGTATTAACTATTTTAAAGCAAGCAAAAATTGATAAAAATAATTTCAAAAATTTGTAGAAATTTGTAAAACCTTATGATATACTCTAAAGTGGTTTTGAATAATTTATATAAAGGATAGTGATTTTATGGATAAGTACGATTTGATAGTTGTGGGAATGGGACCTAGTTCAATATTTTTAGCATATGAATTAATTGTAAAAAATAGGGCTAAAAAAGTTGTACTAATAGATGAAGGAAAACCAGTACAAAAACGTTATTGTCCTGTAGAGAAAAAAGGAGAATGCATGAAATGTAAACCATTTTGTAATATAACAAGTGGATTTTCAGGAGCAGGAGCATTTTCAGATGGTAAGCTTTCTTTATATAATAAAGAGGATGATGATATTTATGTAGGAGGAAATTTACATAAATATATAGGAGTTGAAAAAACAAAAGAATTAATTGATTATGCAGATAGTGTTTATTTAAAATTTGGAGCAGATAAACACTTAGAAGGAACAGAACATAAAAAAGAAATAAATAAGCTAAAGAAAAAAGCAAAAAAAGAAGATATTGATTTAATAGGAATTCCAATAAGACATTTAGGAACAGAAAAAAGCCACGAAATATATAAGAAAATTCAAGACTTTTTAGAAGAAAACAATATTGAAATGAAATATGAAACAGTAGTAGAAGACTTAATAATAGAAGATAACCAGATAAAAGGTGTAAGAATTAGAAATGCAAATAAGCCTGAAGAAAAGAAAGAGCTTTTAGCTAAAAAAGTAGTCTTAGCGGTTGGAAGAAAAGGTGCAGACTGGTTATCTAATATGTGTGACAAATATAAAATAAAAACAGAACCAGGAGCAGTAGATATTGGTGTAAGATATGAACTTAAAGATGAAGTAATGAAAGATGTAAATAAGTATTTGTATGAAGGAAAATTTATTGGAAGACCATATCCATTTAGAGATAAAGTAAGAACATTTTGTCAAAATCCTAGTGGATTTGTATCTGAAGAAGTTTATGATGATAATTTATCATTAGTAAATGGACATTCATATAAAGATAAGAAAAGTACAAATACAAATCTAGCAATACTTGTATCACATAATTTTAAACATCCATTTAATAAGCCAATAGATTATGGTAAAAATGTTGCTAAAAACTTAAATGAATTAGGAAATGGTGCAATACTAGTACAACGTTTAGGAGATATTAGAAGAGGAAAACGTACATGGCAAGAAGAATTAGATAACAATGAAGTTGTTCCAACATTAAAATCAGCAGTACCAGGTGATATAACATTTGCAATAGGATATAGAACAATGACAGATATATTAAGATTTATAAGTGCAATGGATAAAATTATAGAAGGCTTTGCAGATCCACATAATTTACTATATGCACCTGAAATAAAATTCTATAGCAATAAAGTTTTTATAGATGAAAATTTTGAAACAAGTGTTAAAGATTTATATTGTATAGGAGATGGCGGAGGAATGACAAGAGGACTTATGATGGCATCAGCAGCAGGTGTACAAATGGCAAGAAACTTGGTAGAATTAGAAAAAAAGGAGGAAAACTAAATGACGGAAGCAGATAAAAATTTTATTGATACTTGTAAAGAAATTTTAGAACATGGATATTCTTCAAAAGGAACTCATGTACGTACAAGGTGGGAAGATGGAACAGAGGCTAATTATATTTCAATAGTAGGAGTTAGTAATAAATATGATGTAGGGAAAGAATTTCCAATGATAACACTTAGAAATAATTCAAAAACAGTATATAAGGCAATTGATGAAATACTTTGGATTTGGCAAAAGAAATCAAATAATGTGAAAGATTTAAACTCACATATTTGGGACCAATGGATTGATGAAAATGGTAGTATTGGTAAAGCCTATGGTTATCAGTTAGGTAAAAAATATCAATTTAAAACAAAAGATGGAATAAAAGAAATGGACCAAGTAGATTATGTACTTTATTTACTTAAAAATGATCTATCTAGTCGTAGAATTATGACAAACATATTTAATCATGCAGAATTAAAAGATATGAATTTAGAGCCATGTGCATATGGTACACAATGGCTTGTAAAAGAAGGAAAATTACATTTAATATTAAATCAACGTTCACAAGATATGTTAACAGCAAATGGATGGAATGTTATGCAATATGCAGCTCTTCAATATATGTTTGCTAAAGTTTGTGGCTTAGAAGTAGGAACTTTAACACATAATATAGGAGATTGTCATATATATGATAGACATATTCCTTTAGTCAAAAAATTAATAGAAGAAGCAAAACCAATGGATGTTTGTCCTAAATTAGTAATTAATAATGACACAAAAGATTTCTATAGTTTTAAAGTAGAAGATTTTGAAGTACAAGGATATGATTATCAAAAAGAAGTAAAAATTGGTAAAATACCAGTAGCAGAATAGGAGGAAGAAGATGCTTAGTATAATAGTAGCAAAAGCAAAAAATAATATAATAGGAAAAGACAATAAAATGATTTGGCACTTGCCAGAAGATTTAAAACATTTTAAAGAATTAACAACAGGACATACAATAATAATGGGAAGAAAGACTTATGAGTCTTTGGGAAAACCACTTCCTAATAGGAAACATATAATATTTAGTCAAAATCCAGATTTTAAAGTAAATGATGAAAATGTAGAAGTTGTTCATTCATTACTTCAAATTCAAGATTTAATAGAAGGAAAGGAAGAAGCATTTGTAATTGGTGGAGCAATGATATATAACTTCCTTATGCCATATGTTAAGAAGATGTATGTTACGGAAATAGAAAAAGACTTTGATGGAGATACATTTTTCCCTTCAATAAATAGTGAAGTATGGAAAGAAGTATCAAGAGAAAAAGGTATAAGAGATGAAAATAATGATTTAGATTATTATTTTGTAACTTATGAAAGAATTAAATAAAAAATTTGAAAATATAAGAAGAATATATAAGAATTAAATAATAGCTTTTGGTTAAACTAATTTTGGAGGAGAAAAATATGTTTAAACCAAAAGCTATTTATTATGAGAAAAATATTTTAGATTATCCATTAGGAAAAGAGTTAATGGAAAAATATAAAGATGTTCCAAAGGTTGAGATAGAAAACCATAATAATATTGAAGAAATGAGAAAGAAATCTAATAAAGAATTTATAGATATGAAAAGAAATTTAATAATAGGAGTTAGAAAAACACATAAATTTGTAGAAAATCATAAAACATCAGATTATTTAGTTCCTTATACTTCCTCTGGTTGTACTGCTTCTTGTATGTATTGCTATTTAGTTTGTAATTACAATAAATGTAGTTATTTAAGATTGTTTGTAAATAGAGAGCAGATGCTGGATAAAATAATAAAGACAGCAGAAAAATCAGAAAAAGAATTAACTTTTGAAATTGGGAGTAATAGTGATTTAGTTTTAGAAAATAGTATTACAGGTAACTTGGTTTGGACAATAGAAAATTTTAAAGATACCAAAAAAGGAAAACTTACTTTCCCTACAAAATTTGATATGGTGGATGATATTTTACCACTAAATCATAAAGGGAAAGTTACAGTTAGAATGAGTGTTAATCCAGATTATATTATAAATAGAGTTGAGTTTGGAACTTCTAGGTTAGATAATAGAATAGAAGCAATAAATAAACTAAGTGAAGCGGGATACAAAGTAGGAATATTAATTGCACCAGTTATTATGGTTGAAAATTGGAAAGATTTATATTTAGAATTAATAAAAATATTAGATAGTAAGTTATCTAAAAAAGTGAAAAAAGAAGCGTTTTTTGAGATAATTTTTATGACTTATAGCTATGTTCATACTAAAATAAATGAAGAAGCTTTTCCAAATGCTATCAACCTGTACAACAAAGAAATAATGAGAGGTGGAGGAAGAGGAAAATATAGATATAAAGAAGAATATAAAAAGGATGGAGAGTTGTTCTTAAGAGAACAAATGAATAAGTATTTTCCAAATAATAAAATAGAATATATAGTATAATTCATAACCCACTTTAAAAGTGGGCTTTTTAATTTTTTTGTTCATAAAAAATTCACAGAAAAATAAGTTTTTAATAAAGCAAAAAGCTTCCAAAAAATAGAAGGATATGGTATAATTTAGTATATAGAGAACAGAGATAAGAGGTGGTTAATATGCCTTATATAGAGTTTAAAAATGTAAATAAAATATATGAAATGGGAGA
The DNA here is from genome assembly GCA_944387555.1 of uncultured Clostridia bacterium. Taxonomy (GTDB): domain Bacteria; phylum Bacillota; class Clostridia; order TANB77; family CAG-508; genus CAG-269. The sequence goes on along the minus strand of CALXFH010000003.1, from coordinate 88,896 downwards.
AATAAAAATAAATGCATTAAATGATACTAATTTTCAAATAGAAAAAGGAGAATTGGTAGTAATTGTTGGACCATCAGGGGCTGGAAAAACAACAGCTTTAAATATTTTAGGAGGAATGGATACAGCAACATCAGGAAGAGTAATAGTTGATGGAAAAGAAGTAACACGATTAAAAAATAAAGAATTAATAGGATATAGAAGAAATGATATAGGGTTTGTATTTCAATTTTATAATTTAGTTCAAAACTTAACAGCGAGGGAAAATGTAGAACTTGCAACGCAAATCTGTAAAAATTCATTAGATCCAGAGCAAGTACTAGAAAAAGTAGGGTTAAAAGATAGAATGAACAACTTCCCTTCACAATTATCAGGAGGAGAGCAGCAAAGAGTAGCAATAGCAAGAGCAATAGCTAAAAATCCTAAATTACTATTATGTGATGAGCCAACTGGAGCTCTAGATTATAAGACAGGAAAACAAATATTAAAATTATTACAAGATACAGCAAGAAAAGAAAACATGACAGTATTAATAATTACACATAATGGAGCTTTAGCACCGATGGCAGATAAAGTAATACATTTTAAAAATGGAACAGCAGAAAAAATAGAAATAAATGACAATCCAAAACCAGTAGAAGAAATAGAATGGTAAATTAGGGACGTTTCCTTTTGCTCATTTTTGAACATTTGGGGACATACCATTGACCGAGATGTGTCCCAGATTGCGCATTTTTGTGCAAAAGGAAACGTCCCCAGTTTTACAGGAGGTGAAGCATATGAAAAAAGCGCTTATGAAAGATAGTGTAAAAGAAATAAAAAATACCTATAAAAGATTTTTATCAATTTTACTTATGGCTTTTTTAGGTGTTGGCTTCTTTGCGGGAATTAGAGCGACTTCACCTGATATGGTAGATACCATAGATAAATATTATGATAACCAAAATGTATATGATATACAAGTGATGTCTACTTTAGGTTTGACAGAAGATGATATAAATGAAATTTCAAAAATAGAAAATGTTGATAAAGTAATTGGAACGTATGAAACAGATGGAAAATTAGAAATAGATAAAGTAGAAGAAATTGTTAAGGTAATGTGTGTAGAAGATATTAACAAGCCACGATTACTAGAAGGAAAATTGCCAGAAGCATCTAATGAATGCGTAGTAGAGCCTAATTTCTTATCACAAACAGGTAAAAATATAGGAGATACAATAGAGGTACAAATAGAAAATACTGAAAATAACAATGGCGAAGAAGTAGAATATTTAGTTAATAAACAAATGAAAATTGTAGGAACTGTAGCAAGTCCACTTTATTTATCAAGAGATAGAGGAAGTAGTACATTAGGTTCTGGAAAAATAGATTATTATATTTATATAAATAAAGATAACATAAATGCAAAAGATATATATACCAAAATATACGTAAAAGTAAAAGGGGCAAATGAGCTTGAGACATCTAGTGATAAATATAAAGAATTAATTAGTAGTACAAAAAGTAAAATAGAAGAAATTAAAGATGAAAGAGAACAAGCAAGACAGAATGAATTAATAGATACAGCTACTGAAAAATTGAATGAAGCACAGACAGAGTTTGATAATAAGAAAAAACAAGCTGAAGAAGAAATTACAAATGCTGAAGCTAAAATTGAAGATGGTAAAAAACAAATAGAAGATGGAGAAAAAGAAATTGCCAAAAATGAGCAAAAGGCAAATAAAGAATTTGCTGATGCTGAAGCTAAAATAGAGTCTGCAAAAAAAGAAATTAGTAAAAATGAAGAAACATTAAATCAAGAAGAAACAAATGCTAATGCACAGTTTGAAACTTTAGGACAACAAAAAGCAGGTTTAGAAAGCAATCTTGCTACTGTAAATACTGCTTTAGGTACAGCAAATGAAACATATGCTGGAATTTTAGAAGCTTTAAAAAATCCTAATATTGATAGCGGAAGTTTAGAATCTTTACAAGGACAAAAGCTGGCTTGTGAAGCACAAATAAGTAAATTAAATGAAACTAAAAATACACTTATAGCAGGTATAAGCGAGATAGAAAATGGAATTAATTCTGGAAAACAGAAAATAGAAGATGGTAAAGCACAAATTGAAGCAGCTAAAAAGGAATTAGAAAAACAAGAAAGTAGTTATCAAAATACAAAAACATCTACTCTTGCACAAATACAATCTGCAAAAGATAAATTAGAAGCATCAAGAAAAGAACTAGAAAGTGGAGAGCAAGAATTAAATGACCAAAAAGCGGAAGTAGAACAACAATTAAATGATGCAGAGGAAGAATTAATTGACGCAAGAGATGAAATAGCAAAAATCGAAAAACCAACATGGTATGTTTTAGATAGGGAACAAAATAGTGGTTATGTAAGTTTTATACAAGATACAGATAGTGTTGAAAATATAGGACAGGTTTTCCCAATTGTATTTTTCATAGTTGCAACATTAATATCATTAACATCAATGACAAGAATGGTAGAAGAACAACGTACACAAATAGGAACTTTAAAAGCATTAGGATATAATAAATTCCAAATTGCTAGTAAATATGTAATATATGCAAGCTTAGCATCTGTAATTGGTGGAATACTTGGTATGAGTGTAGGATTTGTGTTAATTCCTAAAGTAATATGGATGATGTATTCTATGATGTATCAAATAGGAGATATATCTTTAAACTTCAACTGGACATTTGGAATAATTGGACTTGGTTTAATATTTATTTGTATTGTAGGTGCAACTATATATGCAGTTGTAAGAGAATTAAGACAAACACCAGCAATACTTATGAGACCAAAAGCTCCTAAGATAGGAAAAAGAGTATTGCTAGAAAGAATACCATTTATTTGGAAAAGACTAAGCTTTTCAAGGAAAGTAACAGTAAGAAATATATTTAGATACAAGAAAAGATTTTTAATGACAATAATAGGAATTATGGGATGCACAGCTTTAATACTTACAGGATTTGGATTAAGAGATTCTATTAGTAGAATAATGCCAGACCAATATGAACATGTATTTAATTATGATATTCAAATAAGCTTAAAAGATGGACTGGAAGAAAATCAAATTGGCGAATTAAAAAATAATCTAGAGCAAAAAGATAAAATAACAAACGTCGTTGAAACTTATATGACAACAGAAACTGCAATAAATAATGGAGTTGAAGAAGATGTTCAAATAATAGTTCCAGAAGATAAAAATTCTTTAGATGGAACAATAAATATAGTAGATTTAGATACAAAAGAAAAAGTAACATTAAATGATAATGAAATATGTTTAACAGATAAAGCAGCAGAGTTGTTAGGCGTAAAAGAAGGAGATACAATTACTTTGCAAGATAGTGATGGAAACCAAAAACAAGTTACTATTTCAAATGTTGTAGAAAATTACGTTTATCACTATGTTTACATGTCAAAAGAGTTGTATGAAAGTTTATATAATAAACAATATGAATCTAATGTATTACTTGTACAAGATAATGACTTAACAGAAGAACAAGAAGATAGCTTAGCAGAAGAACTAATGAATTATAACGAAATATCATCTGTATCATTAATTTCATCAGCAATAAGAACAATGGACGAAACAATGCAGTCTTTAAATTATGTAGTTGTAGTATTAATAGTATCAGCAGGACTTCTTGCATTTGTAGTTTTATATAACTTATCAAATGTAAATATTAGTGAAAGAATAAGAGAACTTGCAACAATAAAAGTTTTAGGATTTTATGATAGAGAAGTTTATGATTATGTAACAAGGGAAACAATACTATTAACACTAATTGGAATTGTGTTAGGATTAGTTGCAGGATATTTCTTAAATTACTTTATAATAGGAACATGTGAGATAAATATGCTAAGGTTTAATAAAACAATAGAGCCATTAAGTTATGTATATTCTACATTAATTACAATTGCATTTACTTTAATTGTTAACTTTGTAACATATTTTGCATTAAAGAAAATAGATATGATAGAAAGTTTAAAGAGCGTAGAATAGAATGAGACAAATGGGGACGGGGGATTTTTGTATCATTTTGGTAAAAAATGTAAAAGTGAGACAAAAAAGGCCCGTCCCCAAAATTCTCACAAAAATAATTTCTAAAACACTTGCAATATTGTGGAAAATATAGTAAAATAGATATGTCGTAATACCTTATGCTTAGTTTTTAGGTTACACCAGCTTTAAACTCAGCTTAAGGAATAAAGAAAGTAGGAGGTGTATTTAAAATGATGACAAAGGAAAGAAAACAAGAAATAATTAATACTTATAAAAGAGATGAAAACGATACTGGTTCACCAGAAGTTCAAATAGCTCTTTTAACAGAAAGAATCAACGAATTAACAGAACACTTAAAAGTTCACAAAAAAGATAACCATTCAAGACGTGGTTTATTAAAGATGGTTGGTAAAAGAAGAAATCTATTAAACTATTTAGTTAAAAAAGACATTAATAGATATAGAGCAATCGTTGAAAAATTAGGATTAAGAAAATAGTTATAAGTATAAAAGCCTATGCTTAATTTAGCACGGGCTTTTATAAAGAAAATATTTAGTTGCCAAGTTGGAATTTGGTAACTTGTATAATGTATTAAAAATTTGGTATTAATATATTATAGAGGTTACAATTAAACTAACTTGGCACAAGGAAAGAAGGAGTAAAATATGTTTAAAACTTATGAAACAGAATTAGCCGGAAGAAAATTAGTAATTGAAACCGGAAAAATGGCAGGCTTAGCCAACGGAAGTGTTTTAGTACGTTATGGAGATACATGCGTATTGGTAAATGTAACAGCTTCAAAAGAGCCAAAAGAAGGAATTGACTTTTTCCCATTATCAGTAGAGTTTGAGGAAAAATTATATTCAGTAGGAAAAATACCAGGAGGATTCTTAAAAAGAGAAGGAAAACCAACTGATAAAGCAATACTAACTGCAAGAGCAATAGATAGACCATTAAGACCATTATTTCCAAAAGATTTTAGAAATGATGTGGTAGTTACTGCAACAGTTCTTTGCGTAGAACAAGACAATTCACCAGAAGTAGCTGCAATGATAGGAGCAGCAACAGCTTTAGCAATTTCAGATATACCATTTAATGGACCAACAGCTGCAGTAAATGTAGGTTTAGTAGATGGAAAAATCATAATAAACCCAACAGAGGCAGAAAGAGAAAAATCAGATTTAACATTAACAGTTGCTGCAACAGAAAAGAAAATAACAATGATAGAAGCAGGAGCAAATGAAGTTCCTAATGATGTAATGTTAGAAGCAATAAAAGCAGCACATGTTGAAATTAAAAAGCTTTGTGAATTTATATCTGGAATTCAAAAAGAAATAGGAAAACCAAAATTTGAATATAAATCTTTTGAAGTTGACCATGATATATATGAATTTATTGAGCAAAATTATAGAGAAGATATGAGAACAGCTTTACTTGAGAAAGATAAACAAACAAGAGATAACAATATAGATAATTTAACAGAAAAAATAAAAGAAGATTACCAAGAAAAATTTGGTGAGGAAGCTTTTGAAGAACATGAACCAGATTTTGGTGAGGCTGTAAATAAATTTGAGAAAAAATGTGTAAGAGAATTAATATTTAATGAGCATAAAAGAGTTGATGGAAGAGCCTTAGATGAAATTAGACCATTATCATGTGAAGTAGGAGTACTTCCTAGAACTCATGGTAGTGCATTATTTACAAGAGGACAAACTCAAGTATTATCTGTTGCAACTTTGGGAATGATAAGTGAAGAACAAACTTTAGATGGAATAGATACTGAAGAGTCAAAAAGATATATGCACCATTATAATTTTCCACCATATTCAGTAGGAGAAGCAAGAACATCAAGAGGTCCTGGAAGAAGAGAAATAGGGCATGGAGCATTAGCTGAAAAAGCATTAGTTCCAGTATTACCATCAAAAGAAGAATTCCCATATGCAATAAGAGTAGTTTCAGAAGTATTATCTTCAAATGGTTCTACTTCACAAGCAAGTATTTGTGGAAGTACATTATCATTAATGGATGCAGGTGTACCATTAAAAAGACCAGTTGCAGGAATTTCAACAGGATTAGTTACAAACCCAGATAATGATGAAGACTATGTAATGCTTGTAGACATCCAAGGAATAGAAGATTTTTTTGGAGATATGGACTTTAAAGTTGGAGGAACTAAAAAAGGTATTACAGCAATCCAAGTAGATATTAAATGTGATGGTTTAACATATGACATAATAAAAGAAGCTTTTGAAAAAACAGAAAAAGCAAGAAACTATATATTAGACAATGTAATGTTACCAGTAATTAGTGAGCCAAGAAAAGAAGTATCTAAATATGCACCAAGAATTGTAAGTACTATGATAAATCCAGAAAAGATAAAAGATGTTATCGGACCTGGTGGAAAAATGATAAATAAAATTATAGATGAAACAGGTGTAAAAATAGATATAGAAGAAGATGGACAAGTATTAATCTATTCAACAGATAGTGAAAAAGCAATCCAAGCATTAGAAATGGTAGAAGACATTGTAAGAGAAGTTGAAGTTGGAGGAATTTACTACGGAGAAGTAGTAAGAATTATGAACTTTGGTGCATTTGTTGATTTAGGTTGTGGAGGAAAAGAAGGATTACTTCATATATCTAAAATATCTAATAAGAAAATAAAACATGTAGAAGATGTACTTCATGTTGGAGATAAAGTTACAGTAAAGGTAATTAATATAGATGACCAAGGTAGAATAAATCTTTCAATGAAAGACTTAAATGATAAAAATGAAGAGGATGTAAAAGAAGAAAAATAAATTAAAAGCTGTGGAAAATTCCATAGCTTTTGATAAATATAAAACCAAAGAACGGAGAGCTTTATATGGCTAAAAAGGAAAAAACTTTATTTGGTAGAATTGCTTATATAATAACAGTAATTGTATTACTTATATTGTTATATTATGCTTATCAATTTTACCAAAGTAATAATTTCAATGATTTTGTAAGAAGCGAAGCGAATCTTTATACATCAAAATTTAAAAGAGATAATGATGTAAAATATAGTGATAAAAGAAGTTACAGAATAGAATCAAATGAATATAATGATGCAATGTTCTATGAAAAAGTAAAGGTAAATAAAGGCCAACCATATAAAGTAACTTGTATGGTGAAAACAGAAAATGTGGAAGCAAAAGATGGAAACTCTGGAGTAGGAGCACAAATTTCAATTGAAGGATCAACAGAAAGGTCAGTTGCAATTCAAGGAACTTCAGATTGGCAAAAAATTGAATTACTATTTAATAGTAAAGATAGAGAAGAAGTAAATATAGGATTTAGATTAGGTGGAAATCTAGGAGAAGCAAAAGGAAAAGTTTGGTTTTCAGATTTTACTTTAGAAGAAGGAATTCTAGAAAATAATAGTGATTGGGATTTTGCATGCTTTATATTTAAAACTACAAATGTTAATATAAATAATAATCAGATTAATTTAGAAGTAACAGATAGCGATATAAGAGACATAGAAAATACAATTTCAAGATTTGAAACATCTTGTTATACTTTATCAGAAGGAAAGATGACAGCAAATTGTGATATTTATGAATTAGATACACCATTATCTAGTCTTTCATATGATGATGAATTTGGTTATTATGTAGCACCAGAAGATGTTGAAAATCAAATAAAAGATACAATATCAAATAATAATTATGACCATATATTTGTTGTAGTAAGACTTCGGAGATGAAGAACATGAAGATGATATACAAGTAAAAGATTGGATAGGATTAGGATCAATGGATTACTACGGAATAGGATTTTCAAATATAAGACTTCCAAATGATTCTAAGAGCTATATTTATAGATATAATACTAGAATAAATCAATTTCCAGAAGAAGTTTTCTTACATGAATTTTTACACACATTGGAAAGAAACGCTGAAGAATATGGCTATGAAAGACCAGAATTACATGATTATGAAAGCTATGGATATAAAAATGAACCTTTAGTTGGAGAAAAGAAGTGGTATACGGATTACATGAATAAAGAAATTAAAACAAGTAATGGAAATGTAGGGTTGCCACCAGAAATATATTCATTAAAACCAGCAAAAGAAAGTAATTTTCAAAATGGAGCACTTGAAGTAGAAGCATTTAAAGAGCCAGAAAATATAATTGAAGAAATAAAACAAATATTTAAAAATATATTTAATAAATTTTAGAAAGAAGGTAAAAAACTTGAAGGTAACAGATTTTGATTATGATTTACCAAAAGAATTAATAGCACAAACACCAATAGAAAAAAGAGATGAATCAAGACTAATGGTTTTAGATAGAAGTAAACAAACTATTGAACATAGAAAGTTTAAAGATATAGTAGAATATTTAAAACCAGGGGATGTATTAGTTAGAAATAATACAAAAGTAATACCAGCAAGATTGTATGGAAGAAAAGAAACAGGTGCACATGTAGAATTTTTATTATTAAATAATATAGAAGGTGACATCTGGGAATGTATAGTAAGACCTGGAAACAAACTTCATGTTGGTGCAAAAGTAATCTTTGGAGATGGATTATTAAAAGCAGAAGTATTAGAAACAATGGAAGGCGGAACAAGAAAAGTAAAATTTTCTTATGATGGAATATTCAATGAAATATTAGATAAGGTAGGACTTATGCCACTTCCACCATATATACATGAAGCTTTAAAAGATAATGATAGATACCAAACTGTTTATGCAAAATATGAAGGGTCAGCAGCAGCTCCAACAGCAGGATTGCATTTTACAGAAGAATTGTTACAAAAAGTACAAGATATGGGAGTAGAAATTGCAAATGTAACTTTACATGTGGGAATTGGAACATTTAGACCAGTAAAAGAGGAAAATGTAGAAGAGCATAAAATGCATACAGAACATTTCTATATTAAAAAAGAAGATGTAGAAAAAATAAATAATGCAAAAAAAGAAGGAAGAAGAGTAATTGCAGTTGGAACAACTTCTTGTAGGGTGTTAGAAACAATTGCAGATGAAAATGGATTTGTGAAAGAGACAGAAGCAGATACAGGAATATTTATTTATCCAGGATATAAATTTAAATGTTTAGATGGATTAATTACAAATTTCCATTTACCACAATCAACACTTCTTATGTTGGTATCTGCATTAGCGGGAAAAGATTATATAATGAGAGCATATAAAGAAGCGGTAAAAGAGAAATATAGATTTTTTAGCTTTGGAGATGCGATGTTTATTCAGTAGATGTTTCGGGATTTTACTGTCCTGAAAAATAATAAGGAGGAAGAAATGGAACCAGCAGTAACTTATGAATTATTACATGTAGATAAACGGAACAGGAGCAAGAAGAGGAGTAATTCATACTCCACATGGTGATATACAAACACCAATATTTATGCCAGTAGGTACACAAGCTACTGTAAAATCAATGACACCAGAAGAGTTAAAAGAGGAAGTTAAAGCTCAAATAATATTATCAAATACATATCATTTATATTTAAGACCCGGAAGTAAAATAGTAAAAGAAGCAGGTGGACTTCATAAATTCATGAATTGGGACAGACCAATTCTTACAGATAGTGGAGGATTTCAAGTATTTAGTTTGGGTGATTTAAGAACAATTTCAGAAGAAGGCGTGGAATTTAAATCACATTTAGATGGAAAAAAACTATTTTTTACACCAGAAAGTGTAATGGAGACAGAAGAAGATTTAGGTGCAGATATTATAATGGCGTTTGATGAATGTTGTCCATATCCTTCAACATATGAATATACTAAAAATTCAATGGAAAGAACAACAAGGTGGGCCAAAAGATGTAAAGAAGCACATAAAACAGTTGATAAACAAGCATTATTTGGTATAATTCAAGGTGGATTTTATAAAGATTTAAGAACACAAAGTGCTAAAGATTTGGTAGAACTAGACTTACCAGGATATGCAATAGGTGGAATAAGTGTAGGAGAACCTAAAGAAGAATTTTTAGACATATTAAGATTTACAACACCTCTTATGCCAGAAGATAAGCCAAGATACTTAATGGGTGTTGGAACACCAGATTATTTAATAGAAGCAGCAATTGCAGGAATTGATATGTGTGATTGTGTTTTACCTACTAGAATCGCAAGAAATGGTACAGCTTTAACATCTCATGGAAAAGTAGTAGTAAGAAATGCTATATATGAAAGAGATTGGGGACCATTAGACCCAGAATGTGATTGCTATACTTGTAAAAATTATACAAGAGCGTATATTAGACATTTAGTAAAGGCTAAAGAAATTTTAGGAGTAAGATTATTATCAATTCATAACTTAAGGTTCTTGACTAATTTGATGGAAAAGGTTAGAATAGAAATAGAGAATGATAATCTAGCTAACTTTAGAGATGAATTTTATAAAAAGTATGGTTATACTGATTAATTAGGAGGGAATACAAATGAATTTAATTGAAGAAAGTTTCCAAACAAAACAAGAAAAGAAAAAGAAAAGAACAACTGGAATAATACTTGGAGCAATAATTTTAGTAGTAATTGTAATTATAGGAATAGCATCATATTTGTTTTACATACAAAGTACAACTATGAGATTATATTTAGATGGACAAAGTAATGATAAATTAAAACAAATTTTAATATTTGAAAATGATGGAACTATATATGCTCCAATAAAAGAAATTGCAAGTTATTTGGGATATAGTAGTTATAATGGAGAATATTCTCAAAGATCTGAAGACCAAAGTAAGTGTTATGTTCAAAGTGATAATGAAGTGGCAAACTTTTCTTTAGGTTCTAATACTATATACAAATTAGATTTAACATCAAATAATAATGATTATGAAAATGTTTATGTTGATGATCCGGTAATTGCAAGAAACGGAGTGTTATATGCAACTTCTGAAGCAATAGAAAAAGCTTTTAATGTAAGTTTTCAATATGACAGAGATAGTAATAGAGTATATATATACACATTGCCTTATTTAGTTCAAACATATTCACCAAGAGTACTAGATTATGGATATACAGCACTAAGTGATGTTTTTGCAAATGAAAAGGCAATATTAAATGATATGTTAGTTGTTACAAGTGGAAAAAATGATGATGTATATGCTGTTATAGATGTAAACGGAAATACAATATTAGAATCAAAATATGATAATATTACATATTTACCGGAAACAGGAGATTTTAAGGTAGAGGCAGATTCTAAAGTAGGTGTAATGGGAAGCAAAGGGGAAACAAGAATACAAATTATGTATGACTCTATAGATTTGATGGATGGAGATGCTGGTTTATATTTAGCATCTAATAATGGAAAATATGGAGTTATAGATATTAGAGGCAATGTTAAAATCTATATAGAAAACGACCAAGTAGGAGTTGATATAACACCATTTGCTCAAAATAATATAAAAAATAAATATATATTAGCAGGTAATTTGATTCCTGTAAGAAAAGATAAGTTATGGGGTCTATATGACTTGAATGGAAAACAATTAGTTGACTTCACTTATGATAGTTTTGGTTATATTGCAAGAAGTAATAGAGATGCTTTAAATTTACTTGTAATACCTGATTACGAAGTATTAGTGGCTTGTAAAGATGATAAATATACATTAATAAATTCTGTAGGACAACAATTATTTGGAGGACCTGTTGCGGATGATATTTATATGACAATAAGTGGTGGACAAACTCATTATTATATAACTGCAAATAACCAAACAATGGATGCTGAAATATACTTAGATAATATTGGTGTTAGAAAGCAAAGTCAAGGTGGAACAACAAATACTACAACTAATAGTAGTAATACATCAAATACATCTAACACAGGAAATACAAGCAATACAACAAATAACACAAATACACAAAATAACCAAGTAAGTAATGACCAGGCTCAAGAAAGTGAAGGAGACCAACAAGGCTCTGGAGAAGGGGAGCAACAAAACTCTGAAGAAGGAACAGAATAATAAGGATAAGAAAAAAAATAATATAAATGGAAAGATAATAAGTAAAATTGCTTGTTATCTTTTTGCTTTTTGGGAATTTGTAGTAATAAAAAGTATATTATGATAAAATATGACCGGTTAGACTAATAGAAAAAAATAGAAAAATGTTATATAAATAATAAAGTGAGGTGAGAAATGAGTATAAAAATAGTAGAAGCAAAATATTATATGCCCAAATGCAAAGTGTTAAATAGTGAAATTGAGAAACAGTTTGGATTAAAAGAAGGCTATATAAAAAGAAGAACAGGGATAGAAGAAAGATATTATGCAGTAAATGAAACAATTGAAGAAATGGCTTTGAATGTAGCAAAGAAAATTAATTGTATTGATGTAGATATGATTGTAGTTGCAACAACATCAAGTAATTGTTTGATGCCAGGAATATCAAATTATATACAAAAAGAATTAGAAATTAAGTCATGTATTTGTATTGATATATTAGCAGGATGTAGTGGTTTTATAAATGCATTTGATATTGTTAGTTGTTATATGCGAGCTGAAAGAGTAAAAAAAGCATTAGTAGTAGGAGTAGACTTACTATCTAAAGTTATTGATAAGTCAGATTTAGGAACAGTAGCAGTATTGTCAGATGGAGCAGGAGCTGTTTTAGTAGAAAATAGTTCTGAGAAAAAATCTTATTTTGTAAATATAGAAGCAGAAAAAGATGATAAAGATATGCTTGTTTATAAAGTGGGAGAAAACTTACATATGAATGGAAAAGAAGTTTATAAATATGCAGTTAAAAATCCTGTAGAAAACGTAAAGAAATTAGTGGACTTGTCAGGTTTTAAATTAGATGATATAAAATATATAATACCACATCAATCTAATATTAAAATAATGAAAGCAATAGCTAATAGGTTAGGTGTCGATTTTAGTAAATTTTATATAAATATAAATAAAAAAGGAAATACATTCTGTGCAAGCACACCAATAGCAATAGCAGAAATGATAGAAAAAAACTTGTTGTCTGCAGGTGATAAAGTAATATTACTTGGCTACGGTGGAGGTTTGAATACAGGAAGTATATTATTAGAAATATAAAAATAGGGACACATGTCCCAAAAGGAAACGTCCCTAATGGGACAAAAGGAGGAAAATATTATGAAAAGAGCATTTTTATTCCCAGGACAAGGAGCTCAAAACATAGGTATGGGAAAAGATATTTATGAAAAATATGAAGAAGCAAGAAAGGTTTATGATGAAGCTTCTAAGATATCTGGAATGGATATTAAAAAATTATGTTTTGAAGGACCAGAAGAAGAACTAAACAAAACAGAAAATACACAAATTGCAATATTAGTAACAAGTTTAGCAATAATGGAAGTTTTGAAAGCAAAAGGAATTACTTGTCAAATAGCATGTGGACTAAGTTTAGGAGAATATACAGCATTAATATGTGCAGGAATAATTAGTTTTGAAGATGGAATAAAATTAATTAAAAAAAGAGGATATTATATGGGAAATTTAATTCCTGATGAAGAATATGAAATGGCAGCTGTAATTGGATTAGATAGTACTAAAATTGAAGAAATTTGTAAAGAACTTCGTGATTCTGGAAAATTCGCCGTCCCTGCAAATTATAATTGCAGTACTCAAACAGTAGTATCAGGAGTAAAAGAAGCTGTAGAAGAAGCAATAGAAAAATTAAAGACTGCAGGAGCAAGAAGAGTAATACCACTTAAAACTAGTGGACCATTCCATACAGAAAAATTAATAAAAGCAAAAGAAGCTTATGAAAAAGAATTAGAAAATGTAAGATTTAATGTAGAAGAAAGTAGTGTAAAAGTAATAAAAAATATAGATGGAACTTATTATAATTCTAATGATAATATGAAAGAAATACTTGCAAAACATATAATAAGCTCTGTAAGATTTGATAAAGCAATAAAATTAATGCAAGAAGAAAATGTAGATGAATATGTTGAAATAGGACCAGGAAGAACTTTAACGGGATTTGTAAAAAAAGATAATAAAGAAGCTAAAACTTATAATATAAATAGCTTAGAAAGTTTAGAAAAATATTTAGAGGAGGAAAATGTATAATGGAAGAAAGAAAAGTAGTATTAGTAACAGGTGGTTCAAGAGGAATAGGAAGAGAAGTTGCAGAAGTTTATGCAGAAAATGGATATGATGTAGTAATTAATTATGTATCTGATAAAACAGATGTAGAAGGAATTAAAAAAGAATTTGAAGAAAAAGGAGTAAAATGTTTATTAGTAAAAGCAGATGTATCAAAAGCAGAAGATGTAAATAATATGGTAGAAGAAGCAATCGCTGAATTTGGAAAAATAGATGTTTTAGTAAATAATGCAGGAATTACAAGAGATACATTACTTATGAGAATGAGTGAAGAAGATTTTGATAAAGTTATAGAAATAAATTTAAAAGGAACATATTTAGTAACAAAAGCCGTAACTAAATATATGATGAAAAAAAGACAAGGAAGTATTATAAACTTAGCATCTGTAGTAGGAGTTGTAGGAAACGCAGGCCAATGTAATTATTCAGCATCAAAAGCAGGTGTAATTGGATTTACAAAAAGTGTCGCAAAAGAATTAGCATCAAGAAATATAAGAGCAAATGCGGTAGCACCTGGATTTATTGCAACAGATATGACAAGCGTATTATCTGATAGCGTAAAAGAGAACATAAATGCACAAATACCATTAAAGAGAATGGGAACAGCAAGAGAAGTAGCAGAAGTAATTTATTTCTTAGGTTCAGAAAAAAGCTCATATATAACAGGTCAAGTAATAAATATTGATGGTGGAATGGTAATGTAATAAAATGGGGACGTTTCCTTTTGCGCATTTTTGAGCATTTGGGGACAGACCTTTAAACAATGTGTCCCAGATTGCGTATTTTTGTGCAAAAGGAAACGTCCCCATTTACTGACCGACTGTACTAATAGAAAAAAATAAAAAAATGTGATAAAATATAAAAGTGGAATTTTTAAGAAAATAAGGAGATTTTAAAATGAGAAGAGTTGTAATTACAGGATTAGGAGCAATAACTCCATTAGGAAATAACGTAGAAGAATTTTGGAAAGGTATCAAAGATGGAAAATGTGGAATTGATTATATTAAATCATTTGATACTACAAATTTTAAAGTAAAACTAGCAGCAGAAGTAAAAGACTATAATCCAGAAGATTATTTCGATAGAAGAGAAGCAAAAAGATTAGACAAGTTTTCACAATATGCAATGATAGCTTCAAGAGAAGCTTGGAAAGATAGTGGATTGGATAGAGAAAAAGAAAACATGGAAAGAGTAGGAGTTGTAATCGGTTCTGGAATAGGTGGAATTGAAACAATAGAAAGAGAAAATAAAAAATGCAATGAAAAAGGACCAGATAGAGTATCACCTATGTATATACCAATGGGAATATCAAACATGGCAGCAGGAAATGTTGCAATTGATATTGGAACGAAAGGAGAATCAATTGCGTTAGTAACAGCTTGTGCAACAGGAACACATTGTATAGGTGAAAGTTTTAGAATGATAAAACATGATTATCAAGATATAGTAATTGCAGGAGGAACAGAAGCAGGAATAACACCACTTAGTATTGCAGGATTTACAAATATAAAAGCATTGACTAAAGCAGAAGATAAAAATAGAGCTAGTATCCCATTTGATAAAGAAAGAAGCGGATTTGTAATGGGAGAAGGAGCAGGAGTTGTAATCCTAGAAGAATTAGAACATGCAAAAGCTAGAGGTGCAAAAATTTATGCAGAAGTAGTAGGATATGGAGCAACTTCAGATGCATACCACATTACATCACCAGCACCAGGTGGAGAAGGTGGAGCAAGAGCAATGAAATTAGCAATGGAAGAAGCAAATGTAAAACCTGAAGAAATTACTTATATAAACGCACATGGAACTTCAACACATTTAAATGACTCTTGTGAAACTGAGGCTATAAAAACAGCATTAGGAGAAGAAGCAGCAAGAAAAGTAATGGTAAGTTCAACAAAAGGACATACAGGACATTTACTTGGAGCAGCAGGAGGGGTAGAAGCAATAGTATGTGCTAAATCAATACAAGAAGGATTTGTTCCAGCAACAATAAATTACAAAGTACCTGATGAAGAATGTGACTTAGATGTAGTACCAAATGAAGGAAGAAATGTAGAAGTTAAATATGCAATATCAAACTCACTAGGATTTGGAGGACATAATAGTAGTTTATTATTAAAAGAATATAAATAATGTCCCATTAGGGACGTTTCCATTTGGAACATCCAAAATGGGAAAATAAATATCTTCAAAATAAAAATAATCTATAATAGGAGGAATTAAAATGGATTATAAAGATATAAAAAAATTAATGGATGATATGGGAGATTCAAAAATAGATTCTTTAGAAATAGAATTTCCAGAAGGTATAAAAATAAAAATGAAGAAAAACACTGAAAAAGAAGTTGTAATTACAGCACCAGGAAATGTTATTGAAGCAAGTGCTCCTATGACACCACCAGTTGTTACTAAAGAACAACAAACAGCTGTAGTAAAAAAAGATGAGGCAGAAGGAAAAGATAAAGAAGATGAAAACTTAAAAATAGTTAAAAGCCCAATGGTAGGAACATTTTATGCAAGTTCTTCACCAGATAAAGATCCTTATGTTAAAGTTGGTGACAAAGTACATAAAGGTGACGTTTTATGTATTGTAGAAGCTATGAAATTAATGAATGAAATAGAGTCAGAATTTGATGGTGAAATAGTAGAAGTTTGTGTAAATAACGAAGATGTAGTAGAATATGGAACACCATTATTTAAAATAAAATAGGAGGCAGAACGATGGTTTTAGATAAAGAAGGAATAAAAAATATAATACCACAAAGAGAGCCATTCTTAATGATTGATGAAGTTGAAGAATATGTACCAGGAGAAAGCGCAACAGCATATAAACATGTAAGAGAAGATGAATATTATTTTAAAGGACATTTTCCTGGAAACCCAATAATGCCAGGAGTATTAATAGTAGAATCACTTGCTCAAACAGGAGCAGTTGCAATTCTTTCTATGGAAGAAAATAAGGGTAAAAATGCCTTATTTGGAGGAATTGATAAAATACGTTTTAAAAAGCAAGTAGTACCTGGAGATACATTGAAATTAGAAGTTAAGATAATAAAAAGAAAAGGTCCTATAGGGATAGGAGAAGCTATAGCTACAGTTGATGGAAAAATAGCAGCAAAAGGTGAATTAACTTTTGCAATTGTATAAATGAAAGGGAGAATAAGATGTTAAAGAAAGTATTAATAGCTAATCGTGGAGAAATTGCGGTAAGAATTATTAGAGCTTGTAGAGAAATGGGAATTAGAACAGTTGCAATATATTCAGAAGCAGATAAAACAGCTTTACACGTAAGTTTGGCAGATGAAGCTATTTGCGTTGGACCAGCTCCATCTAATAAAAGCTATTTAAATATGAAAGCAATATTAGAAGCAGCTTGTTTGACAGGTGCAGATAGTATCCATCCTGGATTTGGATTTTTATCAGAAAATAGTACTTTTGCTAAAATTTGTGAAGATATGGGAATAAAATTTATTGGACCAAATTATAGGTTAATTGAATTACTTGGAAATAAATCAAAAGCAAAAGAGACAATGAAAAAAGCAGGGGTACCAGTAGTACCAGGATCTGAAGGTTTAATAAAATCTAAAGAAGAAGCAGTATCTTTAGCAGAAGAAATAAAATATCCAGTAATGCTTAAAGCCTCTGCAGGTGGCGGAGGAAGAGGTATCCGTGTGGCATATAATAAGGACCAATTAGAAAAAGAATATGATTTAGTAAAACAAGAAGCAAAAGTTTCTTTTAATGATGATAGTTTATACTTAGAAAAATTTGTAGAAAATCCAAGACATGTAGAAATCCAAGTATTAGCAGATGAACACGGAAATTGTGTTCATTTAGGTGAAAGAGATTGTTCTGTTCAAAGAAGAAATCAAAAAGTATTAGAAGAAACACCATCTAGTATATTAGATGATAAAACAAGAAAGAAAATGGGAGAAGTAGCAGTAAATGCTGTTAAAGAAATAGGATATACTAATGCTGGTACAATTGAATTTTTAGTAGATAAAAATAAAGATTTCTATTTTATGGAGATGAATACAAGGGTTCAAGTAGAACATCCAGTAACTGAAATGGTAACAGGAATAGATATAATAAAAGAACAAATAAAAATAGCAAGTGGAGAGACTTTAAGTTTTAAACAAAAAGACATTACATTTACTGGTCATAGTATGGAAGTTAGAATAAATGCAGAAGATCCAGATAAGAACTTTATGCCAAGTCCTGGAACAATAACAGATTTACATTTACCAGGTGGAAATGGTGTAAGAGTTGATACTGCAATTTACCCAGGGTATTCAATACCACCAACATATGATTCAATGATAGCCAAAATTATAGTTCATGGAAAAGATAGAAATGAGTCAATTGCTAAGATGAAAAGTAGTATAGCAGAATTAGTAGTTGAGGGAATAAAAACAAATGCAGATTTTATTTTAAAGATATTAGAAGATGAAGATTTTAAAAATAATAATTATGATACTTCATTTATTTCAAAAAAATTTGGAAAGAAATCTAATTAATTGAATATAATTAAAAAAGAATAAAAAGTGAATGTTTTTTTGAAAAAAGCATTTACTTTTTTTGAAAATTTGTATACAATAGTGTAAGAAAGTGTCAAAAATAGAATCAAAATATCACAACAAAAGAAAATTATGAAAAGAAAGGGAGAATTTTAATGAAAATACTAATGTTAACATGGGAATATCCACCAAGAGTGGTAGGAGGAATCGCAAGAGTTGTTTACGATTTATCAAGAACTTTGCATAAAGATGGACATGATGTAACAGTAATTACTTATAGAGAAGGAGATGCACCTTATTTTGAAGATGATAAAGGTGTAAAAGTATATAGAGTTGATAACTATATGATTAATCCTAATAATTTTATAGATTGGATTTTACAATTAAATTTCAACATGATAGCTAAAGCTAATGAAATAATGTTAAAAGAAGGAAATTTTGATGTTATCCATGCCCATGATTGGTTAGTAGCATATAGCGCAAAAACATTAAAGAATTCATATAATATACCAATTGTTGCAACAATACATGCAACTGAATCTGGCAGAAATAGCGGTATTCATGATGAACAACAAAGATATATAAATGATACAGAATGGATGCTTACATATGAAGCAGCTGAAGTAATTGTTAATAGTAACTATATGAAAAATGAATTACAAAGATTATTTGGACTTCCATATGATAAAATAAATGTAGTACCAAATGGAGTTAATTTGAATCTATTTAATGGCATTGAAAGAGATTATAATTTTAGAAGAAAATATGCAATGGACAATGAAAAGATTATATTGTTCATGGGAAGACTTGTTTATGAAAAAGGTGTACAACACTTGATAGCAGCTATGCCTAAAATATTAAATGGTTACCATGATGCAAAACTTGTTATTTGTGGTAGAGGCGGAATGGAACAAGAACTAAGACAAGAAGTAAATAATTTAGGCTTAGGAAATAAAGTATATTTTGCAGGATATATGAATGGTAAGAATGTTCAAAGAATGTATAAAGCAGCAGATATAGCAGTATTTCCAAGTACATATGAGCCATTTGGAATAGTAGCTCTAGAAGCTATGCTTTCTGAAAGACCTGTTGTAGTATCAGATATAGGTGGTCTTAATGAAATAGTAGAGCATAAAGTAAATGGAATGAAAACATATTGTGGTAATCCAAACTCAATTGCTGACTCAATATTAGAATTATTATTTGATCATAAATTATGTGCAGACATTACAAGAGTTGCTAAAAATAAAGTTAGAAACAATTATAATTGGAGTAAAATAGCACAAGATACACATTTTGCATATCAAAAAGCAATTTGTCAATCTATGGCTGAAAAACAAAAAAGAGAGCTTGAACAAGAAAGAGCTAGAAAAACTAAGAAAGCTAAAAATACAGAAAATGAAATTACTAATTTACTTAGTTTCAAAAAACGTCAAGCATATGCTTAAATTAAGAAATATACAAGAGAGCAGAAGCTCTCTTGTAATAATATTGCTTTATTTAAAAAGCGAAGACACAGGGATTTTCAGTCCCTTGCTCTTTTTTATAAAAAAACATGAAAAAATTTAACAAAAACTATTGACAATTATTAAAAAAATTAGTATAATAAATCTCGTCGGAAGAACATGGTCGCTTAGCTCAGCTGGGAGAGCATCTGCCTTACAAGCAGGGGGTCACAGGTTCGAGCCCTGTAGCGACCACCATGTTTTACGGCCTGGTAGTTCAGTTGGTTAGAACGCTAGCCTGTCACGCTAGAGGTCGACGGTTCGAGCCCGTTCCAGGTCGCCATTTTTATATATGGCTTGATAGCTCAGTTGGTAGAGCAAGGGACTGAAAATCCCTGTGTCAGTGGTTCGATTCCACTTCAAGCCACCACTTAAGTTTAATCAACGAAAAGTTGATTATTTTTTTATTTTAATTATTAAAAAATAGAAAATAGCATAGTTACTTAAATTTATTGGTAATTGTGCTGTTTTTTATTGGTGGAAAACAATTAACTACTTGATATTTACAAACAAATATTTTAATATGTAGAACATATAAAAATAATAGAAAAAATTATTAATTTTTTAAGTGTCTAAGAAATCTTGAATTTTTTCTAACTCTTTAGTAATTACATCAATTTTAATATAAAAACAAGTAATAACTAAAATTATACTTTTAATTTAAAGGAAAATATAAAATAATGTAGAATATATAATTATATAATAAAATTTTACAAAATAAAATTAAATTTAGAAATTAAAAAGGAGTGTTACTTGTGCAAAAAACAGAAACAAATAGAATTGAATATAAAGAACAATTAAATGAAGATTTTGAGCAAGAAGTAATTGCATTTCTTAATTATAGAGAAGGCGGAATTGTATATGTTGGAGTTAGGAAAAATGGACAAGTAGTTGGACTTCAAGATGTTGATTTAACACAATTACAAGTAAAGGATAGAATAAAAAATAATATTAAGCCTTCTACTTTAGGATTATTTGATGTAACAGTTGAAACATTAGATGGTAAAGACGTAATAAAAATAGTTATATCAAGTGGTACAGAAAAACCTTACTATTTAAGAAAAAAAGGAAGAACACCAGAAGGATGTTATATTAGGGTTGGTAGTAGTAAAGAAAGAATGACCGAAAGAATGATTAATGATATGTACGCTAAGAGAACTAAAAATTCTTTAAAAGAAATAGACTCACCAAGACAAGAATTAACATTTAATCAATTAAAAATATATTATGAAGAACATAATATAACATTAAATGATAACTTTTTACAAAATCTGGATTTGCTAACAAGTGAAGGAAAATATAATTATAATGCATTTTTGTTAGCAGATGAAAATAATGTTTCAATTAAACTTGTAAAATATCTAGGAACTAATAAAATGGATTTAGTAGAAAATCAAGAATACGGATATCGTTGTATAATCACCGCAACTCAAAGAATTTTAGATAGACTTGATGCAGAAAATACTGTTTATGCTAAAATCGAATATAAAGGTAGAAAAGAAGTGGAAATGATAGATAAAGCAGCCTTAAAAGAAGCAGTTATAAATGCTATAGTGCATAATGACTATTCTTATGGAAATTCTCCTATTGTAGAATTATATTCTGATAGAGTTGAAATTACATCAGCTGGAGGATTACCACAAGAATTATCAGAAGAAGAATTCTTAGAAGGTGTTACAGCTCCAAGAAACAAAGAACTAATTAGAGTGTTTAAAGATATAGAATTAATTGAAAATATTGGCTCAGGAGTATTAAGAATTTTGGATGCTTATGATAAAAGTTGTTTTAAATTTATGGAGCATTTTTTAAGAGTTTCCTTTAAATATAGAGAAAATCCATTTAATTATGAAAATATTACGCCAAATAATGGCGCAATAAATGGCGTGATAAATTACACAAAAAATATTAATTCTAATGAACAAACAGTACTTGATTTTATTATAAAAAATCCTAATATATCACAAAAAGAGATTTCTGAAAAATCAAAGATACCATATAGAACAGTACAAAGATTAGTAGCGTCTTTGAAAAGTAAAAAGCTAATTGAAAGGTTTGGTTCAAATAAAACAGGTTATTGGAAAATATTAAAATAGGTTATTTGAGGTGGTAAAATGTTGCAACCACGCACCCTAGTGGTCAAAAGAGATGTAGGGACGGCGACTCCTACCAAATAACCAATCAATATAAGGGAGCTAGTTTGACTAGCTCTTAATATTTTTTACGTTGCTATGGTGTAGGAAAATCTGCAATTTTTTATATTACAAAAAAATCCCTAATTTTCATTTGAAAATTAGGGCGCTAGTCAAGAGTGAAAACTATACTAAAAGGAAACTAGAACAATCATTTTCCTTACACCATTTGTTAAGAGCTTTTTCTGTATTATCTACAAAATCACAATAAGAAGAAAACTTTTTAATATCTGGAAAAGAAAAGATTTTGTAAATCTTACCATTACAAACATTTAAAAATTCTTCCAATCTATATTGTCTAACACTACCTGTATCAAAACACCAATTATTATTAACATATAAAACATGCATAAAATAATAATTGTGAGTTTCTGAAGGATAAACACTTTTTAATGCAACAAAATAAATTTGACCATTTTGTAGAGATTTAAGAATGCTGTAAGAAAAATATTCGCAAAAACTTTTACAATAGTGTTCTTTTATATCTTTGTAAAGCTTGGGGGCATTTTTTCTTAAATATGTAAAATCATCATTAGAAATTGCTTGACCTTTCTTAGTGTATAGCTCAAAATATAAATAAAAAAACAATTGGTTTAAAAGTTTATTTAAAATATTATTGAGAGTAGAATAAAAAATCAGGCAAACTAAAAATAAACTTACAAAGGAAATTAGTAAAACAATGCCACCTATTATAAGAGCTTTTATAGTTTTTAAAGATAAAATAAAAACACAAGTTGGTATAAGCAAAAGTAATATTTCGCAAATGAAAAAAATTACATAAGTAAGAAAAATAGTAAAATCTTCTCCAAAATAAAACTTTAAACTTATAATTTGCTGTTCTTGAGTTTCGCCTTTATAGATAGTTTTCCGCAAAATATAATTAAACATTTTGCATACCTTTCTAATAATAGTCTTGACCATCCAAAGAAGTATTATAACATATAATATATTAAAATTCAAGTATAAAACACTTGAATTATTATGTAAAACAATGTATAATTATTAAGCAAGTAGTAATAACTATTAGCAAAAAATCTCTATACTTTTGAAGATAACTATCGGAAAGGGAAAGAGAGGATTAAAATGAAGAAAAAGGTTTTGTGTGCGTTTGTATGGGCTTTTGTTGTATATCTGCTTATGAGTTTTTTGAATTCTATTATTTCACCATATCCAGATATAATGGCACCTCTAGCATGGTATGTTGCAGGGATTACTTTTATAGTATCATTTGTATCATATGGCTTAGGAGAAAGAAGCGCAGGCAAACAAGACTAATCTTCATCAAAAGAGGAATTCGCCTGAATTCCTCTTTTGTATATAGAAAGGGGTATAAATTGAATATATTAAATATAGATGTAAAAGATTATATTCCAAATGTAATAGAAGCATATATAAAAATATTTGGAGAGGAATATAGAGATATAATCCAAGAAAGAATAAATAGTGCAAAAATTATTACATATAAAACAGAACAAGGAATTGAAGATTATGTAATATTTTTAGAAAATTGTAAAGCAAGAGAATTATCAATAAAATTTTTAAAAGAAATTGGGGTAGATGTAAGCTGTTTAGAAGGAAAAAGTTATACAGAAGAAGTGCCTAGTAATATAAAAAGATTAATTTCAGAATATATAGGAGGATATAGTGGCTTTACATATTTGCCAGAACAAAATTATATTGGAATTAGAGCTTTTGATAAAAAAGTACAAGAAAAAAACAAAGAATATAGTGAAGATATAATAGAAAAGCAAATAGAATTTTTAAACTTTTTCTTATTTGGAGAAGATGAAGAAGGAATTTTAGATAGAGAAGATTTAGAAGAATTTAAAAAAACAGCTGAATATAGAAAAATATATGATAATATACAAGAATATATAAAAATATATAATAGAATATTTGGAGAATATGAAAGATATTCAGAAACGTTAGAACCATATAGAGAATTTGCCAAAAAAAGAAGAGAAGAAGAAATCTCTGAAACTAAAGAATTTAAAGATATTTTAGGACAAATAGGAGAAATTGAAGGGAGTGAAGAAGTACTAAGAATTATATTTATAGAAGGTAAGTTGTTTGTAACATTTAAAAATGTGAACACGCCAATACTTTTTTTTACTATTAAAGAAGGTGGAATGTTAGATTATAGTATGTTACATGAATATTGTCATTTGATAGAAACATACAAAAGAAATGAAATATATGTAGGGTGTGGATTTGATGGGGATGAAGAAAAAAATCCATACAGAGAAGATAAAAGAAAATATGAAAGATTAAATGAAAATATTACAGATATATTTGCTATAGAGGCAACTAGAATTTTACATGGAAAAGGTACATATATGCTAGAACCTAAAGAATTAACTGAAAATAACACAATGGATGTAAATACTAGTAGTATTACTAAAAATATGTTATTTCCATTTTTAAAAAGTTATAAAAAAGAAATAATAAGAGCAAGAATAACAGGTGATATGGAAAGGTTATTTAGTATTATAGGCAAAGATAATTTTGAAGAACTAAATGACTGTATAAATCGAGTTGATTACTTACTTGGAAAAGGACTTAAAAGAAGTTTAGACGAAAATGGAAAAGATGATAAATTAGTAGAAGAGTATAGAGCTCAATTAAAAAGATTAGACAGAATTTATTTTAATATGAAAGAACATTCTATAGAAGATGAAGAAAGATAAAGCTCCCTTAAACCGCTTATTAAACGGATAAGAGAGCTTTTTGATTAGTAGATAAAAGACATAAGAGATTTAATCTCTAGTTTAGGCTCTGTAAGAGCATAATCGTCATTCACACTAATCCAAAAATCCTTTTCAAAAGCACCAATATAAAGAATATCGTGACTTTCAAGGTCGAAAAGGATAGTTACTGTGCTACCTGTTTTTATATCAATTTCTTTAAACACATCTTTTATCTCTTTTTTCCTCTTTTTTGATTTCTTTTTATCTTCATAGAAAGAAATACGAAGGTTACTAAAAAGAGTAGTAGATGCATCTGAGAACAAGATATCCCAAACCCAACCTTTAAACTTGTGCATTTTTTGGCTAAGGTCGATTTTTGCGGTAGCAATGCCTACTTTCATTTTTCCTCCTTAAAATAGGCTTATGTACAAATAGCTGTAAGCTATAAATTTAATTATAGCACAAAAAACAAGAATTAGCAAATGCTAATCCTTGTTCATCTTGATATTATCACCATAACGTTTAACTTTTTGAGTAGTTGTTTTTTCAAATTCTTTATCACGAATAACAAAATTTTTAATGTGTTTATAATTAGGAAGCTTTTTATTAACACTTGAAACTACATCTGAAATCAATTTTCTAATCTCTTCTTTTGTAGGAACACTTCCTTTTAAGTATTCTTTAATTGCTTCTATATTTGGATAAATTTGAGCATTTACATATGTTTCATCATCATCTTCTTTTTGAATTCCCAAAACTAAAGATTCAGAAATAAGAGGATTATCATTCAAATAATATTCAACCTCTTCAGGATAAATATTTTTACCGTTTTTAGTAACAATAACAGATTTGCATCTACCTGTAATATATAAATAACCATCTTTATCAACTTTACCTAAGTCACCTGTATGGAACCAACCATCTACAATTGTTTCTTTTGTTTTCTTTTCATCTTCGTAATATCCAAGCATAACATTTGGACCTTTAACAAGTATTTCTCCAATACCATCTTCATTTGGGTTATCAATTTTATATTCTACATTAGGAATAGGAAGTCCTGCTGCGTCATCTTTTTGGAAGAAGTCTGTGTTTCCTGCAACTAAAGGAGAACATTCTGTTAAACCATATCCTTGAAGAGAATTTAAACCTAAAGCCCTAAAATCAGATAGGACAGTAGGGTTACAACTTGCAGCTCCAACAATAAATACACGTAATCTTCCGCCTAAAGTGTTTTTAACTTTTGCCTTAACAATTTTCTTTAAAAAGAATGGTAGATTATTGTATGGATTTTCTTCTCCTTCTTTTACATATTTTTTAGGTAAAGATTTATTCATGTTTTTAATAATTGTTTTATGCATTTTTTCTAATAATAGTGGAACACATAATATAACAGAAGGATGGAATTCTTGCATATTACTTACAATATAACGCAAACCTTCACAATGGCAAATAGATGCTCCGCTATATATTGGAAGTAGAAAACCTAATGTGCATTCATAAGTATGATGAAGTGGAAGTACTGAAAAGAATAAATCACTTCTTTTTACTTTTACTATTCCATATGTTGAAAGTAGGTTAGAGCATACATTTCTTTGTGATAAACAAACACCTTTTGCATTTCCTGTTGTTCCAGATGTAAAAAGTAAAATTCTCATTTCATCTGGGTCAATTTTTATATCATCAAAATCAGTAAAACCAGCTTCATAAAGTTTTTTACCTTCTTCTAATAGACTATTAAATTTATTCTCAAAAGTAATAAATAAAGTATCAGGATTTTCTACTTTAGAAATATTATCTAATACAGTATCTAGATTTTTCTTATCACCTAATATGCATACTGTTTGAGATACATTCATAAAATTAATAACATCATCTGAATGTAGCTCTTTATCTATTGGAACAACAATACCTACTATTGTTGCTGCCATATATGAAACACACCATTTATAAGAATTTTTACCAATAACAGCAATTCTTTTATTTAAAAATCCCTTTTTAATTAAGCTTGTCCCAAGATAGATAACATCATTTTTAAATTCTTCATATGTAATAGATTTTATATTACCATTTTCATCTTTTAATTTAAAAGCTGTTCTACTACGGTATATGTCTCCTGAACGATATAACATGTCCTTTAAATTAGTTACTTCTTCAACCTTATGGTATTTTTTCTTTAATTTTTCTGCTACTGTTAATTCTTCTTTCATAATTTACCTCCTATATTATTTATAACGATAAAATATAAAATTAGTATCTTTCTTTAATGTGACACTTCCATTGTAAATTGATTCACTATCACTTTCTAAAGGTATGTCTATATAAACTGTGCATTTAAATTCTTCATCCAAATTATTTGTAATATATATATCAAAAGAAAGACTAGAACTTATGGAATTTAGTAAAACGTCACATTTTTTAAGTAATGTACCATCATATGTTATTGGTGAGCTTGTATCTGTTAAAGTATAATCTGTTTTTATATTACTATTTACATAGCTTAAAACTATTGGGTTTGCTAAGTTATTATAAAGAGTAGGTGTATCTAAGTTTGCTTCATCTTCAGAAGTTACATTAAAATCTAATCTATCATTTATTAAATTAGTATCTATTATATCACTTTTTGCAAAATTATTTATGTTTTTATAATATAAACTTGGTGTTCCCAAAGTTGGTGTTTTTGTATATTGAATATTATCTATGTATACACTTTTTAAAGTGTTTTTCAATGTTTTTTCTTCTTTAGGACTTGTGATAAATAATGCCATATCTGTATATTGATATAAATTTTCAATTGTAAAATTGCTTCTAGATGCTGATTTATTTTTAGCATCACAACTACTAAAAAATGTTATGTTATTAATCTCAAAAATAGTTTCTTCATTTTTATTAGAAAAATCAAGAACAGTATTTTCAAAATTTCTTTTTAATACATATTTATAAAATACTAAATAACAAAGTACAAAAACAATAATAAACAATATAATTGCTATGGCTGTTAAAATAGCTTTCTTTTTATCTATATTTTTTAAATCTATTTTTTTCTTTTTTACATTTGTTTTTCTTTTCTTTTTTCTATCCATAATTCCTCCTTTGTAAACACTTATATAATATTATAAAAACAAGAGAAAATCAAGTATTTTTATCCATAATATAGAGCAATAAAAACCATTTGACAAAATAGTGGATACTATTATTATATTAATCCTAAATTATTTTATGACAAAAAGTTATAATAATTAGATAGAAAAAGTGGGAATATGTTTAAAAAGGATATACAGTAGAAGCAGCAAGCAAAGTTAGTAGATTATCTATTGAAAAAATTAAAGAACTAAAGAAAAATATTAAATAAATGAAGAGATAAGATATTAGTTGGAACCAAACTAAATATTAAAACTTTTTAAAGAACACAAACCACGTTGTGTTTCCTTTTTGTTACAGAAATATTAAATCTTTATTACAATTTGGTTTCTATGCGGATTTTAGGTTTTTTTTAATTGACAAAAGAAGAGTTAAAATGTAGAATTATAATAGGTGATAGTATGAAATCAAAAGATAAGGTAAAAAAGAGAGGTTTGTCTCTTAAGAATATAATCATATTTTTTGCTTTTGTAACAATTCTGCTATGCTTAGTTGCATGTTATAATTACTATTTAACAGAAAATGAGGTATTAGCAAAAGAAACAGATGCAGATGTTGAGAGTACAGATGTAAAAATTAGTAATGCAGCTACTATAAATTTAGATGAACTAATAAATGCAAATACTTCAGGTGGTGCTAGTGAAGAATATGTCACAGAAGAAGTTGATTTAGAATATATAACAAAATATAATGAAAATCCTGAACTTCCAACAGGAGTAATCCAAGTTGTACAGGAAGGAAGAGACGGAAAACAAGAAGTAACGACTAAAAAAACTTATGAAAATGGACAAGTAGTATCAGAAGAGCAAGTAAGTAGTAAAGTAACAAAAGCTTCTGTAGATAAGATAGTAGAAGTGGGATCTGGAAGTAGAAAAAGTACATATCAAGTAAAAGTAGGAGATGTTGTATATACCACATCAGATAGAACAGAAGTAAGAGTAGAGCCAAGTGAAGAGGCGCAAAAAGTTGCAACACTAGAAAAAGGAACAGAGCTAACAGTATTAGGAATAAGTGGAGATTGGTATCAAGTAAGTGGAACTGCAAGAGGGTATATAAAATCAGAAAATACTACATATATAAATCAAAATGAAGTTTATGAAGAAGAAAGTTCACAAGAGCACGCAGCTTCAGGAGGAAGTGTTACAGCTCTAAGTTTTGATATGGCTTTAAATAAACCAAGTGGATTAAGCCTAGAGCAATTTAAGAAAGTTTTAACAGATAGCAAAGATACAAATAAAGTTATGCAGAATAATGCAGAATATTTCTATTATATAGAACAACAATATAATATAAATGGAGTGTTTGTTGCAGCAGTAGCAATACATGAAAGTAACTGGGGAACATCAAGAATATCAAAGGACAAACATAATTTATTTGGATATGGTGCATATGATTCAAATCCATATAGTGGAGCTTATGAATTTACAGATTATTCTGAAAGTATAGATTTAATTGCAAGAGTGTTTGTTAAATATTATTTAAATCCAAAAGGAACATCTATTTATGGAGAAGAACAAGCATCTGGTAAATATTATAACGGCCCAACATTATCTGGAGTAAACACTAGATATGCAACAGATAAGAACTGGGCAAATGCAGTATATAAACAGATGCAATATTTATATAACAAATTATAAAAAATTCCTTGATATTTTTTACAATTTATTGTATTATATAAGGGTATAAGGTTAAAAACGGAAAAAATTGCCAAAAGACTTAAGAAAGGGGCTTAAATGAATATGAAAAAAGCACTAATAATAGTTTCCATATTTGTAATAGTAATCGGAGTGTTTTTAGTAGCGTCAAATGTTTATGCAGCAGATCAAGCAATAGATGAAGAAACAGAAAGTAAAATAATTGAAATAAAGGATAATGCTGCAAAATCATTAGAGGATTACCAAGAAAAATATGGCTCTAATGTATATGGAACAGTTGCATATATATTAAATTTAGTTAGAATTTATAGTATACCTCTATGCTTTTTAGGTATTGCTATAGGAGCTATATACCAATATATAATTGGTATAAGAAAATTAGATACGTTAGAAAAAGGTATGGCTTTAATAGTCACATTTGTAACAATATTAATTATATGCCAAATATTACCACTAGCTTTTGCAGTGTTTGTAAAATTTGGAAGGGGGTAACAAATGAAAGTCTTATTTGCTGTAAGTAATGAAGAAATCTCAGAATCAATAGTAAAGAGATATCAAAAAGAATATAAACAAATTATTTCATATAAGAATGTTTATTACTTTAATGCAATTTTAAAAGAATTACAAAAAGATAAAACTTATGATAGAATAGTTATAAGTGAAGAATTAGAAGCTTTTACACATACACAATACGATCAAATTGATAAATTTATTTTTGAAAAATTAGATGGTATTAGTGATGAAGCATCAAATACAAAGGGAAACGATATTCCTATTATCTTGATTTGTGCTGACAGAAGAGTAAAAGGAGAAGAAATGCTTGTAAAGCTATTTGGAATAGGAATATATAATGCTGTACTTGGAACAGATAGAAGTGTAGAAGAAGTTTGCAAGCTAATAAATAGACCACGTTCTAAAAAAGATGCTAAAATTTATTACCAAATAGATTCTGAAAATGTAAATTATCAAAGTGAAAATGAAAATGATGTTAGTGAAATAGAAATTCAAAATATACTTGCTTATTATAAAAGATTAGGTAAAAATGAAGATAAATATCTAGAAAGCTTTAATAATATAGCAGCTCAGTATAATGATACACAGTTAAGAATTATAAGTAAGTTTTTACCATTAAATGTAAGAGCAGTACTAGAAGAAAGATCACCAAAATATCAACAAATAATGTCATTTAATAATAGTGTATCTGATAAATTAAGAAAACCTAAAAATGAAGAAGTAGAAGGACCAAGTGAAAAATTATTAACTCCAAAGACTAGAGAACAAAGAATATCTGGACCTGTAGTAATTCCATCTTCTGTTAATATGAGTGGAGCAAAGAAGTTGGCTAGAGTAAAACAAGTGCAAGAGCAACAGACAACAGTACCAGTTATGGAACAAATGTCACAAAGTAGACCAGATGTTAATTTAAAGCAAGAACAATTTGAACAGGTCGAAACAATTAAACCAGAGCCAGAGAAAGTGATAGAGACTCCAAAGAAAAGAAGAGGAAGACCAAGAAAAAATCCACTTCCAGAAGTTAAACAAGAAACAACAGAAATGCAGGAAACACCAGTAAAAAGAGGAAGAGGAAGACCAAGAAAAAATCCTGTTCCAGTTGTACAAGAACCGGTAAAACAAGAAGTAGAAGAAAGTGCAACTGTTTTACCAGGATTAGATCAAATACCTGAAGAAGAACCACAAGAAACTATATTACCAGGTATTTCAGAAGAACCTGTTTCTTATAATAGCGAACAATTTAATAATAGTTATAATAGCTATAATAGTTCTGAATCAGTTAATAATTTAAATACTTTTTCAAATGATTTAAATGAAAATTATAAGCCTAGCAATTATGTTTCAAACAATTATATGCAAAATAATATTGTTAGAGAAACACCAAGAATAGAAAGAAATGTACAAACAGAAACAGTGGATTTGACAAATCTTTTAACACCAGATAAAAAAATTGTCACATTTGTTGGAACTGGAAAAAATGGTACATCTTTTATTGTAAATAATATAGCAGAATTATTATCAACATCAGGAGTAAATGTAGCAATACTTGATACAACTAAAAATAGAAATTCTTATTATATATATACTAAAAATGAGGAAAATTTAAGAGATATAGCATCACATTCAATTCAAGGATTAGCAAATGGAACAGCAAATGGGATACCAGTAAATAAGAATCTTACAGTATATACATCACTTCCAGATGAAGGAGAAGACATTGTACATGCTGATAGAATTTTAGAGACTTTATTAAAAAATCACTCATTGATTTTGATAGATACAGACTTTGGCACACCTTTAAGATATTTTGAACAATCACAAGAAACATATTTGGTACAAACATTTGATGTGTTGACAATACAACCACTAACAGCTTTCTTAAGAGAATTAAAAGCAAAGAATATTCTTGATGAAAAGAAATTAAGAATAGTTTTAAATAAATCAGTAAAAATTAAAGGCGTAACAGACAAAACAATTATTGGAGGTATGGCATTTTATAATGATCCTTCAATGTCATTTATGACAGAATTATTTGATAGAACTTTGATAAAATATGTTTCAATACCTTTTGAAGAAGAAATTTATGTGAAATATTTAGAAGGTATTATAGAATGTGAAATTTCTTTAAAAGGTTATTCAAAAATGTTTATGCAAACATTGAGAGAATTAGGAAATATGGTATATCAAGTAAGTAATGCTGGATACAAACCACCAACAGCAAAAGGTTATACTACAAGAAATACGTTTTCACCAAATATAAATAGTACTTTAAACCAGATGAGAAATAATTATTAAACCAAAGGAGGAAAATCCCAAGTGATTATAGCAGTAGTTGTCATATTAGTTTTAATTGTAATTGGACTAATAGTCTATAACGTAACAATACATAAAAAAATACAAAAATTTAAAAACCTAAATCAAAAAATTACAAATCTATATGTAGTGCAAGATTTTATGAATGCTATAGGTGAAACATCTACAGTAGAAGAGAAAATCAAGAAGATAAATGATGTTTTGATAGAAAGATATGAAATAAAATATTCTACAATAGTAGTATTTGATGGTGCAGAATATCAAATAAAAGCATCAAATGTTGATCCAAAACATTGGGATTCATTAAAATCTTTACATGAAATAGATATGTTTAAGGATAGTATTGAAACAGCAACACCAAAATATGTAACAGTAAATAATGAAAATGAAAGACTTCCATATCAAAAAATGGAATTTGGAAGAGCAAAATCTGCTATATTCTTTCCTTTGTATATTGATAATGTATATATTGGGTATTGGATAATAGAAAGTGGAACACCACATGATTTTGATAATGTTGATACAACAGTTTTAGAGGTTATAAAAGAAAATATTGTTTCAGTATTAAAAACTGTAGTACATCAAAAAACATTAGAGTCAATTGTAAGAAAAGATTTATTTACAGGCTTATATTCAGAAGAATATCTATATGGTGAAGGTAAAAAGATAATAGACCAATATACAATATCAACAATATGTATGTTTAAAATAATTAATATACAACAAATAAACAAAGACTATTCAAGAGAATTAGGAAATAAGGTAATAACTGAAATTAGTAACTATGTAAAAGATAATTTATCAAAAGAGTATGTGTTTGTAAGATATATGGGACCTAAATTTGTTATTGCTTTTTCAGGGGTAGAAGCAAATTCTGTTGCGGATTTCTTAAATGATATAAAAGAAAAAATAGAGTCTATGAAAATAAGCTTGACAGAAGAAGAAATACAAGCTTTGAATTTAGAGGTAAATTCTACTAAAAAATTAGGAAAAGAAATGGCAAAAGATATTGCGGTACCAAAATTGAATTTTGTTATTTCATCTTATTATAAGGGAACAGGATTAGAAGAAGTATTAAAGAAACTTGAAGAATATTTAGATAATGCAGATCCAAATGAAAGTGATATAACAAATATATAAAATGAGTAAATAAAGGAGGAGTGTCGTTATGGAGTTTGACAAAACAATGAGTTTTGAGGTAGAAAGAGAAGAAAATACAAAATGCCAAGAAGTTTTAAAAGAGGTATATGAGGCTTTAGTGGAAAAAGGATATAATCCAATTAACCAAATAGTTGGTTATATTTTATCAGGAGACCCTACATATATTACAAGTCATAATGATGCAAGAAATAAAATAAGAACAATTGAAAGAGACGAATTACTAGAAAAAATGGTTAAAAAATATATAGGATTAGAAGATTAAATTATGAGAATACTAGGAATAGATTATGGAGAAGCAAGAGTTGGAATAGCAATTACAGATGAATTAAATATAACAGCACAAGGTCTAGAGACAATCCAAAGAAATGGCTCTGATAAAGTGATACTTCGTAGATTAGATGAAATATTTGAAAAATATGAAGTAGGAACTATCGTGGTAGGAATGCCTCTAAATATGAATGGTACAATTTCTAAAAGGGCTGAAATAACAGAAGAGTTTGTCCATAAATTAAGATGTAAATATAATAAAATGAAAATAGAGACAGTAGATGAAAGATTAACAACAGTTGAAGCTCATAGAACAATGAATTTTTTGGATGTTAAAAAGAATAAAAAAAGAAATATAGTTGATACTATATCTGCAGTATATATTTTAGAAACTTATTTAAATAAATCAAAAAATGCTATTTCAAAAAAAGCTTAAATATGTTATTATAATTAAAATTAAATATAATTAAAAACGAAAGGAGAAAAATTATGGATGAAAATGAAGAATTAGATAACATTATAATTCTAAATGATGAAGATGGAAATGAGGTTAAATTTGAATTTTTAGATTTAGTTGAATTAGATGATGAGGAATATGTAGTATTACTACCTGTAACAGATGAAGGAGAAGAGGAAGAAGGAGAAGTTGTTATCTTAAAAGTAGAAGATAATGATGATGAGGATTCTGATGAAGAGTCATATGTAAGTATTGATGATGAAGATACATTAAACAAAGTATTTGAAATATTCAAAGAAAAATTTAAAGATGACTTTGATTTTGTAGATTAATAAAATAATCAATTAGAATGGAAAGTAAAGTAAGAAGGTGAAGGAAAAGAATGTAACATTCTTACCTTTACCTTATTTTAAAATAAAGGAGATGTGAACAAATGAAAAATTTCTCAACATGGATTTTGGTAATGTTTATGGGTATGTATTGGGTACTTAGAGTTATAATTGCACTAGCAGCACAATTGCACTGGGATTTTGCAGGAATAGAACCACTTAATATGCAAATGGAAGTAATTTTATTATTTGTGGTTTTAGTATGTATTATATTAGTTGTTAAAAGAAAAATGATAGGTGGATTACTTTATTTACTTGCTTATGGATTATATTTTGGAACAGATATAGTAAATAACATACAAAATTTAGTTAATGCTCTAGAGACAGTAGATATTAATTTATATATGAATTTATTTATATCTTTAATAGGAGTAATACTTCCAATAGCAGTAATGCTTGATTTACTTTTGGATAAGAATAGAAAACTTCATCCAAAAGATAAGAAAACTGATTGGTTTTACGCAAATGAAAAATTTGATAGGAAGTTGGATGAAAGAGCAGATAAGAATAATTATAGAACATTATAATGGAATAGAAAAACTAAGAAAAGGATTAGAAGAGTGTTTCTAATCTTTTTATTTTTTGATTATTAGACTTTAAAAGAATTTTGTGGTAAAATAATGTGGTAAAATTATTATTTTATGCATGACTATAGTAAAACAGGATAAATTATATAAATCAGATTTTGATTTATTATTAGAAGAAGTAGAGAAGAAGGAGAGTGAAAAAAATGAGCAATAATATGAACATAAATTGGTATCCAGGACATATGGCAAAAACTAGAAAACAAATTGCAGAAGACTTAAAAATAGTAGATATTGTAATAGAATTATTAGATGCAAGAATTCCAATTTCTAGCCAAAATCCAGACATAGCAGAAATCATAAAAGGTAAGAAGAAAATAGTTGTATTAAATAAATGTGATTTAGCAGATGAAAAGGAAAATGTAAAATGGGTATCTTATTTTGAAAATAAAGGAATTCCAGCAGTTTTAGTTGACTCAAATAGTGGAAGAGGAATTGATAATGTTATCAAAAAAATAGAAAAAATGATGGAAGAAGAAAAAGCAAAACAAAGTGAAAAAGGAAGAGTTGGAAGAAAAATAAGGGCTATGATACTTGGAATTCCAAATGTAGGCAAATCTTCATTTATAAATAGAATATCTAAAAGAACAACGGCAGAAGTAGGAAATAAACCAGGAGTAACTAAAAAGAAACAATGGATACGTATTAATGAAAAAGTAGAATTACTAGATACACCAGGTGTGTTATGGCCTAAATTTGAAAGTGAAGAAGTTGCATTAAACTTAGCTTTTACTGGAACAATAAAAGAAGATGTACTTGAAATAACAGAAGTAGCATATCAACTTGTAAAATTCTTATTAAAAAATGCAAGAGAAAATTTTTGTAATAGATATGGTTTTACAAATGAATATATAGAAGAAATATTAAATAGAGATAATCCAGAGAATTTTAATATTTATGATATTATGTTAGAAGTAGGAAGAAAAAGAGGTTGTATAATCTCAGGTGGAAATATAGATGAAGAAAAAACAGCAAAAATTATATTAGATGAATTTAAAAATGGTAAATTAGGAAGAGTAACTTTAGAATTTCCTAATTAATATACTATTAAAATAGAACAAATAGAGGAGATTTAAATGGAAGAATTAATAGAAAGAAGAAGAGATGAAAAAGATGTAAATATGATGTCACCACTTACTTGGGCATATATTGGTGACTGTGTTTATGAATTATATGTAAGACAGGAATTAATTAATAAAACAAATTTAAAACCACATAAATTACATATAGATGCAATTAATTATGTTAAAGCAAGTAAACAAGTAGAGATTTTACAAGAAATTATGCCAAAACTAACAGAAGAAGAACTAGATGTTGTAAGACGTGGAAGAAACGCAGAAAACCATCATTTGCCTAAAAATGCAAGTGTACAGGATTATATGTATTCAACAGCTTTTGAAGCTTTAATTGGATATTTATATTTAACTAAAAAAGATGGTAGATTAAAAGAAATTTTAAGTTTAATTGAGGTAAAACCACTTGACTAATTATAAAAAAAATGGTATAAATAATAGGTGTTAAATATGTGGCCCCTTGGTCAAGCGGTTAAGACGCCACCCTCTCAAGGTGGAATCATGGGTTCGATTCCCGTAGGGGTCACCACTTAGAATCTATGTAATGTTTAGGATGATAAATTTACATAGATTTTTGCTTTTCTTATATGTAATAAATTTTAGTGAATTATATTGACAAATAAGGTTTATTAAAGTATAATGTAAATACAGAAATAAAATAAAAAATTGAAAATATGTCTAATTTCTGTAATAGTTTTAACAGGAATGCCAAAATAAAGGCACAACAAAAAAGACTAGAGTAGCTAGAACAACTAGTCTTTTTTGATTTATGTACTAATCATCAAATAGTTTTAAAATAAGATAGATTAAGATTAGTACAACAAGTTTTAACAAGTGTGCCAAAATAAATTTCACCTCCTTTAGGAAGGCAGACACAAAAATATTATACAATATTTAAATAAATTAATCAATTAAATTTTACATTTTTTTATAAAATATTTTTAATTTAAAAATTTTTGTTGACATCTAAAAATCTTATGTTATAATCATAAAGTAATAAAAAATGAATATAAATAAAAAAGATAAATAATTAAAAGGGAGTAGCTTTAAATTACTAATCAACAGACGCGATTACAAAATCTGGTTAGTAAGCTAAATAAAATTAGTTAGCAAGACTTTTAATGGGAAATTCCTATTAAAAGTCTTTTTTTTGTGAAAAAGCTTTTAAAAAACACTAAAAAGTGTAATAATATAAAAAGAAAAAAGAAGGAGTGGTAAAAAGTTGGAAAAAAATAATTGGTTTAACAAAAGTGTAGAAGAGGTGGAAAAAGATTTACAAACAGATTTAAATAAAGGTCTTTCCACTGAAGAGGTACAAAAAAGAAGAGAAAAATATGGACTAAATGAATTAAAAGCTAAAAAGAAAAAATCTTTATTACAAAAATTCTTAGATCAATTTAAAGATTTTTCAATAATAGTATTAATTATTGCAGCAATTGTATCAGGAGTAGTTGGAGTAGCAGAAGGAGAAGGTATAACAGATACAATAATTATATTAATAGTAGTTATCGTAAATGCTGTAATTGGTGTAACACAAGAAGCAAAAGCAGAAAAATCACTTGAAGCTTTACAAAAATTAACAGACCATGCATCAAAAGTTATTAGAAATGGAGAAGTAACAGTAGTTCCTGCAAAAGAATTAGTACCAGGTGATATTGTAGTATTAGATACAGGTGATTACATACCAGCAGATTTAAGAATAATTGAAGCAGTAAACTTAAAATCACAAGAATCATCATTAACAGGTGAATCAGTTCCAGTAGAGAAAAATATAGAAAAAATAGAAGATACGGAAGTTGGAATTGGTGATAGATTAAATATGTTATTTTCTTCAAGTTTAGTTACTTATGGTAGAGGAAAAGGTATTGTAGTTGAAACAGGTATGACAACAGAAGTAGGTAAAATTGCAGGAATGTTAGATAATACAGAAGAACAAATAACACCACTTCAAGAAAAATTAAATAAACTTGGTAAAACTTTAGGTATAGCAGCTTTAGCAATATGTGTTGTAATATTTATAATTGGTTTAATTCAAGGAAAAGAGCCAATTCATATGTTTATGACAGCTGTATCATTAGCAGTTGCAGCAATACCAGAAGGTTTAGTTGCAGTATCTACAATAGTTTTAGCTATTGGTGTGCAAAAGATGGTTAAGAAAAATGCTATTGTTAAAAGACTTCCAGCTGTTGAAACATTAGGTAGTGCAACAGTTATATGTTCTGATAAAACAGGAACTTTAACACAAAACAAAATGACAGTTGAAAAAATCTTTATAAATGAAGAAACAAAGGATATAGAACAATATAAAGATAGTAATGATTTAGATTTAGAAAAATTAGTATATGCAAATATGCTATGTAATGATACAAAAATATCAAATGATGGAAGTTTAACTGGAGACCCAACAGAAACAGCATTAGTAGATATGGGATTTAAATTAGATTTTCAGCCAAGCATTTATGAAGAGATGCCACGTGTAGGTGAAGTTCCATTTGATTCAGATAGAAAATTAATGACAACAGTAAATGAAGTAAATGGTAAATACATTGTTTATACAAAAGGTGGAGTAGATGAACTTTTAGCTAGATGTAATAGTTATTTATTAAGAGGAGAAATAAAACAAGATTTAGATAATTATTCAAAAATAGTTAGACAAAAAAATGAAGAAATGGCAAAAGAAGCTCTAAGAGTATTAGCTTGTAGCTATAAAGAATTAGACCATAAACCAACAGATGAAGAAATGGCAAATATAGAAAATGATTTAATATTTGTTGGTATGGTAGGTATGATAGACCCACCAAGAGAAGAAGCTAAAAAAGCAGTTGAAAAATGTAAAACAGCAGGAATTAAAACTGTAATGATTACAGGAGACCATAAAATTACAGCAACAGCGATTGCTAAAAAGCTTGGAATATTAGAAAATGAAGATGAAGCAATTACAGGTACAGAACTTGAAAAAATGTCAGATGAAGAATTAGAGAAAAATGTAAGACATTATTCAGTATATGCTAGAGTATCACCAGAACATAAAGTAAGAATAGTTAAAGCTTGGCAAAAAAACGGTGAAATAGTTGCAATGACAGGTGACGGTGTAAATGATAGCCCTGCATTAAAACAAGCAAATATTGGTTGTGCTATGGGTGTTGTTGGAACTGATGTTGCAAAAGAAGCGGCAGATGTTATTCTTACAGATGATAACTTTGCAACTATAGTATCAGCAGTAGAAGAAGGTAGACGTATTTATGATAATATCCTAAAAGTAATTCAATTCTTGCTTTCAAGCAATGTTGGTGAAATTGTTGTGTTATTCTTAGCAACACTTTGTACACCACTATTTGCACAATGGTTTGGAATTACAGATATAGGACATTTAGAGATATTACTTCCAATTCATATATTATGGATTAACTTAGTAACAGACTCACTTCCTGCTTTAGCATTAGCATTTGACCCAGCAAACAAAGATATAATGAATAGAAAACCAAATAAACCTGGTAAAGGTGTATTTACAAAAGGTATGACTTGGAGAGTTATATACCAAGGTATTATGATAGGTTTACTTACTCTTGGAGCATTTATGATAGGTTTAGCTACTACTACAGAACCAATCGATGGTTTAACTTTAGATGAGTCTAAAATAGAAGTTGGTCAAACAATGGCATTTGTTACTTTAGCTCTTTCTGAGTTAGTTCACGTATTTAATGTTAGAAATAATAAAGAATCTATATTTAAGACAGGAATTGCAAATAATAAGAAGTTAATACTTGCAGTTGTGGCATCAGCAGCATTAATGTTTATTATTTTAGGAATTCCATTCTTAAGAGAAGTATTTAGTATACCACATTTACCAACACAAAATGTTATAGAGTTAATTTGCTTAATTATAGCACCAATTGTTATTGTTGAATTATTCAAACTATTTAAAATTAATACTGCAAAAGATGAATAAGATTTAAATGACCCAAGAAGGCCACTTTGGTAAAAGAAATGATTTAGAAAGTGACTCATAAATAATATGAGTCACAGTTTGTTAAAAATAAAAAATACAGTTGTAATAAAAATGTAATATAAAATTTAAGAAGTTAGACATATGGAGAAGCAGATAAATGAAGGATAAAATTTTGCAGCTAAAATAATAGATTTCATTTTTGCTTACTTTTCACGTTGAAAAGTCAAAAATTAATTTGGTACTGTTTTTTGACTCCGTTCCAAAAAACGGCATTTTCGACAAAAGAAGTCAAAATTTACTCTTGACAGTAGAGATTTTGAGGAGTATACTAGAAAATATTTTTATAAACCTCTATTGGAGGGAGAGGGCCATGGAAAAATTTTTCCAGGTTAAAGGTACTACTGGAAGGAAGCTTGAAGGAGTCATTCTAAAGGTAGGTGTAATTCCTGTTTTGATAATTGCTTTGCCGACGATTTTATTTGGTAAAGAAAATACTATAGCAGCAATATCTGTTGCTATAGCTGGAATATATTTGTTAGTATTTTATTTTAAAACACTAATGAAGTAAGGGAATTACAAAAGAAGGGCATAAGCAAGAGAAAATCTTAATAAAGATATCTCTTGCTTATTGCTATTTTAGGTAAAACGTGATAAGATATTTGGGAATGATAAGGAGATGATTTATGTGAATAAATTTTATGTAACAACACCAATATATTATCCAAGTGGAAAATTTCATATAGGAACAGCCTATACAACAGTTTTAGCAGATAGTATGAAAAGATATCATAAATTAAAAGGTGAAGATTGTTATATGCTTACAGGAACAGATGAGCATGGACAAAAAATAGAAGAAAAAGCAAAAGAACAAGAAAAAACACCTCAAGAATATGTAGATGGAATGGCAGCGTATGCAAAAGACCTATGGGCTAAAATGAAAATAGATTATGATGATTTTATAAGAACAACAGACGAAAGACACGTAAAAGTTGTTCAAAAAATCTTTGATAGATTTATGGAACAAGGAGATATTTATAAAGGAGAATATGAAGGTTGGTATTGTATTCCTTGTGAGAGTTATTTTACAGAAACACAATTAGTAGATGGAAAATGCCCTGATTGTGGTAGAGAAGTAAAATTAATGAAAGAAGAAGCATATTTCTTTAATATGAAAAAATATGCAGATAGATTACTTAAATATTATGAAGAACATCCAGATTTTATAAAACCAGAATTTAGAAAAAATGAAATGATAAATAACTTTATAAAACCAGGATTAGAAGATTTATGTGTAACAAGAACAACATTTGATTGGGGAATAAAAGTATTAAAAGATCCAAAACATGTAATATATGTATGGGTAGATGCTTTAACAAATTATTTAACAGCTTTAGGTTATGGAAGCGATGATGATACATTATTCAAAAAATATTGGCCAGCAGATTTGCAAATAGTTGGAAAAGATATAGCAAGATTTCACTTAATTTATTGGCCTATATTCTTAATGGCTTTAGACTTACCACTACCAAAAACAATACTAGTTCATAACTGGGTTACAATGAAAGATGGTAAAATGTCTAAATCAAAAGGAAATGTAATATATCCAGAACAGTTAATAGATAGATATGGTTTAGATAGTGTAAGATATTTCTTATTAAGAGAAATGCCAGTAACTCAAGATGCAATATTCTCACCAGAGAGTTTTGTTGAAAGATATAATTTTGACCTATGTAATGACTTAAGTAATTTATTAAATAGAACAGTATCAATGGTAAATAAATATTTTGGTGGACAAGTTCCAACATACAATGGTACACCAAATGATGTTGATAAAGAATTAGAAGAAGCTTGCACAAAACAAATAAGAACATTTGAAGAAAAATGGGAAAACTATGAAATAGCAAATGGATTACAAGAAATATGGACATTAATTTCTAGAACAAATAAATATATAGATGAAACAATGCCATGGAGCTTAGCAAAAGAAGGAGATACTGAGAAACTAGAGTCAGTAATGTATCATTTAATAGAAAACTTAAGAAAGATTGCAATATTAATAAAACCATTTATGAATGATACAGCAGATAATATATTACGCCAAATAGGAGTAAAAGACGAAAAACTTATAAATTGGGACTCTTTAAAACAATATGATAGATTAAAAGACATAAAGGTAATAGAAAAGGGAGAACCAATATTTATGAGATTAAATCCTGAGGAAGAAGTAGAATATATTAAAAATTTAATGAAAAAATAGAAAACTAAAGAAAATTAAAAAGAAAGAAGAAAAAAGAAAATGTAAAACAAAAGTATGAGATAAGAGGTAATAAAAGTGGTGAAAAAGGGAGAAGAATTAGCAATTTATAAAATTCGTATAAAAGATAAAATAAATAAAGAAAAAGTGTTAATTGTAGGGCTACTTTTATTATCTATTATTTGTATTATATTTACATTTATAAATATTTCAAAAGCCATTAAAAGTTATAATGTATATAAAGGATATGAAGCACAAATAATTAGCTTAAAACAAGAAGAAGTAGCAAAGCAAGAAGAGTTGGAAAGACAGAGACAAGCAAAACTTCCAAAATTAACAGATGAGGGAAAGAAAAATATAGAAAATATTTATCATTCAGATAAAAAGCAAGCGTTTTTAACATTTGATGATGGCCCATCTTCTGTTACTCCAAGGATATTAG
This sequence comes from uncultured Clostridia bacterium, assembly GCA_944387555.1. Taxonomy (GTDB): domain Bacteria; phylum Bacillota; class Clostridia; order TANB77; family CAG-508; genus CAG-269. Next base: position 45,705 of record CALXFH010000003.1, on the reverse strand, counting down.
ATACATTAAAACAAGAAAATGTAAAAGCAACATTTTTTGTTTTGGGTTCAAATGTAAAGAAAAATCCAGAATTAGTAAAAAGAATGTATGATGAAGGTCATTTTATAGGAAATCATGGATATTCACATGTATATTCTAGTATATATAGTTCTCCACAAGCAGTGTTAGATGAGTATAACGCTTGTAATGAAGAAGTAAGAAAAGCGATTGGAGAAAGTGAATATAACTCACATTTATTTAGGTTCCCAGGTGGATTAGTAGGAGGACCTTATAATGATTTAAAAGCCCAAGCAAATGATTTACTTTTGCAAAATGATATTGTACATGTGGACTGGAATGCTTTAAATGGAGATGCGGAAACAAATAATTTATCTGTCGATTTTGAAATACAAAGATTAAACGAAACAACGGAGAATAAAAATAGTGTAGTAATATTAATGCATGACTCACCATTAAAAAGCGTAACAGCAGATGCTTTGCCACAGATAATTGCAACATTAAGAAGTCAAGGATATGAATTTAAGAATTTCTATGAAATTATAAAATAAAGAAGGGAGAAAAAACTGTGCCTAAAAAAACAGTAGAAAAAAATGAAACTATAAAAGAAAAATTAGAATATTTAGGATTAGATTTAGATAAAATACCAAGAAGTATAAAACAATATAAACCACTAGAATTTAGAATTCCTAAATTTTATGATGAAAAACAATATAGACAATATAGATATGTTCCAATAAAAGATATTCAAATATTACTTTCTCCAACAAATAGAATGGATGAAATAGAAGAAAAATATAAAAAAGCAAGTCCACTTGCAGATTATTTAGATAATAAATCAGAAGAAAATATTATAAAACATACTACTTTTCTAAATATGTTAAATAATTTTAAAATAGAAGATGTAGAAAAAGTAGAAGAAGAACAAGCAAACTTAAATAAGAAAATACCTTTTAAAGTTAAATATGAAAATAATTACTTATGGCAAATATACTATTCAGAAAATACTGACCAATACTTTATGTTAGTACCAACAGAAGACTCTGATTATTCAACATTTTTCTATTTGTTAAAAAAACAATTAGAAAAAAGAAGAACAGGAAAAGTATTTGTACCAATTAGAAACGTAGAATATTCTAGTGAATTTTTAAAGAAGTCAGAATTTGAAGATATAGAAAATTATTTATGGCTATTTACAAAAGACTGGCCACTAATATATGAGGTATATGATAAAAGTGATAACTTAAGTATCCAAATAGTAGGAGAAACAGAAGTATATCAAAAAATAAAAAGTCCTTATAGAATTAAGTTAGAAAGTAAAGAAGAAGCAAATGATTTTTATAAATTATTGAAAGCAATGTTTATCTTGCAAACAGAAATACCACATTATTTTGAATTCAAGACTAATATTGGGAAATCAGGCGAAATAGAATTTTATATAGAAGATAGAAAAGTAGAATATGGAAATATTGTAGAATGGATAAATAGTGAATATTCTATAGGACTAGATAAAGAAGCTGAAGCGGATGAATTAATTAGTAAAAATAATAAAAGACTTCAAGATTTAAAGGTAGAAATTGCTGCACAGGAAATAGAATATTTAGCAAAAGAAAAACAAATATCTACATTCTTAGAATGTAAAAAGACCTTCTTTGGAAAATTTAAATATTATTTTAAATACAGTAAAAAGAAAAATAAGAACAAGATGAAAAACCAAGAAGTAGAAGAAAAAGTAGATATAGAAGATGAAGAAGAATTAGAAGAACTTCCAAAAAGAAGAAGAACAAAAAAAGAAAATTATAATATTGAAGAATTAGTTGCTTTATATAAAGAAATAGACGAAAAAGAAACTGAACTTAAAAATATTATGATGGATATTAATAGCTTGAAGTTAAAAAATAAAAATATGCAAAAGAAAATAGAAAATGCGACAGCCTATATTGCTGAAATTGATAGCCATAAGAAGAGCATATTTGAATTTTGGAAATATAGTAATAAAGATGAAATGAGTTCACTTCCAGAAGGTGAAGAAGAGGAAGTAAATATAATTAAGAAAATTGCTAAGACTTTTGATTATGAAGAAGACTTAGAAAATCTTGGAAAAACAATGGACAAAATGCAAAGAAAAAATTTAAGTAAAGAAGAGACAGATAGTTTGTATATAACAACAACTAATCTTTTACCTTTACTAAATAAAATAAAAATAAATGAGTTCCAACCAAAAGATATTGAAAATAGCTTAAAAGAAATAAAGAAAGAAGCGGTTGAAGCAAAAACACTTTCTGAAAAAGAAGAATTTGATATCTTCGGTGGAATGTTCCAAGATAATAGGAAAGTATCAAAGATAAAAAATAAGAAACATAGAGAGCTTCCAAAAGATAAATTTAATATCTTAGAAATTAGTAAAAATACTAAACAAATAGGATTTAAAATGTCCTTAGAAAATGTAATTACAAATGTAAAAGAAGCTTTAACAAAGGTTGTAGTTCCAGAGGATGTTCCTGTTTATAAAGCTATTGTAGATGATAAAATAGATGATAGAAAAATTAACATTTTTGATATAAATCCTGAACATGAAATAAGTGAAGCTATTAAAAATGGAGATAATAAAATAAACTTCTATAAGATAAACTTAAAAGAAGGAACAAACGCAGTTAGCTATACAAATTGTATTTTCTATGATAACCAAAACAAGACATTACCAGTTGGACAAGACCTATCAACTAAGATATTAGTAGATATTTCTAAACTAGATTTAACTTTAAAAGCTAAGACTAAATTTAAAATGGTAGAATTTGAAGATGAACATGATGATTTTTCTAAGATAGAAATAAAAACTGTTAATGTTTTTGAGTTTGATGTAGAAAAAAGCTAGACAATAAATTAAATATATGTTAATATATAAAAGTATCAGGTTTGCTAAAAAGCAAACCTAATATGCCGATGTGGCGGAATTGGTAGACGCACTGGACTCAAAATCCAGCGGGAAACCATGTGGGTTCGAGTCCCACCATCGGTACCAAAAGGAAAAATCGTCGCACCACGATTTTTTAAGATTAATCAACTTGAAAAGGTTGATTATTTTTTTGACCTTTTCGTATTCAAAATATGGCAAAAGTCTTGAAAAATCGGAAGGAGTGTGATATTATGTTAAATATAATTAAGAAAGAAATCAATATGAGTAAAGAATTACTCTCTAAAATTGAATGGACTTGCAAAATGAAAAAGGTTAAACCGAAAATATATAACGGAACCTTAAGAATTATTAAGCATACGAATTTAGCGTATGTACAGCCACATAGAGTAATTATTAAAGATAAGCTATATTTATTCTTTAATGAACAAAATTATTTTTATATAGGTAATTTGAGGAAGAAGTATCCACTATCCAAATTACAAGAGTACATATCATAGAAAGCAAGGCATTGATATTTTTAGAGTTTTTAAAAATTATACTATATTGGTTTATTTAGTGATTTTATAAAAAGAAAATTAAGAGATAGATATAAATTAGAAAACTCTTTAAGTGTCAATAGCAGAGCTTATGTGCTATGTGACACTTATTTTTTATTTAAGTGCCTTTCTATTCATTAAATTTGGAAGGAGGATATATAGTAATGAATGAAGAAAGAAAGGTTGCAGGAATTTATATTAGAGTAAGCACAGAAGACCAAGCAAGAGAAGGTTTTAGTTTAGGAGAACAAAAGGAAAAATTATTACAGTTATGTAAGTTCAAAGAATACGAAGTATTTAAGGTGTATGAAGATGCGGGAATATCGGCAAAAGATATGGAACATAGACCAGCATTTAAAGAAATGTTAGCAGATATGAAAGAAGGGAAAATCAATTATATTGTTGCATATAAGCTAGATAGAGTTACTAGAAGTGTTAGAGATTTGGAGGAGCTTATTAGCCAACTAGAACAATATAACACATATTTAGTTTGTGATAGAGATGATGTAAATACTTCTACTGCGAATGGAAGATTTTTTGTAAGGATGCTAACAGTATTATCACAATTAGAAATTGAGATAGTAAGTGAAAGGACAAAGTTTGGATTAAATGGTGCTATAAAATCTGGACATTTGCCTGGTACTATTCCATTAGGTTACAAAAAAGATGATAACAAGAAAACTGTAATTGATGAAACTACAAAAGATATAGTTATTAGAATATTTAATATGTATTTGGAAGGTAAAAGTTATCAACAAATAGCTAATATTTTAAAAGAAGAAAAAATATTAGAACCTAAAAGGTGGAGAGATTCTCATATTCAAAAGATTTTGGAAAATAGAATTTATATGGGAGATTATGAACAATATAAAAGAATTGGAAAAGTACAAGGAAAAGAGCCAATTATTTATATGAATGTTGTTGAGCCAATAATTTCAAGAGCAATGTGGGAAGAAGCACAATTGCAAAAAGAGAAAAATCAAAGAGCATATACAAGGGATAGAATTTATTTATTTTTTCAAAAGTTAAAATGCCCAAAGTGTGGAAGGATAATGAAATGTAAAGGCTCAGGTGGTAAAAAGAAAAAATATATGTACTACAACTGTGAGCATTGTAAGATATATTATAGAGAAGATTTAGTTGAAGAATGTTTAGAAGGTTTTATATTAGACTTAGTAGAATATGATATGGCAGTAAAGAAATATTTCCTACCAATACTAGCTGATAAAAAAGAAACAAACACAGAAAAGATAGATAAAGAAATTGAAATTTTAGAAAAACAAAAAGGAAGAATAAAAAAAGCATATTTAAGTGGAATTGTTGAAATGGAAGATTTTTCAGAAGATTATAAAATTATTGAAGAAAAATTAAGTATTTTAGAAAAGAAAAAATTAGATATTTTAAATTTAAATAGTATTTCATTTACACCACAACAATTAATGGCTGATAGAGATATAGAAAGAGAAAAATTAATAAAGGATAATAATTTAAAAGAAACAATAAAGGAAGAATGGAATAAAAAATCAAAAGAAGAAAAACAAGAATTTATTTCAAAGTTTATAGAAAGTATTACTTTATTAAAAGATGAAGATGGAGAACTTATAATAGATAATATTAATTTTAGAAGTTCATATATTGAGCAACTAACAAAATTTTTTGATAACGGAATATTTGATGTGTATATTCCAGTAGAAATAAATGGAGAAGAAAGATATATTAGAACTGGTGTAAATATAAATCAAGAACAATTAGATGATTATATTGAAAGATTAAATAAAGAATTTGAAATAGAATTTTATGAATTAGGACAAATAGATTTAAATAAAAATTATGGTGATAAAGAGGCAGAATTTGAACTAGATAAGAATAAAGAAAAGCTAATTAGAATGGTAGCAGTAAAGGAAGAAAAATCATTTCCAACAGAGAAAGAAGAAAATGTACGAATAGGTGCTGTAACTTATACAACTGCGTAAGGTATGCTTAGCCTCGCAGAGCCCCCAGAGTTTTGATATGATGTCAAAACTCATAGGGGGTTAGGATTTATGACAAGTCAAAATCCTCGTGTTAAGGAAGTATGAAAAATGAGTGAGATGTTAGCCTATTCTATACATCTTGGAAATGATAAAAATAAAACTAAAAAAGCAAAAGAAATTGCAAAAAATAATAAGTCTAATACAACTTCTTTTAGTAATAATTCTATTCAAAATAGCAAACAATTATCAAAAATAAATAACCATAATTTGAGAAAATATGATAATAAAACAGAGCTAATAAAAATTATTTATGGTACAAATGATTTAGTAAATGATGTTAAAAATTTATATTTACAAGAGTTTGAAAATGCAAGAATTGAATATAACAATAAACAAAAAAGAGATGATAGAAAAATACAAAATTACTTTGAACATATATCTAAAAATTCTAATAGAGATTTAGCTTGTGAACTAATAATTGAACTTGGAGATATGAACTTTTGGAAAGATAAAACACAAGAATATCGCTATAAAATGGTAGACGTTTATAAAGAATAAATAGATGATTTAATAAAAATATTACCAGAATTTAAGATAGCAAATGCTACTATACATTTTGACGAAACTTCACCACATTTGCATATAATAGGTGTTCCAGTAAAAGAACGGATATAAAAATGGAATGAAAAAACAAGTTGCAAAATCACAGATATTTACCAAAGAATCTTTAACAAAAATACAAGATAAAATGAGAAATTGTTGTATAAAATCTTTTAATAAAGTATATCAAGAAAATTATAAACTAAAAGAAAAACAAAAGGGAAGAAATCAAGATATTAAAGTAACTGATATGCAAAATTATAATAAAGTAAAAAAACAATATGAAAAGAATAAAAAGTTATTAGAGCAAGCAAATGAAAAAACAGATTTAGTAAATAAAAGTGGAAAAGAAGTTAAAGGTATAATATCTAATTTAAAACCTAATGTAGTAAATAAAAAGAATTATACTATTTCACAAGAACAAATAAAAGTTATAAATAATTATATTTTAAATGTAGAAGATACAACAAAGTCAATGAAAAAAGTAAGCGATTTAGATATAATTATTAAAGAATATGAGAAAGATTTAAATAATCATAGCAAAGAAATTAATAAGTTAAATACTACAATTATACAAAAAGAATTAGAAATAAAAGAATTAAAGGATGATATAGAAATAGCAAAAAACACTATTTCAAGACAACAAAAAGAAATAAATTTATTAAAACCTTTTAAATATTTATGGAATAAACTTGTTAAATTCTTAAAGAATAGAGTTAGATATTATAAAGATGAAAGTTACAAAAAAGTATATGAAGAATTAAAACAAGATAATGTTTTAAGAAAAGAAGATATAGATACAATAGAAAATAAAATTACTAAAAATAGAAATTATGAATTATAAACGGAGGTATAAAACAATGATATTAAAATGTGATAATGAAGAACTTATAGAACTACTAAAGTATGTTAAAACATTAAGTTTTAAAGATAAAATAAGATTAGGTATAAATATTTTTGAAAGCAAGTATATAGATATTAATAATGATAAAGCTTTAAATCTTTTAAAGAAATTATTAGCTACAAGTGATACAGAATATAATAAAACAGAGTTTATAAATTTTCTTGAATATAAACACTTACTGTTAATATCAGCACAAGTTATGGAATTAAATAAAAAAGAAAAAGATATTTTTATATTCGAACTATTATTTAATATATATTCAACTATAATAAAAAAGCAAAACTAAAAAGGAGAGCAAAAACTCTCCTTAAACTTTTATAGAAAATTAATTATCATCTGTATCTTCCATAATTTTCAAATTCTTAATTGCAAATTTTAAACTATCATTAATAAATTCGTTTATGGATACTAGATTATTATCATTTACAATTTTTCTAACACTTTCCAAAACATCAGTTTCTATTCTTGCAGTAAATTGTGTATAATCTTTTTTCTTTCTACTTTTAATTATAAAATCAGCCATTTTTACCACCTCAAGTAGATTTTAATATAATAATTTTTATGTGAATATATTCGTAAATGAAATTATTAATGAATTCACTATTGACTTATAAAATAAAAAGAGGTAAAATAAAAAACGAAAAGACTATCATAAACAATTTAATGATAGTAAAAGATGTGTAACAATTTTGTAACAAAAATGTAACAATAAGGTACTTGTAAATACCATATATTTTTTGTATACTAGATATATACACAATATATTATGTTCAAAATAATAGAATAAGTAAATAACAAATATGTTACGCATAATTTATAAAATTTAGAAAATACTAAAAACAAATGAAAAGGAGAGAAAAAACGATGAAAAAATTTAAAGCAAAAAAACAATTAGAAAAACGGAATTACTTTAATTGCCCTTGTTATAACTATAATAGTTTTACTAATTCTAGCAGGAGTTTCAATTGCAATGTTAACAGGTGACAATGGAATACTAACTCAAGCAACAAATGCAAGTAGAGAAACAGATAAAGCAGGAATAATAGAAGATTTAAAATTAAAAATTTTAGAAAAGCAAATGGATGGGGAACCAATATATAAAGATGATATAAAAACAATATTAAATGATAGTGGATATTTTACTGAAATACCAGCAGATATAACTTTAGATACAGAATTAACAACAACGCAAGAAAATGGAAATCACACAATAAAAGTATCAGAAATATATGGAGGGAATTTAACTGATAAACCAATAACAGCAGGAGATTTATCAGATGATGAAAAGAAAGAATTATATGGAAAATATGTAACAAATTATGAATGTAGTAGTAATAATGCAATAGAAACAGAAGCACCAGGAAAATGGATGATATTTAATATAGATGAAAATAATATATATTTAATAGCAAGTGATTATATAAAAGAAGTACCAGCAGGAAAAAGCGGAATAAACAAGCCAACTATAGGTTCAGATACTAGTCATCCAAGAGGAGTAGATTTTACAAATATATTAAATGATTATCCAAATGGTTCAGCAGATGTATCAGAAATAGGAAAACAATTAAATAAAAGTTATTTTATAGATAATAATTTTAAAAGTACAAATAATAATATGAAATCAGTAGCATATATGTTAGATACAGATGTATGGAGTGGATTTAAAGGAGATAAAGCAGAATATGCAATAGGAGGACCAACACTAGAATTATTATTTGAAGCATATAATAAAGCACATCCAAATGAAAGTTATCCAGATGGAAAATATAAAGCAAAAGCAAGTAGCATAGGATACCGACTAAGTGTAGATGGAGGAAGTAATTGGAGTTATAATATTCAAAATAGTGCAGATTATTTAAATAGTTCAGATAGAACCTTTGTAATCAACTCAATTAGCAACGCTTATGGAATGTGGGTTGCCAGTCCTTCCGCCTATCATACTGCCAGTGTTATGTATGTGGCCTTTAGCGGCTATGTGAACTGTGGCGGCTATGACAATACTGACAATGGGTTGCGTCCGCTAGTTTGTCTAAAATCTGATGTCGAATTAAGAAAAACAGGAGATAATACTTATGAGATAATAGGATAAACTGATATCCGGACAGAATTAATAAAACACAGTCAATGCAAGAGTTTTAGAACCGTAAATCTCGACTGATAGTTAGGAAAAAATGAGCAAAATTTTTAATTTTGCTCATTTTTATGTAAAACAGGCACGACAAAAAGAGATGTTATATCTAGTACTAAACGCTAGTGCGTGGTCATAATGAAAAAATATAAGCATCCAAAACGCAAAACAAAGAAGGAAAAAGAATACTCTAACAGAGTCCTTCTAATTTTAGCAGGAGTATCAATTGCAATGCTTACAGGAGAAAATGGAATACTTACACAAGCACAAAGAGCAAAAGAAAAAACAGAACAAGCAGAAAAAAATGAAATGTCAGACTTAGCAAGCATGGAGTCTCTAATTAATGAATATCAAAATAATATTAATACACCACAAGTAACAGATGAAAATCCTGGCCAATTGGAAAAAAAAAATGATACAACTTTTGTAATAAATAGTATAGAAGATTTAGTATTTTTCTCTTATGATGTAACAACAAAAGGAACAACTTATGAAGGGAACACTGTAAAATTAGGAACAAATTTAGATTTTAATTCAGATAAATCTTATATAGATGCAAATAGAACAGATTTTGATAAATATGGTTATTCAGGACCATTAAAACAAGCATTAACAACAGGGGAAGGATTTAAGCCAATAGGAAGCCAAGATTTAGCCAATAGTTTCTATGGAACTTTTGACGGAGATAATAAAGCAATATGTTCTTTATATGAAAATATAAATAAAGATGATGTAGCAAGAGGAGGACTTTTTGTAGCTACTTATGGAGAGATTAGAAATTTGGGATTAGTTAATGTTAATATAACAGCAATAGCTCAATCAGTATCAGTAGGAGGAATAGCAAAAACCAGTTATAATAATATATATAATTGTTATGTTACAGGAAGTATAAATGTAACAGGAAGTTCTTGGACGCCTGTTGGTGGTTTATGTGGAGTAATGCAAGAAAAAGCTAATATTGAAAATTGTTATAATTTAGCAAATATAAATGTTACAAATATTAAAGAAGAAACGGGAGATGCTGATATTGGATGTGGTGGAATATTAGGACAAGGAAATGCTAATATAAATAAATGCTTTAATAAAGGAAAAATTGTTGCTAAGATTGTTAACAACACAATGATGGTTGGAGGAATTTGTGGTCATTTAGATGGCGGATATATTAAGAATTGTTATAATAGTGCTACTGTAACAGCAAATGGTAATTCTCAAGAAAATGGAGCTTACATTGCTGGAATCGCAGGAGCAATAAGTACAGAATTATCAAATTGCTATAATTCAGGAGAAATAATAGGAACAGAAAACAGGCTAATAATAGGAGGAATTACAGGAAATTTATATAATAATGCCACAGTAAATAATGTATTTAACATAGGTAAATTAACAATAAATGCAAATACGGTTTTAGTTGCAGGAGGAATAAATGGGTCAACAGATGGAGGAAGTAATATAAATATGAATTATGCATATAATATTGGAATAATAGATTTAGAAAATGGGAATAGTGAAATAGGAAGTATCTCAGGAGTTGATTTTAAAAAATTTACTAATTGTTATTATTTAAAAGGAACTTACGATGTAGGTGTAGGCGTAAGTGGAACAACCACAGGAGTTACAGAATGTGATAGTATTGAAGATTTTCCAAGTGTGTTAAGTGTTGTTAATGGAGAAAAAGCATTTAAAGAAGATACAAATAATATAAATAATGGTTATCCAATATTAGATTATCAATAAAATAGTTATTAAAACGATTTTCTTTCATTTTTTAATAAATAGGTAGGAAATTTTGTTATGAATTAACTATCTATTTTTGTTTTTTCCTTTTTTTATTGATAATTGGGAAGATTGGTGGTAAAATATGCTTAAAGTTGATTAATCATGTTTTGTGCCAATAGTTATAATTATTTTTTCGCATATAAGAATAGCTTAGGTACCAAAAGGTTAAAATAGAAAATCGGCTTTTAAAGCCGATTTTTTAATGAAAAATATTATTTGACAATAAAATAGATAATGATATAATATGGCTAGAGTAGAGGAGTAATCCTCTTGTATATAGGAAAGTAGGCAAGATTAGTAGTTAGGAGAAAAATATGTCTAAGAAGTACACAAAAAAGGAAATGGACAAGAGCGGAATGGACTTTGATAGGTACTTGGCTGATGTAGAAGAAGGTGAATATATCACAAAGAAACTCTGGGTTAAAGAAGTGAAAGGTATATATATTTACTCGACAACTGCAGATGTAACAGTTTTACCATCAAGTGATAAAAACATTACTGCTACTTTGCTTGGTGTACGAGGAGATATGCAATACTTTGACGTATTCAGGTTAGATGAGAAAACATTATGCATCTATGCAACTTGCGATGTGGATAGTATTGCACAATCTAGGCTAGTTGTTTCGCTTCCAGAGACTAAAAGGTACAACATCCAAATTGTAACAAATTGTGGTCAGGCAGAAGTTGAAAAACGAGTTTCAGTAAAGAAACTGAAACTTGAAGTCGGAAAAGGTATAGTTCCAAAAAGTAAGAAGAACTAACCTTTAGCCTATAAAGTCTTTTAATGAAATCTACTACTTTTGGACTGTGCTAGTAAGTAATAGTGCAGTCCTTTTTTTGCTTTTTTAGCTTGACTTTTTTATGTTTATGATATAGAATAACATCGATAAAAATAAAAAAATAAAATTTAAAGGAGGAATATAAAATGGATTTAAAAGGAACAAAAACAGAGAAAAATTTAATGGAAGCATTTGCAGGAGAATCACAAGCAAGAAATAAATATACATACTTTGCAAGCAAAGCAAGAAAAGAAGGATATGAGCAAATAGCTGCTATATTTGAAGAAACAGCTAATAATGAAAAAGAACATGCTAAAATGTGGTTTAAATTATTACAAGGTGGAGAAATTAAATCAACAGTAGAAAACTTAAAAGCAGCAGCTGAAGGAGAAAACTACGAATGGACAGATATGTATGACAGAATGGCAAAAGAAGCTAAAGAAGAAGGATTTGACCATATCGCATATTTATTCTCAGAAGTAGCAAAAATAGAAAAAGAACATGAAGAAAGATATAAAAAATTAATCGAAAATGTTGAAGGTGGATTAGTATTTAGCCGTGATGATGAAAGAATATGGAAATGTAGAAATTGTGGACATATCGTAATTGGAAAATATGCTCCAGAAATCTGCCCAGTATGTAGTCATCCAAAAGCATACTTCGAAATAAAAGCAGAAAACTACTAAAATTTAAAGAAAATTAAAGAAAAAGAGATTATATTTCAAGAAAATGAGATATAATTTCTTTTTTTTCTGGAAAAATATAAAAATATGTGATATAATACTTTGGTATAAAGGAGAGAGAAATGCCAAAGTTTTTTGTAAGAGATGAGCAAGTAGAGAATAATACAATAAAAGTAGAAGGGCCAGATGTAAATCATATAAGAAATGTTTTAAGGAAAAAAGTTGGAGACGAAATAATTATTTGTAATAGTGATAAACAAAAAAATTATTTATGTGATATTGAAAAAGTAGAAAAAGAAACAATTGAATGTAAAATAGTAAGAGAATTAGAAGATTTTAAATCAAATGTAAAAGTAACAATAATGCAAGGAATTCCCAAAAAAGATAAAATGGAGTTAGTAATCCAGAAATCAGTTGAGCTTGGATGTTTTGATATACAACCAGTAGAGATGGAAAGATGTGTTGTAAAACTCCAAGAAAATGATAAAAAGAAAAAACAAGAAAGATGGCAAAAAATAGCTGAGGTTGCTGCAAAACAATGTGGAAGAGATTTTATTCCAAATATTAATAATATAATCTCTATAAAAAATATTTGTAATTTATTACCTGAATATGATATAGTATTATTAGCTTATGAAAAAGAAGAAAAAACAACATTAAAAGAAGCTTTAAAGAAAATTAAAGAAAAATATGGAGAAAAGGAAGTTAAAATAGCAGTTATAATAGGACCAGAAGGTGGAATAGACCTTAAGGAAGTAGAAATGATAAAAGAAAATGACAATGTAATAACAGTAACACTTGGAAAAAGAATATTAAGAACAGAAACAGTAGCGTTAAATGTATTAAGTATAATAATGTACGAACTAGAGGTTTAGGAGGAAATAATGAAAAATACAATATTCAAAAATTTGTTAAAAGCAATAGGAATAATGGGATATTTTATAGTTCTAAATTTTGCTTATACAAGAATGAATGTAGATAGATTAATGAACGATATAGAAGTATTTTCAGGAATATTTTTAGTATTAGGATTAGTATTTTTAGAAAGAGCGTATAAAAAAGATAGTGGAAAGATTGCAATAAGTGGAATAGAACTTTTATGTTTATCTATGCATTCATTATCAATAAATCATGTAATTACTTTTTATCAATATGACTTTAGAACTTATTTAGTAACATCTTCTTACATATTTGCAATATACTATGTATTAAAATCAATAGTTATATATACTAAAGAAAAAAGAGAGTATCTAAAAAGATTAAGCGATATATCAGAAATAGTAAAAGAAGAGCCAATAAAGAAAGAAGCAAAAAAGAGAAGAAAAGTAAGAAATATTAAAGAAAACCAAGAAAAACAAGAAGAAAAATTAGAAGAGATTAATAATAAGGAAGAGAAAACAAAAAAAGAAAAGAATAATAAAAAAGAACTAGAAGAAAAAAATGTAAAAGAGGAAAAAGAAGAAAAGCAAACTAAAAAAGATACCAAAAGAAAAACAACAACTAAAAAACAGCAAAAAGGTAAAAAAGTAAATAGGGAAGAAGACAAAAATAAAGTAGAAAAAAATGAAAAACAAGAAGACAATAAAGAAGAAAAAGAAGTAAAGAAAGAAGAAAATAAAAAGAAAAGAAGAACAAGAAAAAAAGAGGTTGTAGACAATGATTAAAAGTATGACAGGATATGGAAAAGCAAGTTTAGAAAAAAACTCAAGGAGATATCAAATAGAAATAAAAAGTGTAAACCATAGATATTTAGATATATCAGTAAAAATGCCAAGAAATTTAAGTTATTTAGAAGAAGCAATAAAAAAAGAAATATCTAAAAATGTAAAGAGAGGTAAGATAGATGTTTTTGTGACTTTTGAAAACAATTCTATGGAAGGAAGAGAAATAAAAATAAATACAGGTCTTGCTAAAGGTTATATAAAGAACCTAAGAAAGTTAGCTGAAGAAGAAAATTTGCTATCTGACTTGCAAGTAAATGATATAGCAAGATACCCTGATGTACTCACAATTCAAGATAACCAAGATGATGAAGAAATTAAACTGGAGATGCTTCAAGTAATAAGTGAAGCAGCAGAAAGTTTAGTAAACATGAGGAAAGTAGAAGGAGAAAAGATTGCAAAAGATTTAAAGGAAAGACTAGATTTAATACAAGGAAAAGTAAATGAAGTAGCTAAACTTTCTACTGGACTTATTGAAGAATATGTAGTAAAATTAGAGGAAAGAATAAAACAAATTTTAAAAGATGGGGAAATAGATAAGCAAAGACTAGCACAAGAAGTTGTAATATATGCAGATAAATGTTCAATAGAAGAAGAAATAACAAGATTAAATAGTCATATAGCACAATTTAATAATTTGTTAAATTCAAATGAAGCGGTCCGGAAAAAAATTAGACTTTATAATACAGGAGATGAATCGTGAAACTAATACAATAGGCTCAAAAGCAAATAGCCTAGAGATTACTAATGGTGTGATTGATATGAAAACGGAAATAGAAAACTTAAGAGAACAAGTACAAAATATAGAATAGAAAGGATTTGATTTTATGCAATTAGTAAACATAGGATTTGGCAACATAGTTTCAGCACAAAGAATTGTAGCAATAGTAAGCCCAGAATCGGCACCAATAAAAAGGCTTATACAAGAAGCAAAAGATAACAAAACAGCAATAGATGCTACATATGGAAGAAGAACAAGAGCTGTATTAATCATGGATTCAGGACATGTGATATTATCAGCAGTCCAACCAGAAACAGTAGGTGGAAGAATAGATAAAACAGTATCACCTGAAGAGCTAGGAAAACAACTAGCCGAAAGTATGAAAGATAATTTAAAAGGAGTTGATTAAAAATGATGGTAAAACCAACAGTAGCAGAATTATTAACAAAGGCAGATAACAGATATGAATTAGTTATCGCAACAGCAAGGAGGGCAAGACAAATAGCAGCAGGAGATGAACCAATGACAGATGTTAAAGAAACATCACCTGTAACTTTAGCTGCAAATGAAATAGCAGAAGGAAAAGTAAAAATAGTAGAAGAGCCAGAAGATGAAAATGATGATATAGAAAAAGATATTAAAGTAGAATAGAAAAGAAATGGAGAGGGCGATGGAAAAGAAACATATTATTTCATTAGGAGGAGAGTTAGCCAGCGGAAAAGGGACAGTATCAAAAATCCTAATGGAAAGATTAAATTATACTGTATATAGAAATGGTGACTATTTTAGAAAATTAGCAAAAGAAAGTGGTATGGATGTTACTACTTTTAATAAATATGTAAAAGACCATCCAGAAATAGATAGAAGGATAGAAAATAGTGCTTCAGAATATGCAAAAGAACATGATAACTTTATAATAGATGCAAGGCTTCGGATGGTATGCTGTGCCACAATCTTTTAAAGTATATTTAAAGGTTGATATTAATGTTGCAGCAAAAAGAGTATTTGAAGATAAAGTACGTATAAATGAAAGAAAATTTGCTAGCATAGAAGAACAAAAAGTTGATATAGAAAAAAGATATAAACTAGAAAATGAAAGATACTTAGAATTGTATGGTGTTAGAAAAGAAGATGAGTCTAATTATGATTTCGTGTTAGATACAACTTATCTTACACCAGATGAAGTTGCAGATAAAATTGAAGAAGAATATAAAAAGTGGTTAGAAAAATAAAAACAAAAATATTTTTATGAAAATCATAAAGTGAGATTTTAAGATATAAAACTCACTTTTTTCTTTAAAGGAGACCAAATGATAGCAGAAGTAATAATAAATAGAACAGCAAAAAAACTAAATAGGACATTTGATTATGGTGTACCAAAAGAATTAGAAGACCTTATAATTATTGGAAGTAAGGTCTTAGTTCCGTTTGGTAGTAAAGATAATTTAGAAGAAGCATTTGTGGTAAACTTAAAAGAAAAAACAGAATTTGAAGTAAAGGATATAAAAAAATTAGAAGATAATTTAAGTGATAAACAAATAGAGCTTGCAAGATGGATGGCAAAAAGATATTTTTGTAATGTATCAGATTGTATAAAATTAATGCTAACGCCTGGAACGAGAACTAAAGAAAAAAAGATGCAAGATAAGAAGATTCAAGCGGTTTATTTAAAGAAAGATATAGAAGAAATAGATTTTTGTATAGAGTCTGGTAAAATAAAATCAGAAAAACAAAAAAGAGTAATTAACTTTGTAAAAGCAAATGAAGGAGTAACAATACCAGAAATAGAAATGATAACAGATTGCTCAAGAGCAATAGTAAAAACATTAGTAAAAAATGGTTACTTAGAATTACTTGATAAAAAAATAGAAAGAGATCCATTAAAAAGTAAAGATATTAAAAAAACTAATTTTCTAAAATTAACAGAAGAACAAGAAAATGCTTTTAATAAAGTAAAAGAAACAATTGATAATAATATTTATAAAAGATTTTTATTATATGGAGTAACAGGCTCACGGAAAAACTGAAGTATATTTACAATTAATTGGAGAAGTTATAGAAAAAGGAAAAACAGCAATTGTATTAGTTCCAGAAATATCATTAACACCACAAATGTTAGATAGATTTATATCAAGATTTGGTAAAGAAAAAATTGCTGTCTTACATAGTAAGTTATCATTAGGTGAAAGATATGATGAGTGGAATAAAATAAGGGAAGGAAAAGCAAAAATAGTAATAGGAGCAAGGTCAGCAATATTTGCACCTGTAGAAAATTTGGGAATAATTATAATAGATGAGGAGCATGATAGTTCTTATAAATCAGAATCAAACCCAAAATATGATGCAAAACAAGTTGCAAAATATATAGCAAAACAAAATAATTGTCCATTACTTTTAGGAAGTGCAACACCAGATTTAGGAGACTATTATAAAGCAAAAGACTTAGGAAAAATAGAATTATTAGAATTAACAAAAAGAGCAAATGAAGCAAGCCTTCCTAAAGTTACAATAATAGATTTGAAACAAGAACTAGCAAATGGAAATCGCTCAATGCTTAGTCGTGAATTATATTCCTCAATTGAAGAAAATTTAAAAGAAAAAAGACAAACAATTTTGTTTTTAAATAGAAGAGGATATTCAACATTTGTAATGTGTAGAGAATGTGGCTATGTTGCTAAATGTAAAAACTGTAATATAAGCCTTACATATCATAGTTATGAGAAAAAACTAAAATGCCATTATTGTGGATATGAAGAAAACTTAGTTACAGTTTGTCCAGAGTGTGGTAGCAAAAAAATACGTTACTTCGGAACAGGAACACAGAAGCTAGAAGAAGAAATAAAAAAAGAATTTCCAAATGCAAGCACAATAAGAATGGATGTAGATACAGTAACAAAGAAAAACTCACATGAAGAAATATTAAAAAAGTTTAGAGATGAAAATATAGATATACTAATTGGAACACAAATGGTAGTGAAAGGACACCATTTCCCAAACGTAACATTAGTAGGAGTAATAGCTGCAGATAGTTCATTAAATATAGATGACTATAGAGCAAATGAAAGGACATTCCAAATACTAACACAAGTAGCAGGAAGAGCTGGAAGAGAAAAGGACAAGCCGGGAAAAGTAATAGTACAAACATATAATCCAGATAACTTTAGTATATTATGTTCTAAAAAACAAGATTATGAAATGTTTTATGAAACAGAAATCTTAATACGTAAACAGTTGAAATATCCACCATTTTGCGATATAATAGTAATTGGATTTAATGGTTTAAATCAAAAACAATTAATAGATATAAGTAATAAAACTTATAATTATTTAAAAGAGTATTTATATGCTAATGAGTTTAACATATTTAAACCAATGCCAGCACCAATTGACAAGATACAAAATAGATATCGCTATAGAATAATAATAAAAGGTGTTATGAACAAAAGAGCAAATGAAGTTTTAAATAATTATCTAAGAGATGTTTATCAAAAGGATTTAAAAGATATTAGAATATCTGTAGACGTAAATCCAAATAGTATGGCTTAGTTATTTTATTAAAATGCTGTTTTTTGACCTCGTCCTGAAAAACAGTAAAAACAGAATATAGTAACAAGAAAGGAGTAGAAAAAGGGATGGCTATAAGAAATTTAAGATATGAAGGAGACGAAATATTAAAAAAGAAATCAAGAGAAGTTCCAGAAGAAGATATTTTAAGTGAAAAAATACAAATATTGATAGATGACATGATAGAAACAATGCATAAATATAATGGAGTAGGATTAGCAGCTGTACAAGTAGGTGTATTAAAAAGAGTAATTGTAATAGATTTATATGATGATAAAGGACCAATAGTCTTGATAAATCCAGTTATAATTAAAACAAAAGGAGAACAAGAAGTAGAAGAAGGATGCTTAAGTTTTCCAAACCAATTTGCAAAAGTAATAAGACCTGCTGAGGTTACTGCAGAATATACTGATAGAGAAGGAAAACGTATGAGAGTAAAAGCAAAAGAATTGTTAGCACAAGCAATAGCTCATGAAGTAGACCATTTAAATGGAGAATTATTTATAGATAAAATATTACCTGGTACATTAGAATATGTAGAGCCAGAAGAAAATTAATGACCCATTAGGGACGTTTCCAAATGGGAATGTCCTAAAAAGAAACGTCCCCAATAGGACAAAGAAAGGAAATAAAAATATGAAAATTGTTTTTATGGGAACTCCTGATTTTGCAAAAGAGAGTTTAGAAGCGGTTTATAATGCTGGTCATGAGATTTTAACAGTTGTAACAAATCCTGATAGACCAAGTGGAAGAGGTATGAAATTAAAACAGTCACCTGTTAAAGAGTTTGCTTTAGAAAAAGGGTTAAATGTTATGCAACCTGAAAAGGTGAGAAAGAACGAAGATTTTATTAATCAAATAAAGAATTTAAACCCAGATGTTATTTGTGTTGTAGCTTATGGAAAAATATTACCAAAAGAAATTTTAGACATTCCAAAACTTGGATGTATTAATGTTCATGGTTCACTTCTTCCTAAATATAGAGGAGCTGCTCCAATACAATGGGCAGTATTAAATGGTGATAAGGAAACAGGTATTACTACTATGTATATGGATGCAGGTATGGACACAGGAGATATGATTTTAAAAGAAAAAGTTGAAATTGGTGAAGATGAAACAACTGGTGAATTATGGGATAGACTAGCTAAAGTTGGTGGAGAACTTTTAGTAAAAACTTTAAAAGAGATTGAAAATGGAACAGCTAAAAGAATAAAACAAGGAGAAGATTTTACGGTTGCACCAATGCTAGATAAGCAAATGGCTAAAATAGACTGGGATAAAAAAACAGCTAAAGAGATAAAAAATTTAGTTAGAGGTTTAAATCCTATTATGGGAGCATATACATTTTTAGATGGCAAGAAAATAAAATTCTGGAAAGTAGATATTGCGAAAAGTAATGAGATAATGTTTGGAAACAATAGTCCTTTAAGAGATGGAACAGTTTTAGTATCAAACCCAAAAGAGGGATTATTTATAAAAGCTAAAGATGGAATTATAAAGGTATTAGAAATACAAGGAGAAAATGCTAAAAGAATGAAAATAAATGATTTTTTAAGAGGAAATAAGATAGAAGAATTCCAAGTTTTTGAATAGTATTGTAAAAAAATATAAGAAGTAAAAATATGAAAAATAGAGGAATTATTACCTAATTGGTAGATAATACCTCTATTTTTAATAAAGTCTTTAGCAAAGCCTGAAGCAAAACTTAAGTAATGTTAATATTTCGAAATAGATATTTGAAGAGTGGTTTTTTAGTTTCTTAAATATCAAAGAAATAATAAATAAAGCAATAAAAATTTTCTAGATAAGTTGGTGGATTTTTATTTTTTTTGAAAAAAGTATTTATAATTTAAAATTTATCTGTTATAATATGAAAGTAAACATTGGGGTATCGCCAAGTGGTAAGGCATCGGATTCTGGTTCCGACATTCCTGTGTTCGAATCACAGTACCCCAGCCATAATATTTTTGCTAGCTTTGTTTTTACATAAGGACAAGCTAGTTTATTTATAGGAGGAACTAATGAAAAGAGAGAAAAATAATGGAATAACTTTAGTAAGTTTAGTAATAACCATAGCAGTACTTATAATCTTAGCATCAATTGGAACTTATAGTGGAATAGAATTTATAAAACAGTCTAAATTAGAAAGATTTACAACTGAAATGAAGGTTATGCAAACAGAGGTAAATGATTTATATGATAGATATAATAATGGAGAGGATGTATTAAATCTTGGAAAAGGTTTAGATACAGATAAGCAACAAGCAAATAATGTTTTTACAAGTGGGGCTTCCGGAATAACAGATAGCACAGGCTATAGATATTATGACCAAGCAACAATCAAAGGGTTAGGAATAGATGGAGTAGATGGAGAATTCTATGTTAATGTAGAAAAAAGAAGTGTAGTAAGCCGTGAGGGTTTAGAATATGAAGGAGTAACTTATTATACATTAGGCCAATTACCAGAAGGATTATATAATGTGGAATATAGTGATAGAAATAAAGGAAAAATTCCATCATTTGATGTTACTGTTGATGAAGATGAAAATAATACTTGGAAGGTAAAAGTATCTAACATACAATATGATGGCTATATAGATAAATGGCAAGTAAAATATCAAAAAGAAGGACAAAATTATTGGTCAACTAGTGAAGATTTAGAGTTTACAGTAACTGAACCTGGAAATTATAGTATAAGAATAGTTAACGGAGATATAACATCAACTTCACAACAATTTTTAATTGAGAAAAAAGAAGTTACATTGGCAGATGTAATTGAACAACCAATGACAGAAAATACAACAGTAGAAGATAATTATGGAAATACATTAAAAGTACCAGCAGGATTTAAGGTGGTGCTACCAGATGATAATATAAAAATAGAAGAATATAATGTAGAAAAGGGAATAGTAATAGAAGATGTAAATGCAAACGGAGAAGGTTCAAAAACAGAAGGAAGTCAATTTGTATGGATACCAACAGGAACAATAAAAACAAGTAGAGGAGAAAAAACAATTAATTTAGATAGATATACTTTTGCAAGCGGTGGAACAGAAACGGCACAAGGAGATAAGGATATAATTGAATATAATAAAGATTCTTGCCAAGAATTAGAAAGCTCAACATATGGAAACACACCAGCAAAAGATATAACTGATTTTTTAGAAAAAGCAGGTTCAGATGGAACAGGGGGATTTTATATAGGGAGATATGAAGCAAGAAAAAATAGTAATAAAGTAATCGAAGATGGAAGTTACTCAGTTTATGGTAAAGTAACGCAGCCACAAGCAGCAAGTTTAAGTCAAGAAATGTATAATAACAATGATAACTTTACAAGTGACCTAGTAAATAGCTATGCTTGGGATACAGCTTTAGTATTTATACAAAAATGTACAGAAAATACAGATTATTCACAACAACATAGTTTAAAGAGAACTAATCTAGCAACAAAAGGGACAAATAATTTAGATACACAAGATGTAGTATGCAATATATATGATATGGCAAGTAATTATGTTGAATGGTCAACAGAAACATCAAAAAGTAGCTTCCCATGCGTTTTTAGGGGAGGTAGGTACAATAGTACTACACTTATGGCAAGTACTCGTTTTGATATGAGTAAAGACGATTTAGCTGAATACTATTCTTTCCGACCAATTTTGTATTTATAAGATGAATTCTAAAGCTATTTATAAAATGGAAGCGTAAAATCTACAATCCTTTAGGTGATTGGTGGTTCACTTGGAAAGGTAAAAGAAGTGTTTTTATGATTCAAAATAAAAAATTTAAATGATAAACTAAAAAGAATTGAAGCCTTCTAAAGTGAGAGTAACATAGATGCAAAGCAAAATAAATTTGGAAGGCTTTTAATTATGTCAAAAAATTATAGTGAAGAACAAAAGAATGCATGCATTTGTACATATTTATGATAAGGAAAATTGATAAAACGTAAGAATTAGAACTTTAGTGTTTTTAAATTTGTTTTTAACTAATTCATAAAAACTCTTAGTTCTTCTTTACTTTTATGGAAAAATAAGGTATAATAGCAGAGTAAGTTATGAGAAAAGGAGAGATATTAATGTCAGAAAACAAAAACGGAAATGAAACAGAAGAATTAGATATGAATCGTTTAATGCAAATAAGAAGAGAAAAATTAGCTGAGTTACAAAAAGAAGGAAAAGACCCATATGAAATAACAAAATTTAATAGAACAAATACAGCAGGAGAAATAAAAGCAAATTATGAAAAATTTGAAGAAAAAGATGTAACAGTAGCAGGAAGAATGATAGCAAAAAGAATAATGGGAAAAGCATCATTTTGTACAATATTAGATAGCGATGAAAAAATCCAAAGTTATGTAAGTATAAATGATTTAGGAGAAGAAAGTTATAAAGCATTTAAAGCATTTGATATAGGAGATATAATAGGAATTACTGGTTTTGTATTTAAAACAAGAACAGGAGAAATATCAGTACATGCAAAAGAAGTAACATTACTATCTAAATCATTAAGACCACTTCCAGAAAAATTCCATGGACTAAAAGATGTAGATTTAAGATATAGACAAAGATATGTAGATTTAATAATGAATCCAGAAGTAAAAGAAACATTTATTAAAAGAACACAAATAATAAATGAAATAAGAAATATCTTAAATGAAAAAGGATATTTGGAAGTAGAAACACCAATATTAAATACAATATCAGGTGGAGCAACAGCAAGACCATTTGTAACACATCATAATACATTAGATATAGATATGTATCTAAGAATAGCAACAGAATTAAACTTAAAAAGATTAATAGTTGGTGGATATGATAAAGTATATGAAATAGGAAGAATATTTAGAAATGAAGGTATGGATATAAGACATAATCCAGAATTTACTTCAATTGAGTTTTATTCAGCATACCAAGATTATCACGATATGATGGATATAACAGAAGAAATATTCCAAAGATGTGCAATGAAAGTTTGTGGAACAACTAAAATAACATATCAAGGAACAGAAATAGAACTTGGTGGAAAATGGAAAAGAATTAGTATGATAGATAGTATAAAAGAAGTAACAGGTGTTGACTTTAATACTATTGAAACTGATGAAGAAGCAGTTAAATTAGCAAAAGAAAGAAATATTGAGATTCCAAAAGGAAAAGAAACAAGAGGAAATGTAATTAGCTTGTTCTTTGATGAATATGTAGAAAAAACATTAGTACAACCAACATTTATATATGATTATCCAATAGAAATATCACCACTTGCTAAAAAATGTAAAAATGATCCTCGTTTAACACAAAGATTTGAAGCATTTATTGGTGGACGTGAATATGGAAATGCATTCTCAGAATTAAATGACCCAATAGACCAATATGAGAGATTTAAAGAAGAAATAAGAGCAAGAGAAAATGGTGATGATGAAGCTGGAATGATGGATGAAGACTTTGTTACAGCTCTTGAATATGGATTACCACCAACAGGAGGAGAAGGAATAGGAATAGATAGACTTGTAATGCTTTTAACAGACTCTGCATCAATAAGAGATGTATTATTGTTCCCAACAATGAAACCAATAGAAAAATAGAACTAATATAGTTTCATAGAAAGACAATTGGTAAAAAATAAAAGGTGGATACAAAGGAGTAAATATGTTTAATTTTTCATTTGATAGAAGAACTTTATATATTGTAATTGTAATATTAGTATTAATATCAGTAGTTAGTCTTTTGGCTACTCCTGGAGAATTATTTTTAACATTACTAGGACTTCCGGGAGTACTAATTGCAATTACATTCCATGAATTTGCACATGGTATAACAGCATATTGGTTAGGAGATAATACTGCAAAAAATGAAGGAAGATTAAGTTTAAATCCATTTGCACATTTAGATCCAATAGGAACATTAATGCTAGTATTTGTTGGTATTGGTTGGGGAAAGCCAGTACATGTAAATCCAAGTAATTATACAAGAAAAATCTCAATGGAAAAGGGAGAAGCAATAGTATCAGCAGCTGGACCTCTAATGAATATTATTCTTGCGTTTGTATTTGGAATTATATATTATGTGATAGAAAAATATGCAGGAGTAACTTTCTTAAGTTCTACAGTAGGAGTTATAATAATGGCGATGATACAATCAACAATTGTAACAAATGTAGGTTTAGGAGTATTTAACTTAATACCATTGCCACCATTAGATGGTTCAAAAATCATTATGCCATTTTTACCATATAAGGCTAAACAATGGTTTATGAATAATGAGCAAATATTCTATATAGTATTTATAGTAATATGGATAACAGGAATAGCAGGAAGAATAATATCACCAGCAATAGTATGGCTTGCAAATAGAATAATGAGTATATGTAGTTTTATATTATAAAAGTTTTAGACAGGTTTTAGATGCTTTTTGGTGTTTAAAGCCTGTATTAGTATAGAAAGGAAGAAAAATGAGTAAAGACATTCTAACAATGCGGAATTGAATCAAGTTGTGATGAAACATCAGTTGCGATAGTAAAAAATGGAAGAGAAATATTATCAAATGTAATAGATACACAAATACCTATACATGAAAAATATGGCGGAGTAGTTCCAGAAATAGCATCAAGAAATCATATAGAAGCAATATCAAGAGTGTATAAAAAAGCAATGGATGATGCTAATGTTAGCTTATCTGAAATTTCAGCAATAACACCAACATATGGACCAGGACTAGTTGGGGCATTACTAGTTGGCTTATCTTATGCAAAAGCAATTTCTTTTGCAAATAATATACCGCTAGTTGGAGTAAATCATATAGAAGGTCATATTGCAGCAAATTATTTAACATATAAAGAATTAGAGCCACCATTTTTATGTGTAATGATGTCAGGAGGAAACACACAAATAATACATGTAAAAGATTATACTAAATTTGAAGTTTTAGGTAAGACTAGAGATGATGCAATAGGAGAAGCATTTGATAAAGTTGCAAGAGTAGTAGGACTTGGGTATCCAGGAGGACCAAAAGTAGATAAACTAGCAAAAGAAGGAAAGCCAAGTATTGAACTTCCAAAAACACATTTTGCAGAAGAAACATTAGATTTTAGTTTCAGTGGAATAAAAACAGCAGTAATAAACTTACATCATAAGGAGCCTAATATAAATAAAGCAGATTTATGTGCAAGTTTTGAAAAAAATGTAACAGACACTTTAATGGAACATGTAAAAAGAGCAATAAAGATTACAGGTATGAAAAAAATTAGTTTAGCAGGAGGAGTATCTGCAAACTCATATATAAGAGAAGCTTTTAAAGAGTTAGAAAAAGAAGGAATAAAAGTATATATGCCAGACTTAAAACTATGTACAGATAATGCAGCAATGATAGCAAGTGCAGGGTATTATAACTTTATAAATGGAAAAAAAGACGGACTAGAATTAAATGCCGTTCCAAATTTAAAAATTAACTGAAATTAACCAAAGAAAGGAAAATATAATGGGAGAAAAAGAAAATAATGATAATAAAGAAGAAAAGGTAGAAAAAGTAAAAGAACAAAAAGAAGTAAAAGAAATTAAACAAGAAGATAATATAGATTATAAAAAAGGATTTTATAAAAAATGGTTAATTCTTATAATTGGTATAATTATAGTAATTGTTGCAGGTGTAATGGTATTTAGTTTTAGTAATAGAAACAACAAAGAGGCAAAAGCTAAAGAAGTATTTGGAGATGAATATTGTGATTCAGTATTACACATGGCAACAAGAGATTTGGTTAAGCATACATGCGCAATATGTGGAGCAGAATTTGAAGACTCAAGTATGAGAGCTGATATATGTGATAAGTGCGCAAAAGAACTAGACCGTTGTAACTTTTGTGGAAAGAAATTAAGTGAAGATATAAAAGAACAAAGAAATGAATTATTAGGAGAGTAGTAAATGATTTATACAATTGGGGATTTACATTTGTCTTTTAAAGAAAATAAGCCAATGAGTGTATTTGGAGAAAATTGGAGTGGACATGAAGAAAAAATAAAAAAAGATTGGCTAGAAAAAGTAAGAAATGAAGACTTGGTAGTAATACCAGGAGATTTTTCATGGGCTACATATTTAAAAGATACAGATGAAGATTTTAGATATTTAAATGAATTACCAGGAAAGAAATTACTACTTAAAGGTAACCATGATTATTGGTGGGCTACTTTAAATAAAATGAGAGAATTTCTAGAAGAAAATAATTTTAAAGATATAGATTTTCTTTATAATAATTCTTATGAATTTGAAGGAAAAGTAATAGTAGGAGCAAGAGGGTGGAGTATTTCAGAAGAAGCGGAAGATATACGATTATTTAAAAGAGAAGCATTAAGATTAGAATTATCTATCCAAGATGGAATAAAAAAATATGGAGAAGACAAAGAATTTATTGCATTTACTCATTATCCACCAATAACAAAGGCAAGTCTATTAAATAACGAATTAAATGATATGTTAAGAATTCTTATGAAATATAATATAAAAAAATGTTATTATGGTCACTTACATAGTACATCAATAAAAGAAGCGGTAGAAGGAGAACATTTTGGAATTAATTTCAAATTAGTAAGTGCAGATGGAGTAGATTTTAAATTAATAAAAATAGAATAAATAGAAATATCAAAGAAAATAAAGTTGAGAAGTAATAAGATAAAACAAAAATACAATTGTAAAAATCCATAAAAGGAGCAATTATGATAGATTTAAATAAAGATGTAAAATATATAAAAGGAGTAGGACCAAATAGAGTTCTACTTTTAAATAAACTTCGGAATATTTACACTAAAAGATTTAATTACATATTATCCAAGAACATATGAAGATAGAAGTAAGCCTAAATACTTGTGTGATTGCGTGGATGGTGAAGAGGTTTTAATAGAAGCGGTTGTGTGTAGCAAACTAAATAATATACGTTTAAAAGGAAAAACTATGCAAAGACTACTAGTTAGAGATGAAACAGACTCTTGTTTAATTACATGGTTTAACCAACCATATTTAAAAGATCAGTTTGTTGTAGGACATAAATATAAGTTTTTTGGAAAAGTAAGTAGAAAAACAGGTAAAGTAACATTCAATTCACCTGTATTTGATAAAGAAGAAAATACAAAAAATACAGGAAGAATTATTCCAATATATCCATTAACATATAAGCTTTCACAAAATCAATTAAGAAAGATTATGGAAGCAGGGATAAAAGAAGTATATGGAAACTTACCAGAAACACTTCCAGATTATTTATTAAAAGAATATAACTTAGAAGATATAAATAATGCAACTAAACATATTCATTTTCCTGATGAATTCAAAGATTTTAATATTGCAAGAAAAAGATTAGTATTTGAAGAATTATTATCAGTACAACTAGCACTTCTAGAATTAAAAAATAGCTATAATAATGATATAAAAGGAATAGAGTTTTCTAAAGATGCTAAAATGTCAGATGTAATAAATACATTACCATTTAAATTAACAAAAGCACAGCTAAGAGTGTTAGAAGAAATTGATAATGATATGGAAAGTACTAAAAATATGAATAGATTATTACAAGGAGATGTAGGTTCTGGAAAAACGGTAGTCGCAATGTGTGCTGCATATAAAGCAGTAAAATCAGGATATCAAGCAGCGATAATGGCACCAACAGCAATCCTTGCTACTCAACATTTAGAAAATTTTAATAATATATTAGGAAAATTAGGAATTAGATGTGAACTGTTAATATCAGGAATAACAAAAAAGAAAAAAGAAGATATATTGGAAAGATTAAAAAATGGCGAAATAGATATATTAATAGGAACACATGCATTAATAGAAGACAATGTAATATTTAAAAACTTAGGACTAGTTGTAACAGATGAGCAACATAGATTTGGCGTAAAACAAAGAACAAAAATTGCAGAAAAAGGAGAAAATCCAGACGTATTAGTAATGACAGCAACACCAATACCAAGAACTTTAGCATTAATACTATATGGAGATTTGGATATATCAATAATAGATGAATTACCACCAAATAGAAAGAAAATAGAAACATTTGCAGTAAATAAGAATATGACTAATAGAGTAAATGCATTTATAAAAAAACAAATAGAAGAAGGAAGACAAGCATATATTGTGTGTCCATTAGTAGAAGAAAATGAAGAAATGGACTTAAAATCAGTAGAAAAAATATATGAGACATATAGTAAAGAAGTATTTCCAGAATATAGAGTTGAGTACATACACGGAAAAATGAAACCAAAAGAAAAAGACAGTATAATGGAAAGATTTAAAAACCATGAGATAGATATATTAATATCTACAACAGTAATAGAAGTTGGTGTAGACGTTCCAAATAGTAATATAATGGTAATAGAAAATGCAGAAAGATTTGGACTAGCACAATTACATCAATTAAGAGGAAGAGTAGGAAGAGGAGATTACCAATCATATTGTATTCTAAAATTTGAAGGAAAAAGCGATACTGTACGAAAGAGAATGAAAGTAATGTGTGAGACAAATGATGGATTTGTAATCTCTGAAAAAGACTTAGAATTAAGAGGCTCAGGAGATTTCTTTGGAACAATGCAACATGGACTTCCAGAATTTAAGATAGCAAATTTATTCCAAGATGTAGATATATTAAAAATGGTACAAAGTGTAGCAACAAAGATATTGTTAGATGATCCAAAGTTAGAAAAAGAAAAGAACAAGTTGTTAAAAGATTTAATAAGAGATAAATTCACAAAAAGAATTGAAATATAAAAAAGCTGTTTTTGGGATGGGTCAAAAAACGGCACTAAAAATAATAAATGAAAAATAATACTATTTTCCTTTGTAAGATGCCGTCAGTTATTGACTTTTTACAGGGAAAATAGTATATTTATATAGAAGAAATAAAAAAGGATGTAGATAAAATGTTAAGAGCAATTATTACTTTAATAGCAGTTATTATGGTACTTGCAGGAGTAATTTTAATATTTGATGCAAGATTAATTACAAAGAAGTTTTTTGGATTTGGTGATCAAAATGAAGGTTCTAGTGGTTTAAAAATATTAGGTTTCTTGATAGCAATAATAGGTGGGCTTATTTTATATTTTGCCTTCTAAAATTTTCTAAAAAATCCTTGACAAAGTATATGCTTTTGTGCTAATATAAATATTGTCAGTTAAATATTATTTTTATATGCGGATGTGGCGGAACTGGTAGACGCGCTGGTCTTAGGAACCAGTGTAAAAAAACACAGATAAATAAAAAAATTGAATATGCGGACGTGGCGGAACTGGTAGACGCGCTAGTCTTAGGAACTAGTACCAATGGTGTGGGGGTTCAAGTCCCTTCGTCCGCACCAAAAAAATTCTAACAAAAATTTAATAATTTTCTAACACTTTTTAGAATTTTTAAAATTAGTTGTTGTTAATTTTGGGCGATTGCAACAACTTTTTCTTTTTCAGCAAAACTTGTATCTTCATAAAGATTATTTAATGCTTGATTACCCATTTGATAAATTTGGGATTTTTTATTTTCTAAAATATATTGGAATTTATTTATTAATACTTTCGCTGATACTTCCTTGTTTGTTTCGTCCATATGAGTATATATCATAGTTGTTTGTATATCTGAATGTCCAAGCCAAATTTGAATATCTTTTATAGGAACTTTATTTTGGATTAGTAATGTTGCACAAGAGTGTCTTAAATCATGTAACCTTATACGTTTTAAATTATTATCTTCTAATATTTTTGAAAATGTATGAGTTAAATATCCTGGTTTCATAAGTTCACCATTTGGCATTAAACAAATGTATTCTTGATAGTTAGTATTATAAGATTTTCCAAATAGTTTCTTATATTCGGCATATATTTTTTTGTATTCTAATAGTAAAGTTTCAATAAAATCAAATAAAGGTAATGTACGATAAGATGATGCTGATTTTGTTTTATCTTTGAAAACAAATTGAGTCTTGCCATTTACTTTAAATCTTTGAACAGTATGTTTTATAGTAAGAGTCTTATTTTCAAAATCTATACAATCCCATTTTAGACCTAAAACTTCTTCTCTTCTTAATCCATAAACTGCAGCGATTATTACTTCTAGTCTTATTGGTGTTTCTTTTACGACTTCAAATAAGTGTAACAATTCATCATGTTTATAGAAGTTTGCTATATAGTTGTCTGATTTTATAGGTTCTAATTTACTAATAAAATTATATTCAAATAATTCTTGACTTACAGCTCTTTTTAATACACAAGATAGAATAGACCTTTGATGTTTTACTGTATTTGGTTTTAATCCCTCACTAAAAAGGTATTCAATGTAATTATAAATATCTGCTAAGGTAACATCTCTTAAAAGTAATTCTTCGTTTTCAAAATAAGGAATCATTCGACCATTTACATAGTCGTGATATCCTTTGTATGTACTTGCTTCAACTTTATTTTTTACAGAATTAAGCCACTCTTTTATATAGTCGCTAAATAACATATCGCGATAACGTCCCATTTTCTTTAGTCTTTGTTCTTGAGGGTCATTAGATAGTTTGTTTGCTAATTCTGTAATAATTTTTCTTATTAAATTGATATTAGGATTTTCTTGAATTATAGTTACTAAAGAATTTATCATATCTTGTTTTGGCATATCATACCAACTGGATAAACATTTAGTAATTATTAATTCCTCTTCACTTGTTAATTCACTATTACTTAAAACGACATTACTTGTTTTTAAATTATTTGAATTTTGATTATTAGGAATAAGCTTATTTAATTCTTTTCTTTCTTTTAATAATTCCTCAGCAGTTATTTTACTTGAAATATAAGAATTTTTGTTATATTCAACTCGTATATCAGCTAGTAGTTTTTGAGCTTTTATTTCATTTACTTTATTATTTGCTAGTAGTTTTGTAGGTATCCATTTTTGCTCACGCTTTCCATTAGGATACATATTTAAAACAATATAATAAAAAATTCCTTTTGTTTGTAGGCTACCTGTTACCAATAAATCCTCCTTTCTTATATTATTAATAACCTACGACAAGAGGATTATATCATAGATTATTAATAATAGGGAATATTATTTAAAAGTTCCCTAAAGATATAAAAGGAAATATTTTTACAAAAAGTATAAAGATGTTAAAAAATAATATATCAGATAATTTATTTAATAAATAAATTTTTATAAAATAATTACAATTATTTTGATTAAGGTATTTACAAATACTATACCTTAGTATAAAATATATTTGTATAATATACGAAAAATATACATAAAACACGAACGTTTATTATTATTCAAATAAAAACATATGAATAAATAATAAGAAATGGAAAATAATAGAACTAAAGAGGAGGAATATAAAAAAATGAAAGTGAAAAACAAAATAAAAGTAGAAAAGAAAGAAAATAACAAAGCTATAACTTTGATTGCATTAGTAATAACAATTATAGTACTTCTAATATTAGCGGGAGTATCGATTGCAATGTTAACAGGAGAAAATGGAATACTTACACAAGCACAAAAAGCAAAGAGTGAAACAGAAAATGCAGCAAAAGAGGAGCAAAGTATATTAGATAGTTATGAAGATTATATGAATGGAATATCAGGAGGACAATGGAATGAAGAGAAGGGAGTAAATACGCCAGCAATAAAAGAAAATATGGAACTTGTAACTTATAATGAGCAAACTGGAAATTGGGATACAAATAATTCTACATCAAGTTATGATTATGTAGCAGGAGAAGGAACAGAAGATAATACAGAAAGTAAATGGGCAAATGCAAAAGTAACGATAGATGGAGTAGAAAGTTACTTTGTATGGATACCAAGATATGCGTATAAAATAACATATAATAATCCGGGGGATATAAGTGCAGGAGGAACAATAGATGTAAAATTCTTAAAAGGGACAAGTAATATAGCAGCAGATGGAACAGTATGTAAGTATGCAGATGATAGTACATTAAACAAAGAAACAGATTATATAATACATCCAGCATTTACATCGAATGTAGATTTAGGAGGATGGAGAAATGAACTTACAGGAATATGGGTAGGAAAATATGAAACAGCAAGAAGCAACGCAACTTCAAGTAGTAGTGGAAGTGGAACAACTATAATGGTACAACCAAATGTACTAATTTGGGCGAATAATACAATGGAAAATATGTTTAATTATGCGAAAGCGTATTCCACAAGTTTAAATAGTCATATGTTAAAAAATAGTGAATGGGGAGCAGTAGCATACTTAACAGAAAGTAAATATGGAAGAAATGGAACAGAAATAGGAATGAATGACCAAAATTATATAACAGCGATGGGAAGCATTATAGACAATAAAGACCAAAGTAGTACAGGAAATGAAACAGGAATATATGACTTAAGAGGAGGAGCTTCTGAATATGTTCCAGCATATTATAACGGAGGAAGTTCATTATCAAATGGGAGTTCATTTGCAGATGGTTCAAGTGATGAATTTTCAACTGCGTATACAGAAGACTCGGAAGAAACAGGATACAAGCCAGGAGATGCCACATATGAAACAAGGGGATGGCATGGTGACCGTGCGAATTTTGTGAATTCGGACAATCCATTTTTCGCACGTGGTGGGTACTGTAGCTACAATAGTTCCGGTGCAGGAATATTTTTCTTTGACATCTACTATGGAAATGCTAGCGGTGGTACCTTCCGTATGTGCCTTGCAGTAAAGTGATGTGATATCTGTTATCTAAACTGCATTTTAGTTAGTTCAGAGAAGCAGGAATGTCAAAAAAATTGTGCAAAGAAAGTATTTTTACAAATTATCATATAAAAGATTTAATAATAGTATAGTGAATTTTTTGGGAGAAATGTAAAAATAGTCAAAGTCAATATTAAAAATATCTTTAAAATTATTTTTAGTGATAGTAATGTTTATAGAATTAATAGAACTATAAATGTTACTATCTATTTTTTTAAAACTAACATTTAATTTTTTACTTAATTCATTACATAAATCCTTGTATTTTAAATCATAATCATTATTAAGATAAGCAAGTTTAACAATTTCTCTTAAATATCTTGTACCTAAATTAGCAAGATTAAAACCTAATTTAGAAAGAGTAATATTTAGAAAGTTATCTATTTTTCTTATATTAATTTCATTTTTATTATTTTCTTCTAACATATACATACGCTCCTTTTCTTGAACTAATAATATATTAGCAAGTAAAAGAAATAGAGTCAAAAAAGTAAAATGGTGCGTAACACGAAATAAGATAGCTAAAAAATAAAGAATTTTAAATATTTTTATTAAAAAGTGCATCAGAAGAAACAAAAATTAATAAATAATTTACTTTATTAATTAAATAATAGTAGAAATATAATAAATTCATAAATTTGTTGATTTTTATGCAACAATAAAAAGCCACAATCAAGTTTTACTTGAAAGTGGCTTTTTAAAAATCTTATGAGAGCTGTCTATGACAAAATGCCCTCGGTAAAATTTCCCTATAAGTATTTTAGCATGATATGATAGGTTTTGTCAAATAAAAGAAAGGAAGTCCTAACTTGTAAGACTTCCTTCAGGGAAATTTTATTACAATAATTATGATTTACGCACAACCATCGCCGAAAGTTTATTGTCAATGACAACGCCCCCCTTTCCTTTGTAATTTGTACTAATATTAATCATAGTAAAAAGATAAACATATTAACCAATATTAGACAAATACAAGGAAATGTATAGGCTATAATTAATCCCCAAGCATACTTAATGCAGAGGAGAAAGGTCAAAATGTTTATCTTCAAGCATTAAATATGCTATTTTAAGGGAATTAAAGTATCACTTTCGTGAATTTCCCTATGTACCATAATTTTGATTAGTACAAATTAATTATAACAAAACTGTAAAAAAATGTCAAAAAACATTGAAAAATATGCATATATATGCTAAAATATTTATGTAAACATAAACAACGTGCAAAATATATTGTAAGGAGAATTTAATATGTATGAAATAGACATAGTAGATTTAGGAAATAAAATAAGAGAATATAGAAAAGCACAAAATGTTAGTATTGAAGAGTTAGGAAATATAATAGGAAAGAGTAAGACAACAGTAGCGAGATATGAAACAGGAGAAATTGTAATAGATATAATAACCGCAATGGAGATTTGCAATGCTTTAAATATAGATTTAAACGATATTTGTATGAAAGAAATGCAAGGGATAGAAAAAGACATAAATATAAATCCTTTTAACAGTAATTTATTATATTTATATTATATTAGTAAAAATGGTCTAATTATTTCTAGTATTGAAATAAAAGAAAAAGAACATATAAATAGTGTATTAATGAAAAATGGATTATCAAAAGGAAAATATAAACAAGAATATACAGGAGTTTTGGAAAGTAACTATAATACAGCCTTTATATGTTTAACAAATGCAATTAGTAATCCGGGATTAGATAAATTTCAAATAGAAATAGATTTACACTCAAAAGAAAATAATTTATATTATGGAATATTTTTAGGAATATCAGATAATACACATAGACCAACAGCAAGAAAATGTATATTAACAAAAGAATTAGTAAAATCAAAAGAGAGATTAACAGAAATATTTGATAAATTAAAAGTTAGCGAAGAAGAAGCAAAAGATATAGTGAAAACAAAATATTGGGATATGAAAACAACCAGATTAAAAGAATTTGTAGTCAAAATATAAAAATAAAAAACAAACAATATTAATAACTTTTAGAAATGATCTAAAAGTTATTTTTTTTAGTTTTTTTAATATAAATTTGTTTTAATTAATACTTTTTTTGTTTTTTAAATCAGTTTTTTATTTTCATGTTATTTTATTTCTAGAAAGTACTTTCAAATAAAAATAGGGGGAATTGTATGGAAAATGATTTAGAAAAAAGACTGTCAAGTTATCTAAAGAAAACTATACGAGGACACGCAAAGGAAAAAAGAAATTATTATAACAAAAGAGTTAAAGAAGAAGAGCTTAACGAAAGGAATGTTTGTAAAATTTCTTATAAAAAATATCTGGATAATTATAATAACGACTTTCATGATATTGATGTTAATTGTAATTGTCCAGAAAATGCCTTTTCTAATCCTGAATATTACAAAGCTATGAAAAAAGTACCTTTGAAAGAAAAACAAGTATTGTATTTAACAGCAGTAGAAGAACTAACAATCAAAGAAGTGTCAAATATTTTAAAAACTAGTCAAAGTAATGTAAAGAAATTAAAGCGTAAAGCAATAGAGCATTTCAAAGAAAATCTGGAGGGATTAAATGAATAATAAAGAATTAAAAGTTATATTAGTGGACGCAAAAAATGGAGAAGATGAGGCTGTATGTAAATTACTAGATAAATATAAAAAATTGATACATACATATTCATTTGTAAATGGAGAACTAAAAGAAGATTTAAAGCAAGATTTGATATGTGAAACAATAGATAAAATTAAAAAATTCAAAATATAGGAGTGTTAAAAATGTTGAAGGAAATAAGAGTAATAAAACCATTTCTAAGTAAAAGAATAAAGAACAATGGATATATAAATGCTAACTATATACAAATGAATAATAAAGGAAAAATGGCAGAGTTATCTCAGATATTTAGAGATAGTAAGTATGAAACTTTTAGAATACTATATATGAAAAGAAATACTATTATAGGAGATGAAATAGTAAATTCTAAAATTCCATATTTAATAAGAGTATTTAAACATGATATAAGAGGAATAAGACAAGATGAGAGAGGAATAAATCTACTAAAAGAACATATGAAGAAGTTAAAAGCAAATGGTTATTATATCGTACGATATAATAGAAATAAGGCAATAAGAATATTAAATAATGATATTAGATTGACAAGAGTTTTTCATAGTAAAATAAACGGTTTTAGAGGGCATTTTATATTAGGAGAAAAAGAATATGTTTTTATTGGTATTGAAAATGGAAATATTAAATTAATAAAGAATCAAAAAATAAAACAACTAAGTAAAATAAATCAAAAGAGAATAGAAGAAAAAGGATTAAAAAAATTTCAAATAAAAAGGCATAGAGATATTGTAGGTATAATTAATAATATTGATAATAGTAAATTATATTCAATTATGATAATAACGGATAAAAATTATATACCAAAGATGGTTTTTGATATTTCAAATAAATATTTAAATAAAGGAAAAGAAGAGTTAAAAAAACATTTAAAGGTAATACATAAAGATGTAAATATATTTTTAGTAACAAATGAGTGTAAAGTTTTTAAAGAAATAAAGAAATTAAAGGCTCAAAGAATTTTACAAGATATAATTTTATATAAAAATATTAATGGAAAATTAGTTATATATGAAATAAATAAAGGAGTGAAGTAGGTTTGGAACAAGAAAATGAAGAAAGATTAAAAGTTTTATTAAAAAGAGTTGATGAATTGCCAATTTTAACTCAAATAAAAGATACTTTAGAGGAAAAGCAAAAATTGGTGGGAGGACTAATAGAAGTAATACCATATCAAGACGCTTTAATAATTTGCAATGAAGAAGGAAAAATTTTGAATTTAAAACCCAATATTATATTTGATTATGATTATATAGCAGGTGACTGTATTGTAGTTGGAGATGACTATGAAAATGCTGGATTTAAAAGTTTAACAGATGAGCAGATAGAAAGATTAAGAGCAGATTTAATAAGAAGGAGTTATAAATCAAAAGATAAAAATTCAAATGCTTTTAAATCATATAATAGTAAAGAGCAAGAAAATGAATTATAGATATAGGTGTCCTAGATTTAGGATACCTTTTTATTTGTAAACATAGAAAAGTATTAATAAAATTTTATAAAAATCTATTGACAATATCTCTTTATTAGAGATATGATTAAAATCAGAAAGGAGAGAAATATGGTAAAGATAGAAGAAATAAAAAGATATATAAGTGATGATATACTAAATAGCATATTTGAGCAGAAAGAGGATGAAATATATAAATTAGAGCCAAAAAGTGAAGAATTAGAAAAAATAAAGACAGAGAACACTATGACATACGGGAGATTTCAAGAGATAATAAAAAATCTTCCACCACATTTTAAAAATTGCAGAGAAGATATTTTAGATGCCTTAGAAGAATATGTAGATAGGGAAGGTCTAATACAATCTTATGATAATGAAAAGTTTTTCAAAATAGGATTTTGTGAGGGTGTAAAGATGATGATAGATATTAATAAAAATAAAAACGACTAAAATTAACCGTTCTTTGAATTAAAAATATCTGTAGACACATTAAAAATTTTTGCAAAAGCAAATAATTCAAAATCTTGTACTAATCTGTTATTAGTTTCAATTTTTGAAATTTCTTTTGCTGTTAAATTAATACCTTCTAATTGAAGTTTTTGAGCTAATTCTTGTTGAGAAATATTTGCCTTTTGCCTTAAATCTCTTAATACACTTCCAGAAACATTCTTAAAATTATTATATTTGTTTATTTTCATAACTATCACCTATTCGCTTTATTATAGATATTATTGTACAATTATTTTTTTATACATATATCCCTAATAAAGCGAATAGTATAAGAAATTATCGATTTTTGTCTAAAAAATCAATAAGTATTTTTTCTGGGATTTTAAATACAATACTTATTCTTTTTAAAGTTGAAATCATTTTTTCTTTTAAAAATTTAATTTTATTTTTTAGTTTAGAATTTTCTTTTTTCAAGTTATTTATTTCGTTTTTATAATTATCACATTTTTCATAAGTAAGGGCAGAGGTAATACAATATTCACGTAATCTATTACAATGATTAACAAGTTTTTTATTTTCTTTTAATGCTACATCTAAAGAATTTGTTTCTATTGGTTTAATTGGAGTATTTTCTATTTCTTTTTTTATTTGGTCATAGTGAGTTAAATTTTTTAGATGTTCTGTTGATATATGTTTTTTATCGGATTCTTTGCCTCTTTCTAAATTAAAACCGTTAGAAATCATATAGTCATAAAATGTATCTTGTAATATTTTGTAGCTATTTTTTCCTTTCCAAAACATACTACAAGCAATTTTATCAATATTATTTCCTTTTTTATCTTTAGTATGAATTACAGGAATAAAAACAATATGCATATGAGGTGTTTTTTCGTCCATATGAACTTTAGCAGATAAAATATATTGTTCTCCTAAATTTTTATAATTACAAACAAAAGAATAAGCAGTTTTAAAAAATCTTTTTGTTTCTTCTTGTCCAATATCCTCAAAAAATTCTTTATCAGAAGTAATTATATATTCACAAGCCACATTGCTAACAGATTTTATTTGACCTTTTAAATTATATTCTTCTTTAATAATTTTAAATAATTTCTCATAAGTAGTCTTAGGTTTTTTTAAAGAGTAATTTTTAATTGTACTATTTTTATTAATATCTTTGTTAGAATAATTTGTATTTTTCCTCTCGTTATGACGATAAATTCCGGCTAGATTTTTTATCTTATAGTTGGTATTCCTTATAATAGCATAACTCATATTAAAACCTCCTTTGACAATTCTAAATAAACACTAAATTAAAAGTGTTCTAACACACTAGAACACTTTTTAAAAAAAGTGTTCTGATGTGTGGCAGGGAAAATCCCTACAACCCTTTTATATGATAAATTATTTAATTGCATTAAAAAATTTATCATAATATATTAATACTTGCTTAACGCAAGTATTAATATAAGTAAAATTTTTCATTAATGCTTAATAAAAAATTTTATAGGTATCAAATAATTGAGTCCAATTATTTGATAAAAAAAATTGAATCCTCTTACTAAATGCGAGGAATCAATTTTTTTCATATTTTCGTCGTAGCTTACTTAATAATATATTAAAAAATTTCTAACATTTTTTTAAATTTTTTCTAACAAATTAACCAATTGCATGTTATAATATAAAAAATTAATAATAATTGTAAAAAATAAATAACAACTATTTTTATTGGAATTTAAAGGTTAATTTGGTTTTTTCTGGTTTTGTATGGTTTAAGCAACTAGACTTAGGAACCAGTGCCTATGGCGTGGGGGTTCAAGTCCCTTCATCCGCACCATTAAATTTATACATTCATAAAATACTTAAAAATTATTATTTTTTACATTCAGATGAATTTCATAAAATTATAAATCTTAATATTTCCACAATTGAAAAAGTTTGGTTAAATGATTAAATGTAGTAAATAGATTTTTAAAGCTGCATTTACTTATTTATTAACATGTAATATAATAGTAAAATAAAAATGGAGATGATGTAGATGAAAGAACTAGAAAATTATACTAATAAAACTTTTGAGGATATAAAACATGTTGATGAAAATGGAATTGAATTTTGGTATGCAAGAGAATTACAAGTAGTTCTAGATTATAAAGAATGGAGAAAATTTAACAATGTAATAGAAAAAGCCAAAAAAGCTTGTGAAAACACTGGTATAAGTGAGGCCTATCATTTTGTCGACGCCGACAAAATGGTAGAGATAGGTTCTGGAGCTAAGAGAAAACAAATAGATTATAAGTTAACTCGATATGCTTGTTATTTAATTGCACAAAATGGTGACCCAAGAAAAAAAGTAATAAGTCTTGCACAAACATATTTTGCAGTTCAAACTAGAAAACAAGAAATTAGTGAAAAAGAATATAGTTTATTAACAGAAGATGAAAAGAGATTTTATCAGAGAAATCTAACTAGAAAAGGAAATTACTCACTTAATCAAGCAGCTAAAAATGCAGGTGTTAAGAATTTTGATAAATTCCATAATTGTGGATATAAAGGTTTATATAATGGAGAAACAGCAGATGATATTGCAAAAAGAAAAGGCTTAAGATATAGAGAGGATATTTTAGATAATATGGGAAGTGAAGAACTTGCAGCAAATCTATTTCGTATTACACAAACTGAAGCAAGATTAAAAAGAGATAAAGTAGATAACGAGAAAAGAGCTTGTGATACCCATAATAAAATTGGAAAAATTGTTAGAAATGCTATTAAAGAAGCAGGCGGAACAATGCCAGAGGATTTACCTACACCTAAAAAGAGTTTAAAGCAACTTGAAAAGGAAAATAAAATGAGTTTAAAAAAACAATAAAATAAATATTAAAATTAAAGGAGGAATAGCTATGAAAACTAATTTAGCAAATCTTATGAGTATTGCTGCAGAGGAGGAAAGAAAATTTTCTTCCCTAGGCTACGAAGTAAAGGACAATGCTTACAGTGTTTCAACACAAGAATTAAACGGAACTGTAAACATAATTGAAGACTACAAAGATAACTTTACAAAAGCTTTAGAAGAATACAAAAATACTAGAGAAAGACTTACAAAAATAAAATCAATAATACATGAGAAAAATAATACATTTAAACTACCAGATGGAAGAACAATTCAAGAGGCTATTATTGATAATAGTAATTTAAGAAAAATGAAAATGGTATATGATTTTCTAATGACAAAGAAAAATAGCAAAAGAAGAATTACAGAAGTAAACAACTCTTATTTCGAGTGTAAAACAATTAACTTTGATGCAAACGAAATAGAAAAAGAATACAAAGAAATAGAACAAAAAATCCAAGACACAGACTTTGAGATATCTAAATTAAATTCTATAGAATTTGATGTAGATATATAAAAAATAGGTGCTTATAAAGTTATTCAATAAGGTAAATGTGAAAGAAACAAACAGCCTATGGTTATCTTTCTATATACATGTAAATATTAGGATTTTAAAAAGAAATATATAATTCAAATACAAAT
This sequence comes from uncultured Clostridia bacterium, assembly GCA_944387555.1. Taxonomy (GTDB): domain Bacteria; phylum Bacillota; class Clostridia; order TANB77; family CAG-508; genus CAG-269. The sequence continues at coordinate 4,661 of CALXFH010000003.1, read as the reverse complement.
TAAGGATTATAAACAATTCACAATTTATTTGTTTTGTTACAAGTTAAAATTACAATTAAACACATATTATTAAATATGTTAGATGTGAATATTATTATGGATGATTTGTCAAATAAATATATAGAAAGATAGCCGAAAAGGGAAACTAAATTCTAATTTTTTGGAATTTAGTTTTTCTTTTATAAATTATAAAAATAATATGAATTCTTAAGAATTAATTAATAATCTTACTATTATTTGCAATATTAATATTATATGCTATAATATTATCTAGTTTAGCAATAAAAAGGAGATAGAATCTTGAGTAACGAAGAGAAAAAGAAATATAAAGTATTAAAAATAGTAATATTAATAATTGCAATTCTTTTATTAATTGCTTTAACAATATATTTGTTTCCAATGGCAAAAAAATTATTTGATCCTCAAGGAAGAGAAACTTTTAAACAAGAAATACAATCTTCAGGATTTACAGGAATGCTTATTTTGTTAGGATTACAGGCAGTACAAATATTACTTCCAATACTTCCAGGAGAGCCAATAGAAATATTAGCAGGAATGTGTTATGGACCAATAGGAGGATTGGTATTTTTACTTATATCAGTATTTTTGGTTACAGCATTAATATTTTTTACAGTAAGAAAATTAGGAAGAAGTTTTGTATATGGAGTATGTAGTGAAGAAAAGATAAAGAAACTAGAAAATAGTAAATTATTTAAAAATTCTAAGAAAATAGAATATATAATGTTAATATTATTCCTAATTCCAGGTACGCCAAAAGACTTATTAGTATATATTGGAGGATTACTTCCAATAAAACCATTAAGATTTATAGTTATTTCAACATTTGCAAGAATTCCATCTTTTATATCTTCAACAGTTGCGGGCTCTAGTATAGTAGAAGGGAATTGGAAGTTTGGAGTTATTTTATATGCATTAACATTTTTATTAGTAGGAATAATAATATTTATTGCAGAAAAAAGAGATAAAACAAAATTGACAAAAGAAATATTAGATGATGTGAGACAATAGGGGACGGGCCTATTTGTCTCACTTTTCCATTATTTTACAAAATGAAACAAAAATGCCCCGTCCCTATTTGTCTCAAATGAATATTTGTGATATTATATACAGGTAGGAGGAAATTATATTGGTAAAAGCAATTGTATATAAAAGTGAAACGGGTTTTACAAAAGAATATGCTGAAAATTTATCCGATAAACTAAATATTCCTTGTTATACATTAGAAGAAGCAAAGAAAAAATTAAATAAACAAGATGAAATAGTGTATTTGGCTTGGATATGTGCAGGTAGTATAAAAGGAGTAAATAAAGTAAGAAACAAATATAAAGTAAAATGTTATGGAGCAGTTGGTGCTTTTCCAAAAGAGGATAATTACATAGAGTCTTTAAGAAAGTCAAATGGTTTGGAAGAAGAAAAACTATTTTACTTAAGAGGAGGAATTAATTTTAAAAATCTAAAAGGTTATAAGAAGCTTATCATAAAGATAGTTGGAAATGCTTTAGAAAAAAATAATAAGGGTAAAGACGGTAGTGAAGAACTAATTAGAATATTTAACGAAGGTGCAAGTTTTGTAAATAGCAAAAACTTAGATGAAATGATAGATTATATAAAAAAGTAGGAGAGAAAAATGCCAGTAGAAAAGAATAAAGAATATGTAGTAGAAATAATGGACAATGGTTTTGAAGGAGAAGGAATTGCTAAAATAGATGGTTTTACAATATTTATACCAAACACTATAAAAGGTGAAAAAGTAAAAATATTAATAGTTAAAGTTTTAAAATCACATGCATTTGGAAAAGCTTTGGAAATAATAAAACCATCAAAATATAGAAAAACAAGTGATTGTGAAACCTACAAGCGTTGTGGTGGTTGTGATTTAAGACATGTTGAATATAATGAAACACTTAAAATGAAACAAAATGCAGTACAAAGTTTAGTAAATAAGACTTTAAAAGAAAAAATAGAAGTAGAAGAAACTGTTGAAATGGAGAATCCTTTATTTTATAGGAATAAAGCACAATATCCAGTAGGACTAGATAAAGAAGGAAATCCTATTATCGGAGTTTTTGCAAATAGAACACATGAAATTATTCCAATTAAAGAATGTTTAATTCAAAATAAAGCAAGCCAAAAATTAGCTAAATTTGTTTTAGAATTTATTAAGAAAAATGGTATTTCTATATATGATGAGAAAGCTAGAAAAGGCTTAATTAGACATATTGTAACAAAGGTTGGTATTAAAACAAATGAAGTAATGCTAGTTTTAGTTATAAATGGTAGAGAAATTCCAAAAGAAGATGAATTGGTAAAAGAAGTTTTAGAAAAGTTTCCAAATGTAAAATCAATTGTAAAAAATATTAACACTAAAAATACTAATGTTATTATGGGAAAAGAAAATATTAATTTATATGGAAATGGATACATAAGAGATATTTTAGGAGATTATGAGTTCAAAATATCACCACTTTCTTTTTACCAAGTAAATCCTGTTCAGGCAGAGAAGTTATATAATATTGGGGTAGAAGCGGCTGATATTTCTAAAGCTGATATTGTTTTTGACTTATATTGTGGAATTGGTGCAATTTCACTATTTATGTCAAAATATGCAAAAAAGGTTTATGGAATAGAAATTGTTGAAGAAGCTGTAAAAGATGCCGAAGAGAATGCTAAATTAAACAAAGTAGATAATACAGAGTTTATTGCAGGAGATGTAGAAGAAGTATTAGACGATTTAATAAATAATAAAAAAATTATACCAGATATTATTATGATAGACCCACCAAGAAAGGGATTAGATAATAAAAGTATAGAAAACATTTTAAAAGTTAGTCCTAAAAAACTAGTGTATATTAGTTGTAACCCAGCAACGCTAGTTAGAGACTTAGCTAAATTAGAAGAAAAGTATGAAATTAAAATGATAAAACCTGTTGATATGTTTCCGTTTAGCAAGCATTGTGAAGTAATTACATTTCTTAAATTAAAGTAATGATAATAAAAAATTAATATATAGGAGGAAGATTGTTATGGAAAGAAAAGATGCAATTAATTTATTAAAAAAATACAATAAGGAGGAATTTCACATAAGACATGCTTTAACAGTAGAAGCTGTTATGAGATATTTTGCAAAAGAGGAAGGAGAAGATGAAGATTTTTGGGGAGAAGTAGGATTATTACATGATGTTGACTTTGAACAATATCCAGATGAACATTGTAAAAAAGCACCAGAGTTATTAAAAGAAATTAATGCAAGTGAAGATATGGTACATGCTATTTGTAGTCATGGATACGGAATTTGTTCAGATGTAAAACCAGAAAAGAAAATGGAAAAAATTTTATTTGCAGTAGATGAGTTAACAGGAATTATTTGGGCTGCAGCAAAAATGAGACCATCTAAAAGTACAAAAGATATGGAACTTAAAAGTTTGAAGAAGAAATTTAAAGATAAAAAATTTGCAGCTGGTTGTTCAAGAGATACTATTAGAACTGGTGCAGAACAATTAGGTTGGGAATTAGATACTTTATTAGATAGAACATTACAAGTATGAAAGCATGTGAAGATGAAATTGAAGAAAATTTAAAAATAGAAATAAAATAAAAGAACTAAATAGAAAGCATATAATATTTAAGAAAATGAACATTAAAAAATAAAATGGAGGGGAGTTGTGAAATTTAGAAAAGTAGGAATAGAAGAATTTGATAAATTAAAGAAATTATTTCCAGGAGAAGAGAAACTATGGGAAAAATATAAAAGAATGCAATTAGAAAAATTTAAAAATAAAGAAATAGATATATTTGTAATAGAGAATAATGAAGAGATTATAGGAGAAGTTACAGCGAATTATAAAAGTAATAAACTGGAAAAAGAAGCAAAATTTGGAGTAAGAGCATATTTAGAAGCTTTTAGAGTAGATGAAGGTTATAGAGGAAAAGGCTTGGGACAAAAATTAATTAATCATTGTATAAATGATTTAAAAAGTAAAGGTTATACTGAATTTACAATAGGAGTAGAAGATGATAATGAAATAGCTAAACATATATATTTTAAATTAGGATTTACTAAAACAATAGGTAGAGGATATGGAGATGAATTTGATAGTAGTGAATATACTCTATATCTAAAGGAGGCAGATAATGGTAGAATATAAAGAAAAAATACCAACATCAGAGGAGTATAATTATATAACAAATGCAGTAGGATGGGGAACAAGAGATAATAAAATAGTAGAGATAGCTTTAAATAAATCGTTATATTCAATTTGTGCTTATGATGGGGACAAGATGATAGGATATGGAAGAATTATAGGAGATAAAACTATTTTTCTATATATTCAAGATATAATGGTTATTCCAGAGTATCAATCACAAAAAGTAGGAACAAATATAATGAAAATGATTTTAAAAAAGGTTAATGAATTTAAAGAATTAAATCCTAGTATAAGAACGTATTTAGGAGCATCAAAAGGAGTAGAGGATTTTTATAGAAAGTTTGGGTTCATAACTAGAGAAGAAGCAAATTTAGGAGAAGGAATGATATTAAAAATGTAGATTGGAGTAAAAAATGAGAAAGTTAAATATAATAATTGTTTATAATAAAGAAGAAAATAAAATACTTATGTGTAAAAGAGAAAAAGAGCCATATA
>CALXFH010000002.1 GCA_944387555.1 uncultured Clostridia bacterium | reverse complement strand
GTGGAGTAGTTGTAACATTACATCCAACAGAAGAGACAGTAGAATTAAATGACCAAAATAGTTGGAAACATACATTTGATAATTTACCAATGTATGACAATGAAGGAAATGCAATTAATTATACAGTAACAGAAAGTGCAAAAACAGGAGAAGAAACAAAATTTGGATATTACGACCAATCAATAGTAGGCGGAGTAATAACAAATACATTTAATCCTGAGAAAGTTACAGAAACAACAAAACTTGATGTAGAGAAAGACTTTGCAAATATGAGTAGTGCAGCAGCACAAGCAAATAAATTAAGTGGAGTAGTTGTAACATTACATCCAACAGAAGAGACAGTAGAATTAAATGACGGAAATAGTTGGAAACATACATTTAGTAACTTACCAGTATATGACTCAGAAGGAAATGTAATCAATTACACAGTAACAGAAAGTGCAAAATCAGGAGAAGAAACAAAATTTGGATATTACGACCAATCAATAGTAGGTGGAGTAATAACAAATACATTTAATCCTGAAAAAGTTACAGATAAAACAGGTAGTGTTACTGTACAAAAACAATGGGAAGGTGTACCTGAAAATGCAGGAACATTAACAGCAACAATAGAGTTGTTAAGAAATGGCGAATCAATGAATCCACCAGTAAAAACAACAATAACAGGAAATAATTCATATACTTTTAGTAACTTAGATAAATATGATTCAAATGGTAATGAATATGAATATACAGTTAGAGAAGAAGCAGTTAATGGTTATGAAGCAAATTACGAAAAAACTGAAAATGGATATAAGATAACAAATACAAATGTTGTAGATATTACAAAAGGCGTTGCTGAATTAAGAGGAGAAGAGGATAAGCCAAATTCTCAAGTATTTACAGAAATAGCAGATTTAAGCAATGTAAGATATGAAGTTGGCGATACAGTATGGTATTCAATCACAGTAACTAATAATGGAACAGTGGATCAAAAAGGTGTTACTGTTACAGATATATTAAATGCAGGTCTAGATTATGGAAATGAAAATAGAATTGGTAATCCACAAACAAGACCACAACAAGGAGAAGTTAGTTACAACCAAAATACAAGAACAATTACATGGACTACAGATTTGGATGCTGGAGCTTCAAAAACATTATATATCAAGACAACAATAAATGAAGCAGCAGTTTCAGGAGAACCATATGATTCTGAGACAACAGGAACTGAAGCAAGTTGGTGGGAAACAGATCCAAATAATAATATCTATGAAAAAATAAATGGACAATCAGCAAAAGCAAGATTATTTATTAGATTAGATGGTCAAGTACAAGAAAATGATGAAAATGCAGATCAAGACACAAAGAAATATACTGAGTGTGTAGCAACAGTTAACTTAACTAGAAAGAATTTATCAGAATCAAATGTACCAACTAATGATAATAATGCAATCAGAATTGGAACAAGTAATACACCGGAAACAGTCGAAGAATTTGCTGCATTAAATAATAGAATATTCCAATATATAGTAAACGGAACATCTCTAGATGCAATAGCAAATAACATAAATAATGGTAATTATACTTATAATGGAAATAAAATAACATTTGATCCAGATACTCAAATGATTGTATGTTATGTTATGAAATATTATGGCGATGATGGATATCATATCGATGCAGTTATTAGAGATAAAGCAGAAGTAAGAGTTGACTTATATAAACTAGGAAATACAGCAGCAGTAGTTAATGGTGAGACTTCAAATAATGTAGAGATAACTGTAATTGAAACAACAGAAATAGCAAAACCAAATATTTCTGTAGAAAAAACACAAGAAATACAAGGTGGTAAAACTACAGTAGAGCAAGGAGATACAATTACATATAAAATAACAGCTACAAATACTGGAAAAGCAGCAGGAAACGTTACAATTAGAGATAAGAAACCAGAAAATACAGAGCTATTAAATGATGGAGTGGTTACTGTAAAACAAACACCAATTGACGGTGGTAGAACTACAACATTAACACCAACTAATATGACAGTTTTAAGTAGTGAAGAAGGATATACTATTGAGGTACCAGCAGGAACAAAAGTAGAATTATCATTTACAGTAAGTGCAAATGGATATGCAGGAGAAGATATTACAAATACAGCTGATTACAAAAAAGATGGTGAAGAGAAATTCACGCCAACAGAGACTGTAGAAACAGCATTAGAAGACAGTATGGATTTGGTAACATCAAGAACAGTACAAAAAGCTGAGCCACAAAAAGTTATCTTATTATTAGACTATTCAGGAAGTATGGATAAGCCAGTAAATGGATATGGAAAATCTAAAAAATCATCAATGGAAGATGCAGTAGAAAGTTTCCTAGATGTGTTTTTACCAGAAGGAACAAAGAATGAAGTAATGGTAATACCATATGGATCTGAGACAAATAAAGGAACCCTTGAATATACAAGTAGCGCACAAGATGTTAAAAATTTCTTAGCTTGGAAATCAGCAGAGGGTGGAACAAATATTCATGCAGCATTAGAAGATGCATTAGAGTATGTTGATAGGGATACTACTGTAATATTAATGACAGATGGAGAGCCTACTTTCTATAGAATGTATTGGAATGGTCATTATATTGGCACAGGTGGAAATGGAAGTCATTATGTTGATACTGGTATAAGAGATGCAGCTGATAACATAAAAGAAAAATATCCAGATGATCCAACTAAGATTTATACAATAGGATTTGGTATTTCTGACTTAAATAATCCATCTAGTCAAATGGCAAGATTAATGAATGATATAGCAAGTCCAGCAAATGGTGATGAAAAATATTGCTATAGTAGTAATAATGAAGAAGAATTAACAGAAGTATTTAGCTCAATTGCAAAAACAATAACAGAAACGGAAAATGCAGCACCAGAACCAAAACAATCAGTAGATGGAATAATTACATTAGAAGGAATTGAAGCTGGTCAAAATGTTGAACTTTATACAAAATATGTTACAGATAGAGATGGAAATGTAGATGAAGAAAATTCAACATTATATAATGGAAGACCATATACTTGGAATGAATTCTTAAACTTAACTGTAACAACAGAAAGTGAAGAAAGAATTAATCTTGTAACATATAATGAAGAAGATAAAACATTAACATTTAACTTAGGAGCATTTATGGAATATAATCAAATTGCAAAAGATCAAAAATTCACAATAAGATTTGTAGATCCAAATGCTCAAGCAAAATTATCATCAGCAAATATATTATCTTTAGCAATAAATGCAATTGCAGATGATACAATAAATGATGAAACTGTTTCAACATATGAGGATAAATTCAATGAAGTAGAAGCAAATAAAACAGAAGCTACAAAACCAGCTGATACAAAAATTGAAAATGTTGAAACAACTACACCAGATACAGATAAAGAAACTGAAGTTGTAGAAGATAATAAAGAAAATGCAACTGAAGGAACAACAACAGATGAAGGAAATACAACAACTGAGGAAAAACCAGCTGAACAACCAACAGAATCTGAAACAACTACAGGAACAGAAAGTGTAGAACAAGATACAACTTCTAATATAAATGAACAAAGTGCTGAATAGAATATAATATATGCATAGAGTAGAAAATAGAAAGAGAGTTTTCTCTCTTTCTATTTTCAATTTAAATTTATATTAGGGGGAATAAAAATGGGGAAACACTCAAAATCCAAACATTCTTCAGAGAAAAGTAATGGAAAGAAAGTTGTTTTGATAATAATTACTTTAATTGTAATTATTGCTTTGGTCTTTGGAATATTTTTTTTGGTAAATAAAGTAAATGAGTCAAATAAAGTAGAAGGTGTAATTAATAGCTTTTTTGAGGCTCTAAAAAATTCAAATCAAGAAACAGTTAATCAATATGCAGATTATAATCAATTAATAAATAGCATAGATGAAATGATTCTGCAAGATGATAGTGATGAACTTGAAAAAGAATTATTTAATAATATAGAATGGGTAATTGAAGATGTTGAAAAAAATGATAATGAAACAGTTGCAATTGTTGAAGTTAAAAATAAAGACTTTAAAGATGTAATGACAAACTGGATGAAAGAATTAGTTAGTGCAAAATCAGCAGGAATAGAAGTTACAAATGAATATGCATTAGAAAAACTAACTAATGAGCTTAAAGAAGAAGAAAATTTTAAAACTGTTATAAAGAAAATTACAGTAAGAGAAAATAATGGAAATCTAAAAATAACCGTAAATGAAGATTTAAGAGATTTAGTATTTCCAGGAATAGATAGTGTGATAGAGGTTTTAGGTAATAATTAATAAAAAATAAAAGTGTTTCAAATTGAAACACTTTTTATATATCATATTAAATTAAATTCTAAACTAAAATATTGGCAAATGTTAAAAATAGGGCATACAATAATGTTTTCCAAGAAATACGTAATGTAGTTCTTGTAGCCTTTTTAATTACTGTTAACCTATGTTCTTTTCTTACAGTTAAAGCCATACAGCTTGCAACTGGTCTATAGTCTTCTTGTGTATTCATCTTAATCAACTCCTTAATCTTGCGTAACTTCTTGTATTTAACCTTAGTGTAAAATTTCTAACTATAATTTGATTATAAGACAAAAAAAATCATTTGTCAACACTTTTGTAATAATTTTGTAATATTTTTGTAACAAAAACGTTAAATAAATGTAAAATTTGTTAAAAAAGTATCTTTTTTTCATGATTTTTGGTATAATAATATAAGAATTTTTATTCTTAGGAGATAAGTAATGTTTAATATAGAAGAAGAATTGAAAAAGCTTCCAAACAAGCCTGGTGTCTACGTTATGAGAGATAAAGATGATAACATTATATATGTTGGAAAAGCAATTTCTCTAAAAAATAGGGTAAGACAGTACTTTAGAAAGACAAATAAAACAGAAAGAATTAAAAAAATGGTAAGTTTAATTGACCATTTTGAGTATATTGTAGTAGATAATGAGGCAGAAGCGTTAATATTAGAGTGTAATTTAATAAAGAAAAATAGACCAAAATTTAATGTTTTACTTAAAGATGATAAAACATATCCTTATATCAAAATAGATATGAAAAGCGATTTCCCAGGAGTATTTATGACAAGAAGAGTAGTAAATGATGGTTCTAAATATTTTGGACCTTATGCTAATCCTGGTAGTGCCAAAGAGATGATTGATTTTATAAAGGGAAAATATAAGATACGTCAATGTAGAACATTGAAAGAAAGAACAAGACCATGTCTAAATTACCATATAGGAAGATGCTTAGCTCCTTGTATGGGTTATGTAACAAAAGAAGAATATGGAAAACAGGTAAAAGAAATAATAGACCTTTTAGATGGCAAAATAGATAAAATAATAAAAGAATTGAAAGAGCAAATGAAAGAAGCATCAGATAAACTAGACTATGAAAAAGCAGCGATGATAAGAGATAAGATAAATGCAATAGAAAGAGTTTCAGAAAAACAAAAAGTATCTAATATATCAGAAAATAGTATAGATGTAATAGGAATTGCAAAATCAGAACTACAAGTATGTATAGAAATATTCTTTGTACGTGGAAGTAAAATGATAGGAAGAGAACATTACTTCTATCAAGACTTAAAAGATATGGATGATAAAGAAATCTTATCAGGATTTATAAAACAATATTACTTAGATAATCCAAACATACCAAGTAAAATAATGATAAGAGAAGAAATAGAAGATAAAGACGTGATTGAAGATTGGTTATCCACAACTTTAGGAAAAAAAGTGGAAATAAAATCACCAAAACGTGGTGAAAAGCTTCGTTTTGTTGAAATGGCAGAAAATAATGCAAAAGTAACACTAGAAAATAAAGAAAAAGATAAAAGTGAAATTTTATTAGAACTAAAAGAAGTTTTAGGAATGGATAAATTACCAAGAAAAATAGAAACTTATGATATATCAAACATATCAGGAGAATATATGGTAGCTGGTATGTGTGTAATGATGGATGGAGTAATTAAAAAGAACTTGTCTAGAAGATTTAGAATAAAGACCGTATATGGGCAAGATGATCCAAAATGTATGGAAGAAGTAATAACAAGAAGATTAAAACATTCAATAGAAAATCCAAAAGGAGGATTTGGAGAACTTCCAGATGTTATATTTGCAGATGGAGGAATAACTCAAATAAGAGCAACTAAAAAAGCAATTGCAAAATATAATTTAGATATTCCTGTATTTGGTATGGTAAAAAATGATAAACACCAAACAAGAGCATTAATGGATGAAAATAGGAATGAACTTGAAATATCACAAAATTTAATGAATTTGATAACAAAATTCCAAGATACAGTACACGATACAGCAATTACTTACCATAGAAAATTACGTGATAAAGAAATGACAAAATCAGAGCTAGATAATATAGAAGGGATAGGAGAAGTAAAGAAAAAAGCATTATTAAAGCATTTTGGAAGTATAAAGAAAATGAAAGAGGCAAGCATAGAAGAACTAACTTCTGTTAAAGGTATAACTGAAAAATTAGCTAAAAAAATAAAAGAATTATAAAAATAAAAAAGAAGGCGTAGCTATTTGCTACGCCATAATTTGGGCTTATTCTCTATTCAAGGTCCATTTCACCTGAGTGCTTTCTGGATTTTGCAAAGAGTTTAATGCGTTTATAAATAAAAGGTGCAAAAACTCCGCCAACCAAGATGCCCAGAATGAACCACAATAGATATGGAAGTGGGAAACTTAGGAAGGTTTCCGTAATGCCATCAGCATTTAAGAAGATAGCATAGCCCAAAACAATGATAAAACCAAAAACAATACTAATTACTAGTGTTGCAAAAACTTTCTTCATAGTTACCTCCAAGTGCATTTATAGTACGTTTGGTTTTGGTGAAGGAGAAATCCTTCGATACTTAAATTATAGCATAATATGGCGGAAAAATCAATTTCTTGGGTGTTTTGAAATACATTTGATATTTTTATAAGATTAATGATGAAGTTTGCGAATGATTTATAATAAAATAATGAATAAATAGAAATCTTGTGAATATACATATATAAAGAATATTTATATAAGGGGGATATCATGGAAAACGTCAAAGAAAAATGGTATGAAGTTATGTATAACACAAGGTTGGACAAGTTGGTGTTAAGGAAGCCAAGCTTAAGAGGAAAGCTAATTAGAAAAATGAGAAAACATAAGTTTATAACAACAGTCATATTTACAGCTATACTATTTTCTGTTCTAAATGTAACAATGATAGTTAGCTTCTTAAAAATTTTGCAAAATATATAAAAATATGGTAAAATATTACTGTTCTAATAATAGGGGGAATAGTAAAAATGAAGCTTGCAAATGAATGGAAAGAATATAAAATATTAGATATGGCAGATGGACAAAAATTAGAAAGATGGGGAGATATTATTTTATCTAGACCAGACCCACAAATAATTTGGAAAGATAAAAGTTTTCCAAAAAAGTGGAATGAAATAAATGCTACATATCATAGAAGTAAAACAGGCGGAGGCTCATGGGAGTTCAATAAAAAAATGCCAAAAACATGGCAAATACATTATAAAAATTTAACATTTAATATAAAACCAATGGGCTTTAAACATACAGGTTTATTCCCAGAGCAGGCAGTAAACTGGGATTGGATGATAAATAAAATAAAAACAGAAAAACAAAAAACAAAAAGAGAAATAAAAGTATTAAATTTATTTGCATATACTGGAGGAGCAACTGTAGCTTGTTTATCAGCAGGAGCTTCTGTTTGCCATGTAGATAGTTCTAAGGGTATGACAACATGGGCAAAAGAAAATGTAATATCATCAGGATTAAAGGACAAGCCTGTAAGGTATATAGTAGATGATGTAGTAAAATTTGTAAATAGAGAAATAAGACGTGGAAATAAATATGATGCAATAATAATGGACCCACCATCATATGGAAGAGGAACCAAAGGAGAAGTATGGCAATTTGAGGACAATATATATGATTTAGTAGAATTATGTACAAAAGTATTATCAAAAGATCCATTATTCTTTTTAATAAATTCATATACAACAGGAATATCAAGTACAGTCATGCAAAATATATTAAGTCTTACAGTTGGAAAAATCTATAAAGGAAAACAAGAATGTGGAGAAATAGGAATTCCAATGGAAAATTCAAAATTAGTTTTACCTTGTGGAATTTATGCTAGATGGGAGAAATAAAAAATATAATAAATAAAAAGAAAAAGGAAAGTATAAAATAAAGGAAAGAAAATGAAATTAAAAGTAATTTATGAAGATAATCATATAATCGTAGTAGAAAAGATACCTAATGTGCCTACACAAGAAGATAGCACAGGTGATATTAGTATGATGACAATGGTAAAAGATTATATAAAAGAAAAATATAATAAACCTGGTAATGTTTATTTAGGATTAGTACATAGATTAGATAGACCAGTAGGTGGAGTAATTGTGTTTGCAAAAACATCAAAAGCAGCATCAAGACTAAGCAATCAGGTTAGAGAAAAAATCTTTAAAAAAGAATATTTAGCAATAGTAGATGGAAAGTTAGAAAAAGAAAAAGGAACATTAGAAAATTACTTATATAAAGATAAAAAAACAAATACAAGTTATGTAGTAAGTAAAGATAAAAAAGATAGCAAATATGCAAAATTAGATTATGAAGCAATAAAATATGATAAAGAAAATAACTTAAGTGTATTAAAAATAGATTTACATACAGGAAGACATCATCAAATAAGAGTGCAACTAGCCAATATTGGACATAGCATATATGGTGACCAAAGGTATGGAGTAAGAGGAAAAAACAAACAAATAGCATTATGGGCATATAAATTAACAATAGAGCATCCTACTAAAAAAGAAAAAATGGAATTTGTAGATTTGCCAAAAAAAGTGGGAATATGGAAGATACTTTAAAACTGTAGCTGTAAATAGTAGTCTAATCAAGAAAAAAAGCAAATTTGTTAAAGAATTTTCAAAACTTATATGGAAATATTTGCATTTCTATAAAAAATGTGTTACAATACATAAGTATTATAGAGAAGACCGTTAGGAGGAACAATAAATGGAAATAGCAAAATGGATATTAATAGTAATATACTTAATAGTAGCATTAGCACTAATAATATTAACACTAATACAATCAAAAGATGATGAAGGATTATCATCTACAATAACAGGTTCATCAACTAATAACTTCTTTGAAAAAAATAAAGGAAGAACAAAAGAAGGAAAACAAAAAAAATGGACAGTTATATTATCAATTGTATTTGCAGTGTTAACAATAGTTTTAGGAATTGTGTATATGGCATAAAATAAGGGGCGGTTTTCAAAAAAACAAGCCCCCTTTTTAGTAGAAAACAACATTTATGAAAGAAGGATTGAATAATTAAATGGATGAACGAGAACAGAAGATTTTAGATTTAATGAGTGATGATGATTATGTCCCGATGAAAGCAAAAGAAATAGCAATGCTTATGAGGGTACCTAAAAATGAATATCATGATTTTTTAGAGGTAATTGGAAAATTAGAGTTAGAATTAAAAATAGAGAAAAATAGAAAAAATCGTTATAAAATAAGCCAAAAAACTTATTATGATGGTTATTATAGAAAAAACCAAAAGGGGTTCGGATTTGTAAAAATAGAAGATAGAGAAGATGAGATTTATATATCAAAAGAAAACTCACTAAATGCACTAAATGGGGATCATGTATTAATAGAAATAACAGATGAAGCAAATAAAATAAAAAGAGCTGAAGGAAAAATAGTAAGAATATTAAAACATGAAAAAGATACAGTAGTTGGAACTTTCCAAAATAATAAAAACTTTGGTTTTGTAATACCAGATGACAAAAATTTTGGAACAGATATATTTATTTCAAAAAAGAATTTTGGAAAAGCAAGAAACAATCACAAAGTATTAGTTAAAATAACAAAATATCCTGAAAAAGGAAAGAAAGCAGAAGGAAAAATAATTGAAGTTTTAGGCAATGTAAATGAAGCAGGAGTTGATATGTTATCAATAATAAAAGAGCATCAGCTTCCTGCAAAGTTTCCAGAAGCAGTAGTAGAAGAGGCTAAAAAGTGTGGTAATAAAGTAGACAAAAAAGATATTCCAAATAGAAGAGATTTTAGAGATAAAATAATTTTTACAATAGATGGTGAAGATGCAAAAGACTTAGATGATGCAGTAAGAGTTGAAAAACTAGATAATGGTAATTATATGTTAGAAGTCCACATAGCAGATGTAAGTTACTATGTAAAAGAAAATAGCCTTTTAGATAATGAAGCATTAATAAGAGGGACAAGTATTTATATGTTAGGTAGAGTCATTCCAATGCTACCAAGAGAACTATCAAATGGAATTTGTAGTTTAAATGCAGGAGAAGATAGATTTACTTTATCTTGTATAATGGAAATAGACAATAAAGGAAATGTTGTTTCTTCTGATATTTGTAAAGGAATAATTTGTGTAACTGAAAGAATGAACTACCATGATGTACAAAAAATATTAGATGGTAAAGACCAAGAAGTTCTAGAAAGATATAAGCCTTATATTGAAGATTTTAAGCTAATGGAAGAGTTAGCCCATATCTTAAAAAACAGGAGACTAGAAAATGGATATTTAAATTTAGATATTCCAGAAACTAAAATAGACTTAGACATAGATGGAAAAGTAGTTAATGTTGGAAAATATGAAACTACCTTTGCGAATGAAATAATAGAACAATTTATGCTAACTGCAAATGAAACAGTTGCAGAAAAATTCTATTGGTTAGATGCACCTTTTATTTATCGTGTACATGAAGAACCAGATTTAGAAAAAGTAAAAGAATTAAACAAATTCTTATATAATTATGGTTTAAAAATAAAAGTATCTAAAGATAATATTTATCCAAAAGAATTTGCTAAAATATTGGATGAAATAAAAGGAAAAGAGGAAGAAAGAGTAATTTCAACATTAATATTAAGAACTTTAAAACTTGCAAGATATGAAGCAGAAAACAAAGGACATTTTGGAATAGCAAGTAAGTATTATTGCCATTTTACATCTCCTATTAGAAGATATCCAGATTTATTTATACACAGAGTAATTTCTAAATATCTAGAAAATAACTATGTAATAGATGAAGATGAATACAATGTCTTAAAAAAACAAGCAGAAGATAGAAGTAGAGAGTCTTCAGAAAGAGAAAAAGTAGCAACAGAAGTAGAAAGAGAAGCAGAGAAGATGAAGATGGCAGAATATATGGAATCTAAGATTGGAGAAGAATATGATGCAATAATTTCTTCAATTACATCATTTGGTGTTTTTGCAGAACTTGAAAACACAATTGAAGGACTAATTAGATTTGAAAACTTAGGTGATGAATATTTTATCTATAATGAAGAAAGAAAAATATTAGTAGGAGAGCTTACAAACAAGACTTATAAAATAGGAGACAAAATACGTATAAGAGTAATTCGTGCAAGTAAAGAATTAAGAGAAATAGATTTTGAATTAGTAAAAGAGGAAAAATAAATTCCTCTTTTACTTATTTTAAAATTATCATTATTATGAAAAAAATAACTACTAAAGTAGAAAAAGTAATAACAGTAATTCCACCTACTTTATTTTTCATTTCCTTTATTTCATAAATACCATATCCAATTACTTTAAAAAGTATAAAAAGACTAGTAATAATAAATAAAAAATCATAAATAATTGCTTGCATATATTCACCTTCTAAAAATTTTAAGTTTCATTAATAAGCATACCTGATTTAACAGAAGTATCAACTTGGACATCAAAAAATGTATCTTTGTATGACTCTAGCCAGTTGTAATCTTCATACTGTGAAGTAGTAACAAAATTCTTAGCTGCATAGTTTCCAAAACCATTAATATCAGATTTAAAATCTTTAGATGTTTTATATAAATAATCTAAAAACATAGATTCCAAATATTTATTACAAGAATTAGAAACAGCCCCTAAAACATCACTAGATAGATATTTAGAATTATCTGACATTGAATAAATTTGAGCTGTAAACTGGCATTTTAGTTTAACATAGGGTGAAGAAGTAGAAGTATCTACTTGAACATTAGTAGAGCCTTTAGGAGTAAGATAAATATCTAAATATTTGTCATTATTTAAAGGATCTGGAATAGAAACTAAAAATCTGTCTACTTTGTTTCTTATACTTAAAAATGCCATAGTGTCTAGAGCATTTAATTCTCCCACTAATTTATCATCTTTAAACACAGCAACACCAATATTTTCAACCTTGTTTTCACCTTCGACAGAAGAGTCGTTAGCTTTTATATTGTAATCTTTTTGAGAGTCATTATTACTATTATCACCAAAGTCAGAAGCTTCACTACTATTGGTTTTAGAATTAGCTTTATTAATTCCTCCGAAGTATTGCATAAGGTTCACAAGTCTTACAACTTAAAGCGTTAAAAAAATCTCCAATAGTAGCATCAGGCATATGTCCAACATATTTACTAGAATCAGTAAAATTTTCATAATATCTAGAAAGTAAGTTTTCAATTTCTGGCTTAATTTGGTTCATATAATATTTTGCATTACATTTACTAACAATAATATTTGCAGAAGGCCTAACTTGGGTATCGTTTATTAAAGTATAAATCTCATCAGAAATACCATTTTGGGCAACTTTTTCAGAAAAGATAATAACTTTACAATGAGATAAATTAAGTTGCCTTCCTTGATAGCCATTAACTAGGTTAATAGCATTACTAAGAGAAGATGCAGTAACAGTATTAATTATTGGAGTTGCTTTTTCACTAGCGCTAGATTCAGCAGGAATAGGATTAGAAAAGTGAAAACTAACTTCTAATTTATTATCATCTGATGCGTCTATTCCAATTGCTAAAACATAAGTTAAGTTATCTATATTTAAAGAAGAATAGGAGCTAGAAAAAGCAGAGATAAAGACTAATATAACAACAAAGATAAATAAGTTTTTAATCCATTTACTCAATTTGTAAGCTCCTTTCCATTAGAAATTATATTGTTTACATTATCTTCTTTAGTATAACTATTTCTAATTTGTTTCTTTTTAGCAAATTTAGCAAAAATAAGAATGCCAATACCTAAAACTAAAACAATTCCAATCATTAAATAAGGATAAACTTTACTTTCAAAACTTTGTGATATTGCAAGGTTTTTAGGAATTAGTGCAATTCCTAAAATTAATAGCCCAAATACATCTATTAAAGCCTTTTTATTACTAATTCCAGTAACTTTTTGGAAAATTCCCATAGAAAACTTTAATACAATACTTAAGTAACAAGCAAAAACTAAAATCCAAATAAGTAAAAATACAGACTCTAGCCTTTGAAAGAATGAGCCAAATTCAATATATCTAGTAGCAGTATAAAGAGGTGATATTTCACTTACATTTGTGAAAAATGTAAAAATAAATAGAAGTGTTGCAATTGTAAAGATTAGATAAACGCTAGTGGCAATAATTGAAATTAGGGTGATTTTTTTTAACTTTGTTTCATCTTTTAAAAGAGGTGGTAAGAAATAAATATATGCAATACCACCAAAAGATGCAATATTAGTAAGTCCTAAAACAAAAGTATTAAAAGCTCCTTCTCCTAAAATAGGAAAAATTCTTTGAGGCACAAATTTATTTATATTTGTGAAAAATAGAAATAGTACGCCAATTAAGGCAATAGGTAAAATAATTACATTTGTTTTAGCAGTAGCGTTAAAATCTAACCTATTTGCTATGCAAACTGCAATTACAATAAGAGTCATTATAAATGTAATATCAGTCATAGGAAAATAAAGTATTTGTATACTTTCACAAAAATTACGAAGCATTAGACTTGCAGTTAATACAAAATATACAATAAAAATAATACCAACTAAATTTTTAAAAGTTTTTCCGCCAACAGTTTCAGAGATATCTATAATATCCATATTAGGAAAGTTCTTAAGTAATCTATAAATGAGGTAAGCAATAGCAATTGCGATAATACTTACATATATTACATTTAAAATACTTGCAGATTTATATGAACTTAAAATATTTGTAGGCATAGAAAGCACACTGTGTGCTACAACTATTGTTAAAACAAGCATTATAGCTTCAATTGTACCTAATTTTGATTTTGGCAAAAAAATCACCTCTTTTCACTTTTTCGATGAAGTTTTGGATTGTATTTCCATTTCATAGATATTTTTTCTTGGTCTTTTTCTCTTTTTGTTGCCATATAAGGTGCTCTATATTCACGCTTCCAAATAGGTGGAAGTAGATATCCGTTTCCTTTACTTTCAGAAGATGGTGCAAATGGAGAAGTAAAAGATACTCCAAATGATTGTAAGCTACAAAGTACAGAGATATATACAAATAAACCTATTCCAATTCCTAAAAATCCTGCCATAAAGCCAAGTAAAATAAATAGGAAGCGGAAATATCTTAGGTGAAATCCAAAAGAGAAATCAGGAATTGCAAAAGATGCAATACCAGTAATTGCAACTATAATAATTAAAATAGGGCTAACAATACCGAGCACTTACAGCAGCTTGTCCTAAAACTAAAGCACCAACAATACCAATTGTAGGACCAATAGGAGAAGGAACACGTAATCCTGCTTCACGTATTAGTTCAAAAGATATTTCCATAATTAAAATTTCTACAATAATAGGAAAAGGAACACTGGCCCTTGATGCTAATATAGAATAGAGCAGGCTTGTTGGAAGTATCTCTTGATGAAAACTAGTTACAGCAACATAAAGACCTGGAAGTAGTAATGTAATAAAAGATGCAAGAACTCTTAGGACTCTTAAGAAATTACCAAAGTTGACTTTTAAATTACTATCTTCTGGAGAAGTTAGAAAGTCTACTAAAACAGCAGGCATAATGATACCATAAGGAGTACCATTAACGATTACAACAACCCTACCACGAAGTAAGTATTTTGTAGCTTTATCAGGTCTTTCAGTAGATAAAACTTCAGGTATTCCTAAAATATTAGAATCAACAATTAATTGCTCAAGTTCACCTGCAGAAAGTAAAGAGTCTACTTCTAAATTATTTAATCTATATTTAACTTCATTTACTAAATCCTCGTTTGTAATATTTTTCATATAACAAACAGCACATTTAGTTTTAGTAATTTTACCAACCTCGATATTTTCAATAATAAGGTTTTCGTTATTAACAATTCTTCTAATTAAAGAAGTGTTAGTACGAATATTTTCAACAAAAGCTTCATGTGGACCTTTTATTACAATTTCATTATTGGGCTTATCAACACTTCTTTGCTTAAAACCTTTAAGTTCTATATCAAAAGCTAAATCAAGAGTATCAACAAATAGAGCACAATTTCCTGAATTAATTCCATTTGCTGCTTCATCAAAAGTTGTAACTTCTTTTACGGAATTTTGTGGCATTAAGCAACTTTTTAAGTAATTTGGTAAATCAAATTTTTTTACTTTTCTAACAGTTATATTATTAGTTATAGCTTCAGAAATAACTTTGGTTTGAGGCCCATCATATAAATTATTTCTATTTCTTAACATTAGAGGTTTTAGAATAAAATCGTCCATAATTTTAGAATCTATCATACCATCAATATATACAATAAATGCATTATATTGTTTACCTCTTGCATTTAATGTGAATTCACGAAGCACAATGTCACTGTTAATTAAAGTATTGTATTTGGTTTGCATATATTCTTTATTAACATTTATACTTGGAAAAATCTTAACAGGCTTTTCTTGTTCACCATTATTCTCCTCTGTATTAGATTCTTCACTATTTGAAGTTTCAGGAAGACTAAAATTATATTCTACAGGAGGAGTATAAGAAAATAATTTATTCCATATATTTTTAAAATCCATAATAATTACTCCTAAATTTTTTACCTTTATTTGTAAAATCTTTTGCATTGATATAAATATCAATATTTTTTATATTATAACTAGAAAAAGTAAAAAATATACTAGTTTTAAAAACAAAAAAATGTTATAATAAATAAGATAAGTATATTAATTTTAGGAGAGAATTATGAAAAGTAGATTAGCAAGTTTTATAATGTCAGTTGTAATGATATTAATTATATGTGCATTAGTACTACTTGGAATTATTATATATCAAGACATTTCTGGAATGGAAACTGCAGTTACTCCAGAAAATTTTGTTGGAAATTATACAAGCAATGAAAATACAGTAGATACTGAAAGTATAAAAACTCCTCAAGTAGTTGAAAATAATCCACTAGATGATATACAAGGTGGAAGTAGCAATTCAAATGTGGATTATAGTAGTGTTACAGTTGATAAATATTTTTATAATCAATTAGAAGAACCTTCTAAAACTATATATAAGGCATTAGAAAGCAATAAAGAAAATATGAAATCAGGAACTTATAGAGTAGATTTAGGAGATAGTTTTACAAATATTTTAAACACAGCAAATGGACAAGATGAATTAGGTGATTATTATCAGTCAGCAATAGAAGCATATACATATGATAATCCAGATGTATTTTATTTAAGCCCTAATAAAATGTATTTAAATATAGAAACAACAACTTCAGCAAGTGGAGTTTCATACAATGTTTATATAAATAATGGAAATGAAAATAATTATTTTATAGATGAATTTTCAAGTGGAGCACAGGTACAAAATGCAATAAACCAAATAGAACAAGTAAAAAATAGTTTAGTATCTAGAAAAACAGGAAATACTTATGATGATATTAAAATGGTACATGATTATTTAGTAGATAATATAGAATATGATACAAGTCTTTCTAGAAATAATATTTATGATATTTATGGTGCTTTAGTAAATCATGTTGCTGTTTGTGAAGGTTATGCAAGGTCTTTTAAATATATTTTAGATGAAATGGGAATACCTTGCGTACTAGTTATAGGAACAGGAACGAATTCAAGAGGAGAAACAGAAAGACATGCATGGAATTATGTAGAAGTACAAGGCTCTTGGTATGCAGTTGACTGTACTTGGGATGACCCAGTTGTTGTAGGTGGAGGAACTGTAAGTCAAAGTTCTAAATATAAATATTTCTTAAAAGGCTCAAATGACTTCCTTTCTGACCACACACCAAGTGGACAGTTTACACCTGGTGGAAAAGAATTTACATATCCAAATTTAAGTAATAGTTCATATTAATGTTGTTTTTCAGGACGGGGTCAAAAAACAACATTTAGGATAAGATAGATGAAAGTTTTTTCATCTATTTTTTTATTGGTTTTTGCTGTTTTTGAAGCCGGCCAAAAAACAACTTATTTGTTGTAAAAAGTAAAGAAAACTATTGACAAATGCAAACAAATGTTTCAAAATATATACACATAATTTAGAGGATGTGATATATATGGAAAATGAAGTAAAATCATTAAGTGTAGAAAAAGTAGCCACAAATGATGAAATAAAGAGTCTAATTTACACAATAAGAGGAAAACAAGTAATGTTAGATAGTGATGTTGCAATGTTATATAATTATGAAACAAGAAGAATAAATGAAGTAGTAAAAAGAAATAAAGAACGTTTTCCAATAGAATTTTGTTTTCAATTAACTAATAAAGAATATAATGATTTGAAGTCGCAAATTGCGACTTCAAACACCAGAGGGGGAAAACAAAAATTACCGTATGTCTTTACAGAAAAAGGAATTATTATGCTTTCTGGTCTGTTAAAAAGTAAAATTGCGATTGAAGTTAGTATAAAAATAGTAGAGTCATTTGTAGAAATGAGAAAATTTATATCAACAAATGCACAAGTATTTGAAAGATTAACAAATGTAGAATATAAATTATTAGAACATGATAAAAAATTCTATGAGATATTTGATAGTTTACAAAAAGAAGAAAATTTTAAACAAAAGGTATTTTTTCAAGGACAAATATATGATGCATATAGCTTAATAATAGATATTATAAAAAAAGCTAAAAATAAAATTGTTATAATTGATAATTACATAGACGAAAGTATATTAAAAAAAAATGAGAATGTAGAAGTTGTTATATTTACATCAAATAAAAGTAACATATCAAGTTTAGATATAGAAAAGTTTAATCAAGAATATCCAATTTTAAAAATATCAAAAACAAATAAATTCCATGATAGATTTTTATTAATTGATAATAAAGAATTATATCACTGTGGGGCATCTATTAAAGATTTAGGTAAAAAATACTTTGCAATAAATAGAATAGAAGATAAAGAAATAATAGATAAGTTTGCAGCATGAAAAACGGTTGAAATTAGTATATATTTATGCTATAATATAAACAATGCAGAGAAGGGCTCTGTACTAGTAGAAAGGAACTATCATGTCACACATTATGACACCCGACGAGTATCTGGAAAATTATTTGAGCGAAGATGTATATGCTATGTCCATTTATCAAGCAAATGAAAGAGAAAGAAAGGTAGTAAGTGAGTTTGCAAGGATGACTGACAAAGACCTTGGAAAATGGATTACAGACCATGCGGCAGAACAAAAGTCAATGATTGATGTTATTGTTTATGCCGGAGAAAAAAGGTTTAATTCAGTTTTTAACACTCTAGAAGTCATGTCACAAGCTGATATTCTGTATCATTCAGCAAAAAATTTGCTTAGGGAGTATTATGGTAAAGAAAAGGCTGAAGAGATTTCTTTGCCAAAGAACTTAAGTGAAAATGATGAAGATATTGTAAGTGTTATTAAGACAATGCTTCCAAAGTACGAATATGATGATGTGGCGAAGACATTAATAGTTCTTTACCAGAGTGGACGGCTTCAAAATATTATTGAAAAGCAGTTGGTCTCTGGCGATGAAGTCGCAAAATTGGTTATAGAATTCTATTCTGATATTTTGGACGACTAAGAAACATAGCTCCTAAGAAAATTTTTTTCTTAGGAGCTATAATATTTTAAAGAATAATACAAATAAGTCCGCCACTTCCTTCATTTACAATTCTTTCTAATGTTTCTTGTAATTTTATTTGAGCATCTTCTGGCATCTTAGCAAGTTTTGCTTGTAAGCCTTCATTAACAAGTTCATGTAAGCTTCTACCAAAAATATTAGAATCCCAAATCTTTTTAGGGTCATTTTCAAAACCAGAAAGTAAATAATTAACAAGTTCTTCTGATTGTTTTTCAGAACCGACAATTGGAGAAACTTCTGTATGGACATTTGTTTTTATCATATGTATGATAGGCTCTAAACAGACACATACATTCATAAGAAAAACGGAAAGGTTTGGAAAGGGAAGAGTTCATGGTAATAGAAAAATGAAGTATGATATTGAATTTGGAATAGATGATATGAAAATAGAAGATAATTAGATGTCTTTAAAGGCATCTTTTTTCTTATTAAAAATAAAAGTAATTGTGAAAGGAGTTTGAGGAATATGTATATTTAAAATTAAATAAAAAGATAAATAGCAAATAGAGAATAAATGAAATGGAGGAGATAAGTTATATGAAAAAATATAAAAGATACTTTTTAACAAGTGAATCAGTAACAGAAGGTCATCCTGATAAAGTTGCAGACCTGATATCTGATTCAATTTTAGATGCTTGTTTAGAACAAGATAGAAATTCAAGAGTAGCAGTAGAAACAATGCTGTCAAATAATAAGGTAACAGTTGCAGGGCAGATAACAAGCGATGCTACAGTAGATATAGAAAATATTATTAGAAAAACATTAAAGAAAGTTGGATATACAGATAAAGAAACAAATATGGATTATCGAACTTGCGATATAGATATTAATATAACAAAACAAAGTAATGATATAGCAATAGGAGTTGATACTGGAGGAGCAGGAGATCAAGGAGTTATGTTTGGGTATGCTACAGATGAATCAGAAGATTATATGCCATACCCAATTTCTCTTGCTCATCGATTAGCTAAGAAATTAGCGGAAGTTAGAAAAAGTGGAGAAATACCTTATTTAATGAGTGACGGAAAAGTTCAAGTAACAATTGAATACTTAAATGATTTGCCGTTTAGGATTGATACAATATTAATATCAGCACAACATTCAGCAAATGTGGATTTAGAAACATTACAAAGAGATATATTACAAAAAGTAATTGCAAAAGTAGTTGATGCTGATATGGTAGATGTGGAAACAAAGTTTTTTATAAATCCAACTGGTCGATTTGTAGTTGGAGGTGCAGTTGCTGATACAGGATTAACTGGAAGAAAAATTATTGTAGATACTTATGGAGGTTGTGCTAAACATGGTGGGGGAGCTTTTTCTGGAAAAGATGCAACAAAAGTTGATAGGTCGGCAGCATATATGCTACGCCATATTGCAAAAAATATTGTAGCAAATGGTTTAGCAAGAAGATGCGAGATACAAATGAGTTATGGAATTGGACTAAATGAGCCACTCTCAATTTATATAGATTGTTTTGGGACAAATAGAATTCCAGAAGGACTTATTATAAAGATAATAAAGGAAAAATTCGATTTAACACCACGAGGTATAATTGAATATTTAAAATTAAAAGAACCTATATATTCTAAAACTACGAATTATGGTCATTTTGGTAGAAATGAGTTTACATGGGAAGAATTTGTTCAGATATAATGTAGAGCACATTTATTAAGAAGGAGTGTATATTGAATACAACAGATTTAATAGGAAAAAAATTTAATAAACTTACTGTTATCAAATTCGATAGGATAGAATATAAAAGAGATTCTAAAGGGAAAAATAGAAATAAAGGATATTGGCTTTGTAGATGTGATTGTGGAAAAGAAGTATCTATTGCTAGAAATGATTTGGTAACAGGAAAAACAAAGAGTTGTGGGTGCTTAAATAAAGAAAAGTGGAAAAAAAGAAGTAAAATAGGTAAAAGAAGAGCCAAAGATTTAACAGGGCAACGTTTTAACAAACTTTTAGTAATAGGCTTAGATAGAGTAGAAGAAAGAATTTTTAGTAATGGTAAAAAAAATAATATTTATTATTGGAAATGTAGATGTGACTGTGGGGAAGAAGTTATTGTTTCTGGAAGGCGTTTAAAGGATGGTAGAATTAAAGATTGTAAAGATGTAAAAAGAAATGAACTAAAAACTTATACTCAAATAGGCAATGAGTTTAAAAAGAAAAATATTTTAAAAGAAGGAACAAGATTAGACAATTTATCAGGAAAACTTTCTAAAGCGAATACAAGTGGTGTTAGAGGCGTATCGTTTAAGAAAGATAAAAATAAATATAAGGCTACAATTGGTTTTAAGAAGAAAACACATTTTTTAGGATATTTTGATAATATAGAAGATGCAAAAAAAGCAAGAGAAAAAGCTGAAGATAAATATTATAAACCGATTTTAGAAAAATATGGATATAAAAGTAGAAAAGACAAAGAAATTGAAGAAGAATTTGAATAATATACTTGTATAAGATGTTATAAATTAATAGGAGGAATTCTAAAATGGAAAAACTTACAGATAATAATTTAGATAAAAATACAATTGATTTAACAGGGAGAAAATTTGATAAATTATTAGTTTTAGGATTAGATCACAAAGAGAAAGCTGTATATTCTAATGGTAAAAAAAGAGTCTTCTATTATTGGAAGTGTAGATGCGATTGTGGAAAAGAAGTAGTTAGGTCAGGGAACAGTCTGAGAAGTGGGGCTACAAAAAGTTGTGGTTGTAATCAAAGAGAAAAAAATAAATTAACTCATAATTTGAAGAAAGCTAAAAATATAAAAACTAATACTAGAAAAATAGATTTAACTGGTAAAGTATTTGGCAAATTGTTAGTATTAAAATTAGATCACAAAAAAGAAATAGTTTCTAAGAGTGGTAAAAAAAGAATATATTATTATTGGCAATGTATGTGTGAATGTGGAAACGAAGTAGTAAGAGAAGGAAATGCGTTAAGAAGAGGTGCTACAACAAGCTGTGGGTGTTATAAATTTTATAAACAACAACAAAATATGAATAAAAAGAAATATCAAAAACAAGAAAAAGAAATTGAAGAAGAATTTGAATAAGACTTGTATAGAGTTTGAATAAGAGTTAATATACAACACAAACTCTATAAAGGTCTTTTTTATTTGTGAGAGGTGAATAGAGTGTATATTTTAATTTTAATATTAGTGACAGCAATGTTAAGTTCGTTTTTAACATTACTGCTACATTGTTGTTTAATTGTAGGAAAGGAGAGTGATAGAACTTGGGAGGAAGAGCAGATTACGAAGAAAGAAAAAGAGCAAGGATAGAAAGATATAAAAGACTTTCTCAAAAGGCAAAAGAAAGATCGAGCCAATATATGAATTCAAATGCAAACAAAACATTGAGCAGAATTCCATTAGGACAACCTATATTGACTGACCATTATTCTGCAAGGTCACATAGTAGATTAATAGAAAGAGCTAATAATAATATTAGAAAGTCAATAGAAGAAGATAAGAAAAGTGAATTTTATAGTGATAGAGCAGAGTCAGCAGAAAATAGCAAAGTAATATATAGTGATGATCCGAAAGCTATTGAAAAATTAAAAGAAAAACTTGAAAGGTTAGAAAATCAAAGATTGTCAATAAAAGCAAGAGAACATGAAAGTTGGGAACTACAAAATATAGGTGCTACTATAAGGGAAACTAAAAAAAGAATTGAGAGATTAAAGGAGTTAGAGAATTTAAAATTTGAAGAAGTAAAATTTGACGGAGGAAAAATAATCCACAATAAAGAAATTAATAGAATTCAATTTCTATTTGATGATATTCCAAATGAGGCAACAAGAAAAATATTAAAAGGACATGGATTCCATTGGTCACGAAAAGAAAAAGCATGGCAAAGGGAATTTAATAAAAATTGTATTAGGGCAACACATATTATACAAGAAAAAATTAAAGAATTAGAAAATCAAGAAGGTGAAGAAATGGGGTAATTATTAAAGGTAAAACTACCCTACTTTAAATAGAAAAATGGCACAAAATCGATTCTCGTGCGAGAGAATTTAAAGGAGAAAAATATGGGATATTTTAGTGATTTAAGACTTTCAATAACAAAAAGAGATTACTTAATAATGCTTGAAAAAGATGAAAAAAATTCTAATAGTTGTGCATATATTCTTAGTCCAGATAATGCCACAGTAAAAGGATATAAAGCAAATGGTGTAGAATGTATATTTATAAAACAAGATAGTTTTAAGTATTATAAAGAATTTGAAGATATACAGCTATTAGAAAAATATTTAAGTGAAACTAAAAATGGTTATGTTTTTTTTAGAATTGGTGATGGTTGGGATGATATAGAATATAGAAATACAGCCAGATTCAAAGAGTTAGAAATACCATTTAAATTTATAGATAGTATAGAAAAAAAGGCTCGTAAGGATTTGTTATTTGAATTGAATGCTAAAAATAGAAGATACAAAATAACCAGTAAAGATCATGTTTTTACAAATAAGATTGATATATTGGAATATTTTAGAAATAATAAAAAGTTCAAAGAAAAATTGAAAGAAGAATATGATAATAATATACAGTTTAAATTGAAAATACATATAGACATTTCAAATAAAGAGGCTGAAGTTATATTATATTCTAGAAACCCAGAGGAAGAATATTATGTGGAAAAAGAAAGAAATAGTATTAACTTAGATTCAGCTATATTATCATTAGGATATTCAAATCAAGAATTATATTTGAAAAGTATTAATCAAAAAGAAGATGAAGAAGAATTTGAGTAGGAGGTCGTTATAATTTGAGAATTTATATAAAACAGAGATCAAATGTAGAAGATTCAAAAGATATAAGAGACTTGGCAACAATGCAAGTGAGTTTTTCAGATCCTAAAAAACTTTTTGGCATGATTGAATATCGAGTAAATGACATTATAGAAAGAGATTGTGATTATGATGGATACATAGAAGAAGTAAAAGAATTAGTTGCTCTTGAGGAGGCTCTGAAGAGTATAGAACCTGCTGATAAAGAAACATTGGAAAATGTTTTGCTCTCTGGAAAAATCAATGATGATAGTATAAGTGATATTGTAGATATCGTAAAAAATCAAAAAAAATATATGTTACTTAATTTGAATAATGAAGAAGACCTTGCAATGTTTATGCTAAAGAATTTAAAAAAATATAAGATGCCATCAGTAACAATTGATTTGTTATATGATAAAAAAGCATTAAAAGAAATAGCAAATAAATATTTAAAATTTGCAAATATAGAAGTAATTCATAGGAATAATTTGTTAATTGATATATCTAAGGCTTGTGATGATGAATTGATTAAAAAAATAGAAGAGAAAAAAATGGATGCAAGAAGTATTTACAAAGAAGAAAAAAATAAAAAAGTTAATATGCAACCAAATAATAATGAAGAAGAATTTGAATAGGAGATGAAGTAAATGTCAAAAGTTACAATTAGAGAAATAGAAGAGAGTCTATATTCATTAGATAGTGTATATTTAGATGAATTGGCAGGAGCATTGAAAGAATTAAAATACCTAAGTAATACACCAGCAAAATTAGAATATGGAATACAAGAACAACAAAAAGAGTTAAAAGATTTTTATAAAAGACCATTAGAACAAAAAGAAATAGATGAAATTTTAGAATATGTAATTAATAAAATGAAAGGTGATTATCAATTAGGAGCATTTAAAATTATTGCATCTGAATATCTTTCAGATGAGGCAAATGTAGAGAAAAAATTTAAACCTAAATGTGCATTGATTGGTGAAGATGGAAACATATTTAATCTAATGAGAATAGCATATCAAACGCTAAAAAGAAATGGGATGAGAGAAGAAGCAAAAGAAATGTGTGATCGCATAACAAGTTCAACAAGTTATGGAGATGCACTTATGATTTTACAAGACTATGTTGAGATAACTAGCAAAGAGGAAGTAGAACAGGAAGAATTTTAGAAAAATTCTCTAATTTCGAGTAGACTAATAGTCTACTTCATTTTTGAAGAGTAGACCGCTAAAAGCCACGCTTTTAGGCAGTTATTGGGAGTCGAGTAGACTCCCTGATCCTGCAAAATTGCTTAAGGCAATTTTGATGTGTAAAGAGTAAGTCAAAGGAGGGAATATGGAAAATAAAGAAGAGGAAGAAAAGTTGGTTAGAGTTACAGTAAATATTCCTAAAACTAAAAAAGAAATGATTATAAAAGTCGTAGAAAAAAGTTCATATAGTAATGTTTCTGAATTTGTTAGAGCAGGTATTGATAAAGAATTAAATATACAAATGTATAAGGATAGTTTAGATTTTATAATAAAAGAACTAGACCGTATGTTAGATGAAAAATTAAAACCTTTTATAGCAAGTCAAAGAAAAATAAATGCCAAATATTTAAGAACAATAGCTATAAATACTTATCTAAATGGAGAAATAATGTCTAATTTATTTGGAGATGATATGCATAAAGATTTTATTAAAATGCTAAATGATGCTCGTAAAAAAGCAAATTATTATATTTCACATGATGCGGAAGGAATGAGCAAAAAAGATTTGTTTGATTTTTACACAATAGGAGAACCATATAGAAATGAATAATCTTATTTTTATTTTTCAAGCATTTAATCCAAATAAAAGAACAACTTTTTTTAGACATAAGAGTTATACAAATTATCTGGCACACAGTGAGTTTGCAATTAAAAATAAGAATTCAGAACATGGTTTGTTCGGAAAAATAAAAGAGTTTCCAGATATAGAAAATATGAAAAGTATTGAGCCTATAAATCAACATATAATTAAACTTGCAGACAACAAAATTCCGATATATAGATGTATTCTCAGTCTTGATGAATATGATGCTATAAGGCTTGGGTATGATACACAAGAAAAATGGAAGGAATTGTTTGAAAGCAAATTAGCAAGTTTTGCTAAAAAGTTAAATATAAAATATGAAGATTTGCAATATTGTGGAGCAGTTCATTTGGAAGAAGGACATCCGCACCTTCAAATAATGTTATGGAGTAAACAAAAGGAAAAGAAGAATTATTTTGTGAAATATAGTCATGTAAATAAAATGAGGGATGAATTTACAAATGCAGTTTTTAAAGAAGATTTAATTGAATTATACAAGGAAAAGGATTCAGCAAAAGGTATGATAAAAGACAATTATCTGACTAAAAAATTACAAAAATTTGCACAAGATAAACAGTTTATAAAAGATATATTACAATATGAAAAAGATTATGCTAATAAAAAAATTATAAAAAGACCTATAAAAGATAAAGATATAAAGAATATAGCATCTGATTTAATAAAAATAAAACAGTTATTACAACAAACAAAAGGAAGTATTAAATATCAGTATTTGAAGAAGTATCCTGACATTGTAAAAGAAATAGATAATTTATCAAAAAAAATAATAGATAGTTCATTAGATATACAAGAACAAGTTGATAAATATATTTTAGCAAAGCAAAAAATAATTTCTTTTAAATATAGTAATGATAAGAAAATGGAAGATTCACAAAATCTTGAAAAGAAAAAAGCGGAAGAGGAAATTTTAAAGATATTGGGAAATCAAATTTTAAACTTTGAAAGAGCATTATTAAATCAGAAAGAAGAATATTTGAAAAATAGTTATTACTACGAAACAGAAAATTTAATATGGAAGATATTCAATAATATATATTTTTCTAGTAGACAAGAAGAAAAATATTTAAAAAGATTTGAAATAAAGTATAAAAAACAGTTGTCAAAACAAGCAAAAAAAGATAAGGCAATAAATAAATCAAATGCATCAAGTTTTCATTGGGAAGATAGTATATAAATTTGGGGGTGTGATAAATTGGAAACTAATCAAATGTTTAAACAAATATATCAGGATTTAAAAGAAGAATTATCAAAAAACAAGGGAATATTTATAAAGCAATATGAAATCCCAAGTATAAATTATAATGAAAATAATAATTCTATCAAAGATATGTATTTCATAAGTGGGATTGAAATGGAATTATATTCTATTATAGAAAAATTAGAAAACAAAGTATTTTTTGCAAGATATAGAGATTCTTATTTTTTTAGTAATGATGAAAAATTATGTCAAGAACTAATGTTGAATAAAACAACAAAGGAAATTGCAAAAGACTGTAAAAACAGCAGAATAAACTCAAATGAATTTATAAATAAAATACATAAACATTTAGATGAAATGGAGGAAGAAGAAATGTAAAATAACGATTTGAATATTATTATTTTTTATGGTATATTATAGAAAATTAATAAGATAGGAGCAAAAAAATGAACTATAAAACAGATTTATCAGAACAAAAACAAAATTTACTAATAAATGCAAATGTAAAAGTGGAAGATAGAGAATATTCTCCTGAAGAAATAAGAAAGGATATAAGTGAAATAAGTAGTTATATAATGAGTAAAAGTAGTAAAAACGGTGACATTGCAAAAACACAAGCAGAATATATGCCATTAATTAATGTTTTAGAAAAAAATATTGTTTAAAGATTAAAGGATAACTAGTAATTTATAAGGGAGATGTTTTATGATAAAAAAAGTAATTAATGGAATTATTATTGTTCTAAGTATTATATTAATTGGATTTGTTATAATTTTTAGTATAATTCCTAATATTGTTTTAAATGTTAAAGTAACAATAGGAGGTTTTGTAATACCGATTTTTATAATAATAATTACAATGATAGTAGAAATAAAGAAATCAAAAGATATACAAGAGAAAAGTAAAATAAGAAATTTTTGGTTAAAAGCTTTATTTATCATATATTGTTTATTGTTGATTACTATTTTATTTTTGAACAATGAGTATAGAATGGGTGGATTCCAAAATATAAACACATTTTCAAAAGAGCATTTTGAAACAAGCAATGTAATTCCTTTTGCAACTATAATAGAATATATTATAGGTGTAATTTCAAATGATATTAATGCAGGTATAGTAATAATTAATTTTGCTACTAATTTACTTTTGTTTGCTCCAATGGGATTTTTCATACCTATACTATTTCAAAGTAAAATAAAGAATATAAAACAGTTTGTGATTATGATTATTATACTTACATTAATTGTTGAAATATTACAATTTATAACATATAGAGGTTCAACAGATATTGATGATATTATATTAAATACAATAGGAGCAGTTATTGTGTATTTGCTTATGAAAACAAAATTTGTAAAGAAATTATTGAAAAAGGTTATTGATATAGCTGAATAAAAAATTACAATTTATAAAACAAACTAATACACAAATCAGAACATTTACAATAAAGTAGATGTTCTTTTAATTTACAAAGAAAAGGAGGAATGTGGAGTTCCAATAAAGGAGAAAAACAATAAGTAGAAGGATATTATTAATAATAGCTATCATATTTAGCATTGGGATATGTTCTTTTTTATCTGTTAATCTACATTTTATATTAAGTAAAGATTTTGAAAGTTTACTAAATATAGATTTTCAAACGCTTATAAATACACTTATTACAGAAAAAAGAGTATTACTAATATTTCTAATTTTAGAGGCATTAGTATTAACTTTTTTATTATTATTTTCTAATAAAAGAAAAAATATATATCATAGTGAAAAAGTAAAGTTAACAGACAAAATAGAAGTTCCTGCACCTGCAGGTGATGGACAATATGGTACAGCTTGGTGGTTACAAAAGAAAGATTATGACAAAGTCTTTAAATACAATATCATTGATAGAAATAAAGAGTATAAAGAAAGTTGCTTTAAATCAGGGGGAGTAATTACTAATTTTGAAAGAAATGGTAATTTAGAAAAAATCTATTATATTGATGATAATTTACATACAATTATCATTGGTAGTAGTGGTTCAGGAAAATCTAGATCAATTTTAATTCCAACAATAACAATGTTGGGACTAGCATCGGAAAATATGTTGATTTCTGATGTTAAAGGAGAATTGTATTTATATACAGCACCAAAATTAAAGGAGCTAGGATACAATGTAATTGCATTAGACTTCATTAACTTTTTAAAAAGTAACCATTATAACTTTTTGGATTTAGTTATAAATGCAGTTGAAGATGATAATATACCACTTGCAGAAAGTTTAGTAAATGATATCGCAAATATCCTGGTGGAAAAAAATGATAAGACAGAGCCTATTTGGGTTAATGGTGAAATGAGTGTCATTAAAACAGCAATTATGGCTGTTGTTTTAGAAAACAAAGGAAAGAGAGAATATCAAACTTTAACAAATGCATATTACTTTGTAGCAGAAATGTTTAAAACAGATGAAGATGGAGAGATGATTATTGATAAATATATGAAAAGCAAAAGTGCTGATGATCCGATAAAGAAATTTTTTGCAGTTGCAGGAACAGCACCATCGAAAACTAGAGGAAGTTTTGTTGCGGCAGCATTATCCACATTACAAATGTTTATTAATGAATATGTTGCAGATACAATACAGAAATCTGATTTTGATTTAAGGGATTTTGCTACAAAGAAAACAGTTATATACATTTTACTAAGTGATGATAAATTAACATATCACAAATTACGGAAGTTTATTAGTACAACAACTGTATACAGCAATTGTGGATACAAGTAGATCATCAGGTGGAGAATTAACAAGAAGGATGAATTTTGTGCTTGATGAGTTTGCAAACTTTACAAAAATTGATACATTTCAATCAATGCTAACAGTTTCTAGACGGTCGTAATTGCCGTTTCATGATAGCAATTCAAAGTTTTGCACAATTAGAAGAAAAATATCGGTAAAGAGGGAGCACAGAATATATTAGATAATGCAGTGTTGATGTATTTAAGGACAAACAGTATAGAAACTGCAACAAAGATATCGGATAAATTACGGAACATATTCTACGCAAAGCTATGGAGAAAGTAGCAACACAAACATAAAATATGATAATAGTAGCAGTAGCATGAGTCTAATTTCTCGAAAGATGTTAACTGCGGATGAAGTGTTGAGAATAGGAAGTCCAATAATTTTGGTTATGATAACTGGGGAATATGCAGCAATATTATATGTACCAGATATTAGTCAAATGCATTTTAACAAATTAAATGGAATGGGAACTAAGGAAGAAAATAAAAAATTAAGGATACAAAGGGAGAATGAAAGACCTATAAGGAAAATATCTAAAGTAAAGATATGGAATGTATGGGATAAATATAAAAATATCGATGAGGAAGATATTTACGAAGAGCAAGAGTTGAAAGAACTTCGAGAGAACTGGCGAGTTCAAGAGAAGAGAAAGGACTAAATGAAAAATGGTAAAAAGAGAATAAAGACGGCACTTAAAATTATTTTAAAAATAATTATATGTGTTGTCTTTTTATTTACACTTAATCAAGTTGTTCATGCAGCGAGTTTTCAAGATTCAAAACTTGTAACAGGAACACAAAATTTAGTGGATGCAGTAATATCATGGCTTACAGGTATAGGAATAACAATTTGTGGGGGATATTTTATCTACTATGTATATTGTTTAAAGACAAATGATGAGGGGGAAAGAAGAAGGAATATGCAAAATATTAAAACCACATTAATAGCAATGGTGCTTATAACTTG
The DNA here is from genome assembly GCA_944387555.1 of uncultured Clostridia bacterium. GTDB lineage: Bacteria > Bacillota > Clostridia > TANB77 > CAG-508 > CAG-269. The sequence continues at coordinate 94,659 of CALXFH010000002.1, read as the reverse complement.
TGGTTTAGCACTAGTGGATGTTATTTTAGGATTCTACAAGTAAATAAAAGGTATTGACCTTTTAAAAAGTAGGTGATGATACATGGCAGATATGCTTGTAGAGCTAATACAGAAATTTATTGATGGTTCAGAGGCAACGCTAAATTCACTATTCAAAAGTATGGTGAATCTAGTGTTTTTTATAGAAAGAGAACTAAATAATATACAAATACAAGGAGGAAATAGGATTGACTTTAATGGAATATATCAAGTGATATTCAGTTATGCATGTTTTATTCTTGTAATTGTATTTATTGCAAAATTGATAAAAATATATTTCTTACATAACGATGGAGATGCAGAAAAGAATCCGATGCATCTAATTATTGGAATGTTTAAAGCAGTTATTGTAATGATATGTTGCAAAGAAATATACGATTTATTTGTAGGAATCGTAAGCAGTTTTTTAGATAGTATTTTAAAGGCAATGCCTGTTGAAACTGTTAGTCTTGCAGAGGCTTTGAGCAATAATATTGCAGGAGGAATATTTACAGCAATTGCTTGTTTAGTGCTATTGATTACTTGGCTAATATTAATATGTCAATTTATAATGAAAGGAATAGAAATGTTACTTATGAGGATGGGGATACCTTTTGCAAGTATTGGATTACTAAATTCTGACGAAGGAGTGTTTCCAGAATATATAAGAGGATTTTTGATGACTGCATTTACATTGGTTGTTCAATTAGCATTAGTAAATTTGTCAATACTTGTAATGGTAAATGGACATTTAATTTACGCAATAGCGATTGCAATAACAGCTGTAAATACACCAATGTTATTGTCAAAATATTTAGTAAGACCAAATGGTAATATTGTAAATTCAGCAGGTAATATGGCAAGAAGCTTAAGAGCATTATTGCCAAGAAGGAGGAGATAGTATATCGAAACTTTACAGGAAATTATAGGAATATTAAGAAACGTGGGGATTGGAATTGCAGGAATCACGTTAGTCGTATTGTTAATTAAGATTAGTATAGAACCTGACAATAAAGCAAAATATATCAGATTAATTAAAAATACTGTTATAGCCACTATTTTGATTACTTTATCTTTAACATTATTACAAATTCCTAAAGACTTTTTTGGTGAGGCTGTTGGAATAGTTGATGAAGAAGTAGGAGAAATTACATTTGAAAAAATAGAAGATAAGGATTGTCAAGGAAGAGAGACTGTTAATATTGATGGAAAAAGATATGTGGTAACGGACACAGGAAAGAAGATTGCAGCACTAACAGATGATGAGGCTTTACATGAGGCTTTTGGTTTATATTCTACAGGAAAAGTAGTAGAGAATGTGAGCTATTTAAGACCCTTCAATGATTGTCAAGGATTTTGGAAAGGATATTATGCAGAAATTGAATATTATAGAGATGCAGATGGATTTATTTTTCCATCTTCTTGTACATACTCGCAATATGTAGCATATAAAGGACAAGGTGGAGCTTTTAATAATACTGGAGGCGAAGGTGGAGCATCTAGCGGAGGTGGTGGTAGATGAAAAAGACTGTAAAAATACCATCACAAATAAGGTTGCAAACAGAATTCTTTGAAGGTTATGGTATGGAAGAATTAATTAAAACAGTAATTGTTTTAGCGATATCAGGTGTGATTGCTTATATCATATATAAAATTACAAATGCAACTCTAGTTGCAACTTTTATAGTTATAGGAAGTACGGTGTTAGCAGTTGTATTTTTAACTAAAAATAGAAGCGGATTTTCTATGACAGATAATATAAAAAATATTTTAAAATATGTACTTACGCAAAAAGGGTATAAGTATGAAAGAGGGAATTATCATAAAGAAGAAAAATAAATCATTAAATGAATTTTTGAATATAAAAAATATTGATGAAAACTTCCTATATACACAAGATAATAAAGTTATTGCTTTTATAAAAATATATCCAATAAATACAGAACTTTTTTCAGAAGAGGAATTGGAAAATAAAATGGATAGTATGAGTGTTGAATTTAGTAATGAACAATATCCATATTCTATTTTTGTTATTCCAAGAAAAGTTGACATTTCGGATTATATAAAAGAGCAAGAGAGATTAAAGAAAAATATCCAAGATGAAATAAGTATAAAAATAGTAGAAAAAAGGATAATTGCAACACATGAATTAGTTGCAGACAAAAATATTATAGAAAATGAATTTTATTTATACATATGGGAAGATGATTCAGAGAATGTAAAAGAAAAAATATTAAAAAGAGCAAACAACTGGAGAAAAAGATTTAAAGATTGTGGATTTGAAACAGAAATATTAGAAAAAACACAAATAATTCTTTTAGCAAAAAGTTTCACAATACCAGAGTTTGCAAGGAAGGAGAGTGTAGATTATGATGACAGCATCGTAAGGATAAGGAGAAGAAGTGTTAGAAATAAACAAAATATATAATATGGATTGTATGGATGGTATTAAGTTATTAGATGATAAAAGTGTTGATTTAGTTATTATTGATCCACCATATAAATTAAACATATCAAAAATAAAACATACAACAACATATAATAATTATGCAAATGATTTATTGAATTTAAAAGATGGATTTGATTTGAAAGTATTAGATTTATTAATACAAAAAATGAAAAAAATAAACATATATATTTATTGCTCTAAAAGACAGGTAAAAGAGTTGTTGGAATATTTTATGAATAAAAATTGTAATTATGAAATACTTACATGGCATAAAATGAATCCAAGTCCGCTTATAAATAACAATTATTTGCCAGATACAGAATACATAGTTTTTGCCAGAGAAAAAGGGGTTAGATTGAATGGGACTTACCATACTAAAAGGAAATACTATATCTCAGGTACTAATCAAGCAGATAAAAAGAAATATAAGCACCCAACAATTAAACCATTAGCATTTATAGAAAATCATATAATCAATTCAAGCAGTGAAGGTGATTTGATATTAGACTGTTTTGCAGGTAGTGGAACAACATTAGTTGGGGCAATAAATAAGAATAGAAATTTTATTGGATTTGAAATTAATAAGGAGTATTATCAGATAGCACAAGAAAGAATCAAAGAGGCTTTTGATTCTAAAAGGCAGGTGAGTGCTAGTGAGGAAAAAAGAAACAAATTATAATTTAATAGATTTGATTACACCAACAGGAGGACTAACATTCGAGAGAAATAAAATTTATTTTGGTAGTAGATATTGTAAAGTATATACAATAGTTCATTATCCATCAAATATAGAATTAAAATGGTTAGGAAATCTAGTATCTAATACGGGAGCAATATTTTCTATCAATATTGAGCCGACAGATAATGCGGAATTAATAGATGATTTGGATTCTAGGATTAGAGATGCCTCAGGATTAGCAGAAATATCAAAAAATGAGTCTAGTAGACAAATGAGAGAACAAGAAGTTAAAGAGGCAAGTGAAATTATAAACAGAATGATACAAAATAATGAAGTAGTATCATACTTAACAATATACATCCTGGTATCTGCTGAAGAAAAGGAAGAATTAAAAGCAAAATGCAAAGAAGTAGAAAGTGAAGTACAACATCAAAAATTAAAGATTAGAAATCTTACAAATTATTTACAAATGAGTGGATTCAAGGCAGTTGCTCCTCTTTTTACTATACAAACAGATTTAAGTAAAAAATTCAAAAGAAACATTTTAACATCTAGTTTTACAGGTGGATTTTTATTTAATACAGATACTTTCATAGACGAAGGTGGCTATTATTGGGGAGTAAATCAAAATGGTGGTATTATCATATTCAACTTATGGCAACAAGATGTAATGAGAGGCAATAGTAATATGTTCGTTGTTGGAAGTTCAGGAAGTGGAAAAAGCATGGCAGTGAAACACATGATACTAAACGAAATACCAACTACTAAAATATTGATTATTGATCCTGAAAATGAATATAGTTATTTATGTAAAAATTTAAATGGTAAAGTGATAGAGTGTGATGGAATAGATAATGGAGGTGTTTTAAATCCCTTACAAGTTAGAATAAACAGAGATGATGAGAGCGGAAATAATGCATTGTCATTACACTTTCAATTTCTGGAAACATTTTTCCAAATACTTTATCCATCTTTAACTGAAATAGAGTTTTCAAAATTAGATTTAATCTTTGAAAAATTATATAAAAAGTTTGGAATAACTAAAAATACAGATATAAGTAAATTAAAAAATACAGATTTTCCTATATTGGAAGATTTGTATTATTTTATTAAAGATGAAAATAAACAACATCGAGATAAGATATATGAAAAATTATTGGCTTTGATAAGACCAATATGTATAGGACAAGCATCTAATATTTGGAATGGATATACAAATATTGAAGTAGATACAAGAGTAACAGTTTTTAATACATCTACAATGCAAAAGTTTCAAATACAATACAAAAGAGCTCAATATTATAACATTTTGTCTTATGCTTGGGATATTTTAAGTAAAGATATAAAAGAAAGAACTATGTTAGTTGCAGATGAGTGTCACATTTTAGTTGATCCTAATATTCCTCAAACTTTGGAATATGTAAGGTATATAAGTAAAATGGCAAGAAAGCATAATTCTTCAATTTGCGTTATTTCGCAAAGCATAGAAGATTTTCTAAATGAGAAAATAAAGTTATATGGTCAAAGTTTATTAGCGAATGCAACTAATAAACTATTTTTTAAGTGTGATGGTAAAGATTTAAAAGATATTGTTTCTACATTTAATCTGACAGAAGAAGAGGAGAAAATGTTATTAAATGCAAGAGTAGGAGAGTGCTTGTTTATGTGTGGCATAAGAAAATTATATATGACTTTTAAATTATTCGATTATGAATTAGAGATGATTGATTCTAAGTTTGTAAAGGATAGCAATTATGATTAGAAAATTATCATTAGTAATAGGAATAACTGCATTTATTTTGATTTTATGTGCTACACAAATTCTAAATGTAGGAGCAACTTCAGAAAATAAAAATAATAATGGAAATGAAATAATTGAAGAAGTAGGGGAAATTGTATATAATGGAGAATTTCCAATGCCAATAGAAAATTTTACAACAGTTACAAGTAAATTTGGCATAAGAGAAGGACATGGAGTTGTAAGCAGTAATCATACAGGAATTGACTTGTGTGGAAGTCTTGGAAGTAAAGTAATGGCAGTTAAAGATGGAGAAGTAACTCATGCAGGTTGGCAAAGCGGTTATGGAAATTGCGTTGAGATAAAACATACAAATGAACAAGGAAATACATTTTATACTTTTTATGCACACATGAGAGATAATTCACTTCAAGTTACAAAAGGTCAGCAAGTAGTAACAGGACAGGTACTTGGAATACAAGGCTCAACAGGAAATTCTACTGGAGATCATTTACACTTTGAAATTAGAAAAAGTAGTGGTACAAATAAGGATACAATAGATCCTGCACCATATTTATTTACAGAAAAAGAGAGGTGGTAATATGAAAGAGTATGAAAAATATACAAGAAAAGAAATGTCAGACATTGCTAAGAAAGAAGGCTTTGTCTTTGTAGAAACATCAAGAGGAGATAATTATATTATTAAAAAAAGTGATATATGTGATTTTATTATACAAGAATCGGAAAGACAAGGGCATTCTGTTGATATTAAAATGTATGTGCCTAATCCTGGCATAGAAAAGCCATTCCTAACAACAATAGGATGGTTTATAGATAGAATAAATCAAAAGTATAGAAAAGAAATAATAGATAGACTAATTAAATTACAGACATTTCAAATAAAACCTAAAAATGTAAAAATCTTTAATAATGATATTTTTTGCAAAATGTCGCTTGGAGAATTAGGAGAAGAACAAGGAAAAGCACTACAATTCGACAAATTTTTCAAAAAATATTATGAAGATGAAGAAGAAATGGAGGCAGAGTAGTAATGAAAGATAAATTGAAAAATAATAAGGAATTAATCTGCTATATCGTACTTTTGATGTTTTTAGTTATTCTAGTAATATGTAATAATTTGTTTTGGAAATTAGGAAAAGAAACAGAAAGTACAGAAAATCAAATTGATTACTTGGAGTCCAACAATATAATATATAATGTACCGTATGAAGAGAGGGTACTTGATTAGGAGGTATTTAAAATGTTAAGTTATATTGCAAGTAATTCTACAAAGGATTTAATAATAAATATTTGTAAAGAATTACAAATCACAATATTAAGTCAAGTAGATGAAGTGGACTTTTTACAATATATAAAAGAAACAAAAGTTAATTTTAAATTAATAAAGTATATAATTATTGATTTAAGATGTTTAAAAGGAACGGAAGAAAATCAAATAAATGCTATTTCGTATTTTAAAGAATTATATCCTAGTATTAGAATAGTCATTCTTGCTAATGGTTATGATGAACAAAATATAATTTTAACTTCGTTATATGAAAAAGGCATATATAATATAATAAATACAAATGAAATAGAAACAGCAAGAAAAGAATTGAAAAAATGCTTATCAGAGGAAGGTATTACTAAAAAAGAGGCTAAAAGATTTAAAAGAATGGAAGAAGTGAAATCTGAAAAGACTAATAAATTCAAAGAAATGATTACAAAGATAAAACCTAAAGAATTAAGTAAGAAAGTAAAAAATGAAAATATACCTGAAACACCAGTAAACACGAGTGTTTATTTTTTTGCTCTCTTAATTCGTGCTATAACAAAATTACTTGAATTGATAGGTGTAATTATTATATTCGGACTAACATCTCTGGGACTAACCATTCTACTTAATGAGCCATTAAGAAATGCAATAATTCAAATATTAAATTTGAATTAAGAGAGGAGGAATAATGCATAAAACATTAATATGTGTAGAAAAAAGAGACTTTCATAGATTAGTAGATGTTTCAAGACATTATGCAGGAAGTGACTTAAATAAATGCTATGTTCTCAATAAACGAGGGTATAAGGCAGAAATGTATAAAGAAAAAGTAATAAATGGAGTAAATTGTATAGTGTTTGGATGGTCAAATTATAGATTAGATTTAAAGGGACTAGAACATCCATACGATTTATCAGGTATAATTTTTGAATTACCAAAGGCAAAAAAAGGTTATATATTAATGGAATTTGAAGATAATATGCTAGTTAACTTTAAAAATGAAAGTAAAATAAATGAACTTGAAAAAGCTATGAATATTAGCAAAATAATTAGAGATGACTTTTCATTAGTATATGGCGAAGTTCAACAAAATAAAAGTCAAGAAGAAGAATTTGAATAAAGAAAGGGAAGTGATTATATGGATGATAATACAAGAGTTTTGGCTTGTAGAATTGATGCAGATTTAAGATTAAAAATGAAAGAGTATATTGCAAAAGAGGGAATAACTGTTAAAGAATATGTTACAGGACTTATAAAAGAGGATTTAGATAAAAATGCAGTTAAAACTAAACAAGAAGAGAAAAACAAAGAAAACAAAAAGGAAGAAGTCAAGGATGATAAAATTAAAGGAGATAAAAAGGATAAAGAAACAAAGAAACCAGTAGAAGAAAGTAAAAGAGATGAATCAACAAAACAAACAGTAGATTCCAAGAAAAAAGAACTTGTGACAAATAAATCAATGAATATGAAACAGAAAGAAGGCTTATTAAAAGTAACAACAGATGAAAAATTAAAGAAAGATGTGAAAAAGAAAGTGGTTAAAAAGAATCAAAAAGAGGAGGAGGAAGAGTTTGAATAAAACAAAAATAGTAGGTTTAAGTATATTACTTGTAACATTATTCTCTACAAATTGTTTTGCTACGACTTCAGATTTGAAAGTGTATGAGGTAAACCAAAACATATCAGTAGAAAATGCAGAAGAATATAAAGAAAATATTAAAAATCAAATTACAATTGATAATATAAAATACGAATTACAAGACATATCAGAAAACGAGAACAAGGATGTTATATCAGAAGAAAAAGAACAAACAAAACAAAAAATAGTATATACAAATAATAAATATGATGTTTTAAATATGTTTGAAGATAAAATTGATATGACAGAAAACGAAATGTCAGGGATATTGGAGTTACAAAATGATTCCCTAGATATAAAAATAAATGATAGTTATGTAGAACAATATAAAGTATCACTAATTAAAAAATATGAAAATGTACCTAAAAATGAATTAAATGATGTACCTAAAATCATCGAAGAAAATGGAACTACTTATTATTTAATTAATCCTATCTGGACAGTTTCACAGGTAGAAAAAATAGAGGGACAAGATGTACCAGTTGCATATAACGGAGAGATGCAATATGAAGGAATAAAAGAAAGAACAATTGTAAATAGTTATTTAGCAACTGTAAGTTACAAGGGAACATTGGAAAAGGAAGAAGTAGATTCAATATCATTTAAAATTACTTATAAAGAAGTACCACAAGAGATTACAGAAGAAGAAAGTCCAAATTATATTCCAGCATTAGCAACTGCAGGTACAGGTATTGTGGTTATAAGTGGAATACTTCTTTGGAGAAGAAAAAAGAAAAATAAAATAGCATAAGGAGGCTATGATGAAAAAGAAAATTGTTATAATAAGTATTTGTCTAATATTGATTATAGGGATTATTGGAATTGTATATTTGTGTAATTTATATGATAAAAATTTAGTAGATCCAAATGAAGTTGTAACAGATTCAAAATTTGAAGATGTAACTTATGATAATGTCGAAGATATTGGAAATGATGTAATTGGAATATTAACAATTGAAAAAATTGGTTTAAAAGCAACTGTTAAAGAAGGGAGTGACGAAGAGACTTTAAAAAATTACATTGGTCATATAGAAAATACTTCTTTTTATGATGGAAATGTTGGCTTGGCAGCACACAATAGAGGATATGAAAACTCTTATTTTGCGAGGATTAATGAATTAGAAAAAGGAGATATCATTACATATCAAACTAAATTTTTTACTAGAAATTATATAGTAAACAATATACAAACAATTTTAGAAACTGATTGGTCACTTTTGGAAGACACACAAGAAAATAAATTAACACTTATAACATGTATTGCAAATAAAAGAGTTCAAAGATTGTGCGTACAAGCAACAGAAGTTGTTCAAAATGACTTGCAATAAATAACAAAAAGAGTTACAATAGACACAAATAAGAGGATGTGATTTTTATGAGGAAAAACAAAGATAATGTTTATCAAGTTGATTTAAAACCTAGATGGAATTTCATTGCGAAATTTTATTTTGTTTGTATAATTCTTTTTGTGATTTTTGTAGCTTATATTTTAATATATAGACATATACATAAGGATGAAATAATTGAAAATGTAAAAAATAACAATAACCAAATTGTTGTAGAAAATACAACAGAAGAAATTCAATAAAATATAAAAAATATATAACACCTAAAGGGTGTTTTTTTAATGGAGGTAAAAAATGAAGAAAACAAGAAAAATAGTGAGTATAATAATGTTAATTTTAATATTATTGAATTCAATGCAAGGCATTGTAAGTGCTTTTGATATAAATAATGCAACAATCGAAAATTTAGGTGATTGTGGATATCATTTAAAGTTTTTTGATACGAAACAAAATGCGTGGTCATATGTAATAACAACAATGGTAGGGTACAGAGATAATACAGGAACACTGCATTATGCATATTGTATGGATGCAAGTAAAGATGGAGTAGGCGAAGCAGATAGTTACACGGTAAATGTAACAGAAATGTTACAAAATCCACAAGTATATACAGCAATAATAAATGGATTTCCTTATAAATCAGCATCAGAATTAGGTGTGGAGAACGATTTCGATGCATTTGCTTTAACTAAACATGCAATTTATTGTATATTATATAATAGAGATGTAAGAACTTTTTATCGTTCAGATGACATTAGAGGACAAAAAATGATTGATGCTATGGAAAGAATCGTTAATACAGCAAGAAATAATACTCAATATCCAAATACATCAACAACTTTAAATATTAATAAGGTTGGAGATTTTGTTCAAGATGCAAATTCAGAATATTATAGTCAAACATATTCTGTATCAGCAGATGCAGAAGTTGGAAATTATACAGTTTCTGTAGCCAATGCATATGATGGAACAATGATTACTGATATTAATGGAAACGCTAGAAATACTTTTTCTGGGGGAGAACAATTTAAAGTCTTAGTACCTAAAAAGAATATTATTGAAAACAAAGATATTTCTATAAATATATCAGGTAGTATAAAAAATTATCCAATCTTTTATGGTAAAGCTCCATCAGGAAATTTACAAGATTATGCATTAACATATAGTGCTTATACAACAGGAAGCGGAAATACAACTTTGTCAGTAGATGCATATAAATCAAGTATAAAAGTAATTAAAATTGATGCAGAAACTAAAAAAGCAATAGAAGGTGTAGAATTTAATTTTAGATATAGTGATGGACAAAATATAGGAAATTATAAAACAGATGCTAATGGTGAAATCGTTATAGAAAAATTAAAACAAGGCACAGTAATTGCGACAGAAGTTGCAACTGCAGATGAATATATACTTAATGATGAAGAACAAGAGATTCTTCTAGATTATAATGTATATAAAGAATTAACTGTTGAAAATGAACACAAGAGGGGCAACTTAGCAGTTTATAAAATAGATGCAGACAATAACAAGATTACACTTGGTGGAGTAGAGTTTGCATTATACTCATTCGAATTTGACAAGATTACAGGTTATTACAAAACTGATGTAAACGGAGAAATTCATATAGAAGGTTTAAGAACTGGAGATTGGGCATTAATAGAGCAAAATACAAATAAGTGGTACAACTTAAATGACGATCCAGTAGATATCGAAATAAAATGGAATGAAACTACAAATACAACAGTAGAAAATGAACTTAAAAAATCACAAATAAGAGTAATCAAGGTAGATAAAGATGATCACGAAGTAAGAATTCCAAATGTGAAATTTCAAGTTCTTGATAAAGATGGAAATGTACTTGAAACTATAAAAACAAATGAAAATGGAGAGGCAATCACTTCTCGTTATCCTGTTAGAGACTTTGAAAATTTGTATATAAAAGAAATAGCTACAGATGAAAAATATGTACTTGATGATGAAATTCGTACAGTTGAATTAAAGGAAAATGAGATTGTTGATTTTGTATTTGAAAATCAAAAAATACAAGGACAAGTTAAAGTAATAAAAACGGCAGAAGAGGATAACAAAATAACTGGTGATAAAGCAGGAACACCAATTCCAAATGTGTCTTTTGGTCTATATGATGTTAACAAGAATTTTATTGAAAAAATAACAACAGATGAAAATGGTATTGCTATTACAAGTAAACTTGATAAAGGAATTTATTATATAAAAGAATTAGAGGGAGAAACTGGAGAATGGTATCAATTAAATGAAAATGAATATTCAGCAGAAATAGTAAAACATGGTGAGATTGTTGAATTAAATATTACTAATAAACCAGATAATCCTGAAGTTGATGTTGAAAAAGAAGGAATAATTCAAACAACAGCAAATCAAGAGATTAAATATGATTTTACAATTAAAAATACAGGAAATGTTCCTTTAGATAATTTTACATGGTATGATTTCTTACCAACTGACTATGTGACAGCTACTAAACTTGTAACTGGAACATATAATCAAGATTTGAATTATGCGATTTACTATAAAACAAATAAGAATGATTATCGTTTGTTAAGAGATAACTTAAATACGAAAATAAACAACTACATTGATTTTTCAAATCTTGAGTTAGAAGATGATGAGTATGTAACTGAATTTAAAGCAGAATTTGGAACGGTAGATGTAGGATTCACATCTGTTGAAAGTCCACAGTTATTTGTTAAAGTAAAATCTATTGTAAAAGGTGATGATACATTTATAAATAAAACAAAAGTTGAAGGATATCACAAAACATACTATGTTTGGGATGAAGATGATCATACAACAGAAATTTATGAGAAAAAATTAGAAGTTAAGCTACCAAGAACAGGTTGCTAATATATAAAAAATATTGTGGAGAGTTCAGGTGTGGACTCTCCTTTTAAGAAAGGAAAAATGAATAAAACAAAAATAAGTAAAATGGAAGAATTGGATTCAAAAATAGAGAAAATAAATTATGACTTATTGGCATTAGAAAGTAGAAAAAAAGAAATAGAAGATAAAAAGGTTATTAAGCAACAAGAAATAGAAAAGCAAGAAGAAGAAAAGAAAGCTATACTTATTAAAACAGATAAGATGACAAAATTGCAAAAAATTATTTATTTTGCATTTTATTTAAGAAATGATTTAAAACAAATAGACTTACTAAATGTAAGAATAGAGGAAAATAGAAAAGAAAGAGACGATTTTCAGAAAAAAATTGATATTCAAAATAATTTATATGAAGAGACTATAAAAGAAAAAGATAAATATATAGAAGAAAGAAGAAATCTATATGTGGAAAATATAAATCAATTACAGAAACAAGAAGAAAATAAAAATATAGAAATGGTCACAAAACATACTCAAGATTTAAACCAAATACATGAAATTGCAAAAAAGTATAAACAAAGTGCAATTATGGGAAAAATTGCACAAATTATAGAAGAAAATGCTAATAAAGTATTTAAGAAGAAGGAAAATACAAGAGAAATAATAAATAAAAAGGTAGCAGAAGAGCAGGATGAGATGGAGTAAGCTCCATGTAAGGAGAGAATATTGAGACAAGTACAAAAAATCATTAGAAAAGGGAATACTGGATACAAAAAAATATATTGTATTGTAAAACCAAGTAATAAAATTATAAAAAGTAGAAAATCGAAAAATAAAAGAGGTAGGTGATTAAAATAGAAGATAAAATACAGGAAGTGCTTGATAAAACGGATATATTAACAAAAGAAACATTTGACGATCCAGATAAAATGCGAGATTTTCTAAAAACTCTTTCCAGTATGTATAATACAAGTTTTAGCAATCTCTTATTATTAAAATCGCAAAGAAAAGATATAAATTTTGTAGCGAAAAAAGAAGATTTTGAAAAACATAATTATAATGTAAAGGATAATGCAAAACCGCTCGAAATTATAAAAAGGATAAAAAATGAAGAAAAAATAAAATTTAAAGTAGTAGAAGTATTTGATATATCACAAACAGATGCCGTCAGAAATAAAAAAGTTTATGAAAAAGAATATATAGATAAGATACTAAAAGATATGTGTAAAAGAAGAGGATTGTATTATTATCCTGATGATCAATTTATTAATATAGAATCGATTATTGGAGATATTAGTAAAAATACAAGACAAAATAATATTTTGAAATATGATGTAGATAAGTTCGCAATTCAAAGCCAAATAGAGATAAATGCAACTGTATTTGTTGTGGCAAAAAAGCTAGGTCTAAATACAAGAAATTATAATATAAAACATATTTGCCAGTGGGGAAAAGATAAAGAGACAAGAACTTTAAAAGAAAGTTTAAAATATATGCAAAAGTTTACAAATTATTTTGTTAAAGATTTTGAAAATCAAGAAAAGATTAACAAAATTGAAAAAACAGAACAAGAAGAGATGGAGTGAAGAGTTTTATCTCAGAAAGGATATAATGAAAAAAGAATTTATAGTTGATATGACGGAAGAAGAAATGTTACGATTTTATGCAAATAAAATTGTTGAAGATGGAATAAGAGATTGTTTAGAATTTAATGCAATAATTCCTTTAAGTCAATATAATACTAATGAAATAAAATTGGAAAATTATAAAGATGAAATACTACAGCTACTATATAAAGATGAACGTATTGCAGATGTAGTAATAGATGATGAATTAAATGTTGACATGGTATTTTATACGGATTTTTGTCCATTTTACTATGAAGATAATGCAGATATGGAATATAATGATTTTTTGAAATCACCTTCGATTCAGGGAGTTATGCTAGAAAAATTTATTGATTATATACAAAGTTGCATTTTAGAGGAATCTTATATATCTACAAGAATATTAATAAATGATTTTATAGAAAAAGAACAAGTAAGTGGAAAAAAAGAAGAAATATTATCTAATTTCTTAAAGAAGAGCATAATAGAAACAGGATTTGTAGATAAATATATAGATAATATTAATGTATATGTAACACACAAAAATTATAAAGAATTAGAAGAAGGTTTATCAAAAATAGTAAAACAAAAGGAGAAAGAGGCTAAAAAACAATTTAAGGAAGCTATAAAAGAAATGGAAGAAGAATTTGATTAAATAGCGACTGTAATTATAGTTTATTGATAATTATCACAATTCATGTTAATATAAAAGAAAAATCAAAATATTAAAAAGGATATATGTAGGAGATAAAGTAATGGAAGAAGCAAGAGAAGAAGGTATAGGTCATGAAATAAGTAGGCTATGTAAGTTACTAAAAACATCAAGACCAGAACAATATATTTATACTTACATAAAAGAGATTTTTCCAAGTGTTATAAGAGGAAAACAATTTGATTGGATGTATAATTCAGAATTTGATTTATTTATTCCTGAATTGAATTTGGCGATTGAATATGATGGATTTCATTGGCACAATGGAAATGGGTATAGAGATCTGGATAAAAACAAATTAGCTAAGAGACATAACATTACTATATTTAGAATTAGAGAGGTTGGCTTAAAAGAGCCTAATTGTGATTATTATTTTTATAATTATAATAAGACATATACTAATATTGATGAACCTATAAATGCAATTATTGATTTTATTAATGAGAAATATGATAAAAATATTGAAAAAATAAAAGAATTTAATTTTAGAGAAATTAAGTTAAAAACATTGGAAAATTTAAAAGAGCAAAAAAAAGAACAAAGTATAATAGGAGTATGGAAAGAGCTTGAGAGGTATTGGGATTATGAACAAAATAAAGGAATCAAACCAGAAGATGTAAGACCTACTTCAAAAAATATTTATGATGTTATCTGTCCTTATTGCAATAAAATTTCAAAATTTAAACCTTACATATCATATTATCGTTATGGAAAGTATTCATTTACTCCTCATATATGCAAAGATTTAGATGATTATTGTATTTCATTAATAGAAAATAAGTGTAAAAATGGTAAATTTGAATTGTCTATGGAAAATTTAGATGATAGAAGAATCAAAGATTGGCTAATTAGAATTGCTAAGTATGGAGAGATTTTTACAACAATAAAGGATGTTAATGTTTTAAATAATATAGAAAAGAAGATAGGGCTTAAAATAAATTGTAAAAATTTATATAATAAGAAAATAGCAAGCCCTAAGGATTTGAGTTAAAATAAGCAGAAAAAGACTCTAGTTACAAGCTAGAGTTTTTTTGTTGCGAAAAAAATTGAATATGATAAACGAGAGAAGCCATAAACTCGTTTTAAAATAATAAAGAGATAGGTGTTATGAGCCGATGCTATAAAGTTCATTCGTATTCGTGTAAACGGTCTATTTGCACAAAATGCGTAAGTGAGAATTTGTAACATATACTCACAATAAAAAAAGAGTTTCAGGAGGCAAAACTTGTAAAAGGATATGTAGATGTAAAAAGTGTGGGCAAGGATGCACAATATTTTTTAAAAATAGCATCTATAGTAGATATGAATCTACATACTAGACCACCATAATTTGAAAGCGATGGAATGAGGGGTTTCTTTTATGGTGTATTATTTCTTTAATATAAAGGGATAATACACCATTTTTTCTGCTCAAAAATTTCAGGGTTTCAGATTTTAAAAAATAATTGAAAAATAAGTTGACAATGCATAAGAACAGAGTTACAACACAACTAAAATAATGATTTGGAGGTATTAAAATGGAAGAAGTATTAAAGAAAGTATTAGTTGAAGAAGCTGAAAGTATGTTTAATGTGCTATATGAAAATGTAGAACAAGAAGGAAAAGTTGTAACTAAAGAATTTCAAGAAGGATTAAAAGTATATGAGAAAAGTAAGGAGAAAAATAAAGAGATATTATTAAAAAAAATATTTGATGGTTATAAGAGTAATGAAAAAACGAAAAAAGAAGTTGAAGAATTATTAAATAACTATAAAGAATCAATATATATTGAAAATGGTTATTATATAAAACATTATTATATACAAGGGATAAAAGATGGAATGATTTTATTAGCAAATGCTTTCAAGAAAGAATAAAAGAAAAAAGGATACTTGTTTTAATTCAAGAAAAGAAAGTTGTTTGTGTTAAATGTCAAAAGTAATTACAATAAGAAATCTAATGTTAAAAAAAATTAAAGCGTGCTTTAAATTTTAAAAATGGCAATTTTCTAATAAAATCTTTACAGCGTTGGGGAAAATTGTTATAATATGGATAATATTGGAAAAGGGGGGAAAAGTCATGAAACGATTATATAACCAAAAACTTAAAAATATTATATTGTTTTATATACTTGTTTTATGCCCTTT
Source organism: uncultured Clostridia bacterium (assembly GCA_944387555.1). Taxonomy (GTDB): domain Bacteria; phylum Bacillota; class Clostridia; order TANB77; family CAG-508; genus CAG-269. The sequence continues at coordinate 78,213 of CALXFH010000002.1, read as the reverse complement.
TTGTGCCTTTTAGAACAAAGCTGTAAATAACTTTGTTCTTTTTTTGTATTCAATTAAAAAGAAAGGAAGGAGAAAGGTGAAGGAAAACTATTATTTTACTTCAGAAAGTGTAACAGAAGGACATCCAGATAAACTATGTGATTATATATCAGATAGTATATTAGATGCATATTTAGAGCAAGACAAAAATGCAAGAGTAGCAGTAGAAACATTTGCGTCAGGAAATAGAATTACAATAGCAGGACAAGTAACAGCAAATGGAGAAGTTGATATAGAAAAATTAGTAAGAAACAAAATTGCAGAGATTGGTTATGATAATGAAAAAACTGATATTGATTATAGAACTTGCAAAATAGATATAAATATAACAAAACAAAGTCCAGATATAGCATTAGGAGTAGATGTAGGAGGAGCAGGAGACCAAGGGATAATGTTTGGATATGCATGTACTGATACAGAAGAATATATGCCATATGCAATAAATATGGCACATAAACTTGCAAAAAGATTAACAGATGTTAGAAAAGAAGGAATCTTAGATTATTTAAGACCAGATGGAAAAACACAAGTAACGGTAGAATATGAAGGAGATACACCTAAAAGAATAGAAACAATATTAATATCTACACAACATTTAGATGGAGTGTCTCAAGAGAAAATAAGAGAAGATATAATAAAAGAAGTAGTAAATAGTGTTGTTCCAGAAAATATGATAGATGAAAATACTAAAATATATGTAAATCCTACTGGAAGATTTGTAATAGGAGGACCTCTAGGAGATACTGGTTTAACTGGAAGAAAAATAATAGTAGATACATATGGTGGATATGCTCGTCATGGAGGAGGATGTTTTTCAGGAAAAGATCCAAGTAAAGTAGATAGAAGTGCTGCATATATGCTTCGCCATATTGCAAAAAATCTTGTTGCAAATGGTTATTGTAAAAAATGTGAAATTCAAATAGCATATGCAATAGGAATGAAAGAGCCATTAGCTATTTATATTAATACATTTGGAACAGGAACAAAATCAGAAGAAGAATTAGTAGATTTAGTAAAAAGAAAATTTGATTTAACACCACAAGGTATAATTGAATATTTAAAATTAAAAGAACCTATATATTCTAAAACTACAAATTATGGACATTTTGGAAAAGAAAATTTAAGTTGGGAAAAGATAATAAAATTATAAAGGAACTAATGCAAAATTTAGCTATAAAAAACAAATGTAATTATTCCAATAATATATACTATGATTTATGCATGAAGTATGAAAAGTAGAATGGTACATATTATTAATTCGTTGAATAAAAATAATTAATAAAATAACTATAATAAAATTGAGTAAGGAGGAAAAAATAACATTTTATGTTATAGATAATAATAGTAATGGAAAGTAAAAAGATTTTTATTGCATGTCCTATAAGTAAACATTTTGAAAAAAATAAAATGGATGAGGATTATCAAATATTTATAAAAGAATTATATAACTACATAAAAAAGCGTTATGAGAATGTGTTTTTAGCACTTGAAAGAGAAAAATACGGTCAAGAAAAGATGAGTGGTGAAGTATGTACACCATTAGATTATAAAGAAATGAAAGATACAGATATTTTAATTGCAATCCCAGAGGATTCTATGGGAGTAGCAGTAGAAATTGGATGGGCAAGTGCTTTAAGAAAAAATATTATTCTAATATTAGATAAAAAATACAAGGCGTCACCGCTGGTAAAAAACATAGATACTGTTACTAATTGTAAAAGAATTTATATAGATACAACTGACGGTTATCAAAAATGTTTAGATTATATAAAAACATTTATAAAATAAACTGAAAAGAGGTCTTATTTATGGATGTAGAAAAAATAAAAAATAAATATAATAAGAAAAATGCAATAATAGTGTATTCTGGAGAATTGGCAATTGAAACAGTTTTAATAAATGAAAAAGTAGGCAAAGGGGATTATGTGGTGATTCCTAATAATGTTTGCTATAGAATCTTAAATGCAATTATAAGAAGAGAAGCTATTCCTATAATCGTTAGACCAGAGAACGAATTAATTATTACTGACAAAGATATAAAGAAAATACTTGAAAACTATAATGTAAAATGTATATTAGCAGTACATCAATTTGGACTAAAAGTCAATATAAATAAAATAAGAAGTAAATGCAAAAATAATGAAATAATTATAGAAGACATTGCACAGGGGTGGGATATTTTTAGCGAAGAAAAAATTGGAGATAGTAGCGATTATATCGTTTCTTCGTTTGGAAAAGGAAAACCGCTAGATTTTGGTATAGGAGGTATAGTGTTAACTAACAATAATAACATAATTGATAATATGGATTATAATAATATTCAATCTAGATATAGTGAAAAAGAGCTTATTCCGTATATTATGCCATACAATTCAAGTTTAAATTTGGCTGAGTTGATGAATAAAGCTGATAACAAAAAAAGACACAACATTAAATTGGCAAGAATTTGTTATAAAGAAATAAAGAATAAAAAAATAAATTTCTATAAAGTTGAAAAAGTAGAAGAGTGTTATTGGGAAAGAATTCCTATTTGGACAGAAGATATAGCTATTTTTAAACAAATGATAGCTATTGCAGAAAAAATGGGAGTATCATACGAACCTTATCACAATAAAATGTTAGAAGAATTGCCTTTACTAAAAAATAAGAAATACACATATATAAATTTAAGTACAAAAAAAAGATTGTTTATGTTGTTAAAAACTGAAGAATTAAAAGAAAAAATAATTATAGATTTCATAAAAGAAATTAATAAAATAAAATAATGAGGGAAAAAGATGATAGATTTAAGTGAAAAGGAAATAAGTGTTTTTAATCTAGTCTTAAAAAACAAAAATGAGAAATTCTTATATTATAAAAAGATGGATACAGGAGTTCATAGTAATGTGTATTTATTAAATAATAAATATATAATAAAATTTAATAATCAGGTTACTATAAAAGGAGAAAAAATTTTTTTTGAAAACAATATTAGTAAATATAATGAAACAATATTATTTTATGATGATAATAGTGATGAATATATAGTTTATGGCTATATAGATAACGATAATATTGAAAAAGAAAAGATTAATATAGAAAAACTAAAAAATAATATGAAAGAATACATAGCTTCATATAAAGGATGTGATTGGAATGGATATGGATATTTATTTGAAGAGAAAAAATCATGGAGTGATTTTTTTGAAAGTGAAATGTCATGGAGAAAACCATATGCTTTTGAAGTGCTGAACAAATTTGAATATAACAAGGTTGAAAGAGCTATAAGTGTATTGAATAAATATCCAGTTAATAAGGTAATATTGCATGGAGATTTAGGAATTCATAATTTATTATTTAAGAACAATGATTTAGTCGGAGTAATTGATCCACAACCAATAGCAGGTGATCGTATATATGACTATATATTTTTCATTTTTTCTGATTTGATTTTTTGTAAGGATATGACAATGTTGAAATTATATGATGATTTACAGAATGAAGCAACAGAAAAAATAGATGCGTTAGTTATTTTAGTTTTATTTGACAGAATAATTAGATGCGTCAGACACAATTCAAATAATACAAATGAGTATTTAAAATTATGGGAAAATTATACATATCAAATAAATTTATAAGTAAGGAGAAAAAAATGTTAAAACTAGTAGAATTAAGCATAAAAGATTTGGAAAAATTAGAGAATAAAATTGATTTACCAATATGGGCATCATCAAAAACTACCTTATACTATGAAGAAAGAAAGGTATTATCAATATGGAGTGGAGAAAATATTAAAGCAATATATTTACTTCCAATTATGAAATATAAAAATCAGTATATAGTAGATAGGAAATTTAGATTTTTTCCATATGTTTCGCCAATTATTTTTGAAAAAGATAATGTAAAACGAAAAGAGATAGTTCTTATATTATTTAAATATATAAAGGAACATTTTTATAGTATATCTATTCCATTATTCCCTGAATTTAAAGATATTGCACCAATACAATCTTTGGGAATTTTTGCTGAGTGTTGGCATACACATACATTGAAAAAAGAATTAAGTATGGATAATATGACTTCAAAATTAAAAAACCATATAAGAAATGCTGAAAGAAAAATTGATATAATAATTGATCAAGATTATAACAATTATAATTTCGAAAAAGCGATAAAAGGTCCAGAAACAGAAATTGATATAAGAAGAAAATCAGGTATTAACTTAGTTAAAAACGGAAATGGTTTTTTTGTTACTGGAGTTGATAAGGAAACAAAGAAAAAATTTGGAGCGATTATGATAGCTTATGATAAAAAATGGGCATATTTATTACACTCTTGGAGAGATAAGGATGCACCTAGAGGGATAATTCCTTTTTTAATAAAAAGGGCTACAGAAATAAGTTTTCGTGAAAAGAAAGTCGAAACTTTTGATTTTGAAGGAGCAGTAATTCAAAATATAGATAATTTTTTTAGTGGATTTAATGCTGAGATAACTACATATCCATATTTGTACTGGTCAAAAGATAAAGATTTATATGTAAAACTAATAGAAGATTCAATTAATATAGAAGGGAGACTTATTGAGTGATAGAAGTAATTGAAAATTTAAATGATTTAAAAAAATATAAAAATGATATAGACAAGTTATATTCCAAGTATGGGAAATGTCCATATCAAAGTTATATGTTTTTAAAAGCGAACTTTATTACAAAGAATAATGGTGATTTTAAAGTTTTCTTAGATTCCAAAAACGAATTGTTATCTGCTTTTGAAACATATTGGTATGAAAATACTTGGAAATGCTCAATAGAGAGTTATCCTATTCTTGGAAGAGAAACAGAAGACATAGCTTTTTTCCTTAAAGAAATAGCTCAATATTTAAAGCCACAAACAATTTATTTTCCTAAAGTTTATATACACACTAAACTTTATAATAATTTTATAAATATAAAAGATGAAAAAATAACAATATGGGATCGACTTCCTGTACCAATAATAAATTGCTCATGTAGTAAAGAAAATATATATAAACAGGAGATAGAGAAATATGGTAAAAGGATATTAAGACAAAAGAAAAAATTTGAGAAAAATTTATATGTGAAAGAAATAAAAAGCGAACCTTTTGAAGAAATAATAAAAGATATAGAGATTAACTCATGGAAAAGACAATGCAATCAGGATATGCTTTCAAGAGAAAATCAATTTACTTTTTATACTAACATTATAAAATTAGGAGGAGCTAAATTGTTTGTAGCATTTGAAAAAGAAACTAATGTACCTGTATCTTATAGAATTGATGCAACAACTAAAGATAAAGTATATTTTTTAAAATCTTCATTTAAAGAACAATATAAAAAATATTCGCCAGGTTCATATTTAATTGCAACAGATTTAATAGAAAGATATGTTGAAAATAAAAATTATAGTTATATTGATTTATGTGGAAGTAGAAATATTCTTAAAAACATGGTTGCTACAGATGAACTTAATCGTGTTGATATTTGTTATATGTACAATGATATTGTTGAAAAAATAAAAGAAGAAAGGACAAATTTTTCAAAATTGAATAAAGAAAATTACTTGGAAGGAAATAGTATTAGGAAAATCTATATGGGGGAATAAAAATGATTGATTTACATGTACACACTACAAATTCAGATGGAAAATTGACTGAAATAGAGACATTAAAAAAAGCACAAAAGATTGGATTAAGAGCAATTTCTATAACTGACCATAATACATGTAATGCATATGATAAATTAAAAGGAGTTAATTTGAGTGATTTATATCAAGGAGAATTAATAACAGGTTGTGAATTCAATACTATTGTTGACAATGTCCCAATAGAATTATTAGGATATGATATAGATACAGATTATATACAGGCAAGAATAAGGGAGCATTACTTACCATTTAGAGAATCTAATATATATGAAACCAATTTGCTCATTCAAAGGTGTTTAGATTTAGGCTTAAAACTAAATGTTGATGATATAGAATACGATGAAGAAAGTGAATATGGAAATAGAGGTGTACATAGAGAGATAGTAAAGCATATCGAAAATAAAAGATTTTTAACAGAAAAATCGTGGGAAGATCCACATCATTTTTCTGTTAATCATATAGGAAATCCAAAGTCACGTTTCTTTATTGATACTTCAAATTTAATACCAGATTATAGGGAAGTTGTAAAATTTATAAGAGATTCTGGAGGAAAGGTTTTTATTCCACACGTATTTAAATACAGAGATAAATCTATGGGAGTATTAAATAAATTACTAGATGAACATTGCTTGGATGGAATAGAGTGTTACCATAGTACATATTCTATTCAACAGCATTTATATTTAGTTGATTTATGTAAAAAATTGGGATTGAATATTTCTGGAGGGACGGATACACATGGAACGCCAGATATTGAATTAGGAATAGGAAATGGAAATATGAGTATTCCAGATAACATCTTAGATACATGGCACAAGATAAAAAAAGAAAAGGAAAATTTGGAAAATGAAAGATAGTAAAGATGAATTAATAGAAAAAAAGAAACAGTTGATTGAAAAAATGGGAAAATTCTTAGAGAAAAAAATTGAAAAAGATATAAGTCCTAAATTTGAAATTAATTACATAAAAACGTTGATTCCATACAATAAAAATAGTTTAAAAGATGATAAGATAATTTATGGACAAATATTTATCTTTAATTTTGATTTGAATGAAATCGAGATTATTGATAAAAAGGAATATGAAAATCATTTTGAAAAAACAAAAAAATATGGACCATTTTCATTTGAGTACCTGGGCTTTTCAGGAAATATTATATCAATAATGAAAATGTTATGTTTTGTAAATATTAAGTTGGATTTTTCTGATGATAGGTGCCTAGAGTTGCCTAAGTATATTATAGCAAATAGAGAAAAAATATATCCTGAAATTAAGATTGAAAGCAAAATTGCAAACTTATTTCAATTATGGAGAGTTGATGATAAAAACTTTAAATATGAAGATTTTATATCATTGTATAATACATTAGTAAATATAGAAATAAGTTTATTAAAACGATTAAGTAATAATGATAATGAATGCTCAAATGCAATAAATGAATATAATGAAATATGTAATAAGATAAGGGAATCAAATCGAGATTAGTTGTTGGAATATTTGTTAATAGTTAAATTTAAGAACATTTGAAGAATAATGAAAAGAAATAAGATTGTAAAATAGAAATGTTATTTCAAGAAATATTATGAGGAGGAAAAATGAAAAAATTATTTTTGATTACAGGAGCAAGTGGAATCGGCAAGACTACTATAAGTAATGAAATTGCTACAAGAATAGAAAATTGTGCAATAATAGACGGCGATATATTATATCATATGGAACATACTAACAAAACACCTGCAGAAGATTTAGAAGATGGAGCTAAAAGATTAAAGCTAGTTTTTAAAAATGCAACTATGTTAATTAATAATTTTTTAGAAAATAATTTAAACGTTGTTTTTGAATATATAATTTTTCCTAATGATTTAAAATATATCTTAAATCATATAAAAAAGAATGATAATTTAATAATTAAATTTATAGTAATGACTGGAAATACTCAAACAGTAATTGATAGAAATCTTTCTAGAGAAAAAAATAACTTAAATAGAGGTTTAGAACTATTAGATATTTTTAATTCATTTGACTATGACAGAAAATTCTATATAGATACAACTAATTTAGATATTCAAGAAACTGTAAAAATGATTATAGATGATAATAAGTATATTGTATATGGAGGAACATAATGAAAAATAGTGAAATCGAAGCATTATTATATGATTGGCATAATAATATAAACTTGCATAATCAAAACAAGGATATAAATTTTTATAAGAAAATTATAAAAAATAAAATTAATGCTAACATATTAATAATTGGAGCTGGTACTGGAAGGGTTGCTATACCGTTAAGCGAGAATAATAATGTTGTTGCACTTGATAAAGATATTAATAGATTAAATAGATTAAGAAAGAAAATAAAATCAAAAAATAAATTAGAAATAGTTAATGTAGATATTGAACATTATAAAACAAGTAAGAAATTTGACTATATTATAATTCCATATTCTACTATGCAAAATATATATCCAAAGTGTAAACAAAGAAAAGTATTAAGAAACATAAAAAGATTATTAAAGGAATATGGAACTTGCATAATAGATAATAGTAATAGATTTAAAGAGTTTAAGGATGAAGATTACAAAAATGTTTGTAGTGGTTTTTGTAGTGAGATAAAAATGTTTATTAATGAATATGAAAAATGTATAGTCCATAAAAAATATATTATTTTGAAAAAAAAATTTATATGTAACAATAAAAATATATTAAGAAAAAAAGAAAGATGGAATATTCTAGATGAAAGAGATTTTGAGAAATTGATTCTGTCTGAAAAGTTAAATATAAAGAATAAAGTTTATGGATATGATGATTTTACTAAACATAGAGTCATATATTTTTTGAATAAGGAGAAAAAAGATGAAAAAGCAAAATCCCAAGATAATGTTTATAAGAGTAACTGAAAATTGTAACGCAAACTGTTTTATGTGTAATTATGCAAGAAAAACAGATGGAAAAGAATTAACAGAATCAGAATTTAATAATTTAATAAAAGAAATGAAAAAAAATGAATATCAGTTAATTAAATTTACTGGAGGAGAACCCTTATTAAATAAAGAATTGAAACATTTTATTAAGATAAGTAAAATAAATGGATATAAAACATCAATTATAACTAATGGGTACTTATTGAAGAATAAATATAAAGAGTTAATTGATTCAGGACTAAATCATATCACAATTAGTTTGGATTCTAGCAAATCCGAAGTGCATGATAAAATTAGAGGAATAAATGGATTATATGATAAAATAATTGCTTCAATAAAGGAAATTAAAAAATATAAACCAGATATAAAAATAAGAATAAATACAGTAGGAAGCTATCTAAATATATTTGATTTAATAAGCATGTATGAATTGCTAAGTGAATTACATGTTGATCAGTGGGTTATTACTCCATTGAAGGCGACTGTTAACTATTGGAATATAAATATGATTGATGAATACTATGAGGCATATTTAGAATTTAAAAAATATGTTAGTGAAAAGAACAAAATACAACTATTAGGATATACAAGAGATTGGGCCGGAAGAAATAAAGAAGAATTTATAAATTTAATAAAATACAATAAACTATATAGACCAAATGGAAAATGTTATCTAGTTGACAAATTAAGATTTTATATACCATCAAAAGGAATATTAATTCCATGTAATAGTGCAGCACATAGATTGGATGAAATTCAAACGACTATTGATTCAAAAAATGGTTTAGAAGAGAATGCAAAAATAATGGCTGACTGGTTAAAAGAGTTTGGCTCAAAAAAATGTACAGGTTGTGGACCAATTAATGTATGGTTAGCAGAAAATCCTGAATTATTAGATGAGGATGTATTTTTATTTTAAGGAGGAAGGAATAGAGATGAAATTTAATATTGCATATAATGATGATGCTAGAAAAATGGAACAGTTAACTGAAAATATGGTAGATTTAATTATAACTTCGCCACCATATTTTAATCTAGTTGATTATAATGATGATAATCAAATTGGAATAACAGAAACATATGATAACTATATAGAAAGTTTAAATAAAGTTTGGAAAAGATGCATATATGCATTAAAAGAAAATGGTACTATATGTATCAATATATGTAATTCTCTAGAATTAACTAGAAAGAACAACAATAATTATTTTGATATTAAACACGATATAGAAAAATTTTTTGTAAACAATAATTTTTATATTGAAGGTAACATTATATGGAATATATATAATGATAATTATTTTAATAATCAAGTTGTTAGATATCATGAAGCATATCCATCTTCGGAAAATATAATTTTAAATAACTATGAGTATGTTTTGATATTTAAAAGAAAAGAGAATTTTAAACAACACAATAAGGATTTTTCTAATACGAATCTTATTAATTGTATATGGAATATTCCATGGGACTATAATACTAGACCACCAGCTTTTCCAAAAGAACTTGTAGATAAATTAATTTTATTATATTCAAAAGAGAATGATATAATTTTAGATCCATTTATGGGACAAGCAACAACAGCGATAAGAGCGTTAAAAAATAATAGAGAGTTTATAACATATGAAATTAATAAAAATGTGTATGATATAGGAATTCAGAAAATAAAAGAAGTGGAAGGTGAAATATATGGAAGAAATAATTAATCCAAATGAGTATGGAGGCTTGATGATAGATAATCAAGAAGTAGAAGCCGTTAAGCAAGTAATACTTAATGAAAAAATATTTAGATATGCAACAGGAGAGGAAAGCTGTACAGATTTATTTGAAAAAGATATATGTGATAAATTTGGAGTTCAATATGCTTTAGGAGTAAATAGTGGTACATCAGCTTTGAAAGTTGCTTTAAAAGCAATTGGTGTACAACCTAAAGATAGGATACTTATTAGTTCGTATACTTTTTTGGCTACTGCAACAGCTGTTATTGCTCTTGGTGCAATACCAATACCTATAGATTTTGATTTGAACTATGGTCTTAATTTAAAAGATTTAGAAAACGAGATAAAAAAGGGATGTAAAGCAATAATAGTTGTGCATTTACAAGGAAAGTGTTTTGATATTAGACCAATTATTAAATTAAAAGAAAAATATGGAATTTCAGTTATTGAGGATGCATGCCAAGCAATGGGAACTAAGAACAAAGGAAAATTTTCTGGAACATTTGGTGATTTAGGAGTATTTAGCTTTCAGCAAAATAAACCAATAACATGTGGTGAAGGAGGAGTTATAGTAACAAATTCAAAGGAATATTATAATATTGCTAGAAATTATGCGGATATGGGAAGTGTTAGAGATTACTATCCATCTTGGGATAAAGAAGGAGCATTAATTGGTGACAATTATAGAATGAATAATATTCAGTCAGCAATTTTAAGAGTGCAATTATCTAAAATTAATAAGATGCAAGAAGTTCAAATAAAAAATAAAGAATACATTTTTAAAAGAATAAAAATAGATGAAGTTAAAGAAAAAATAATTAATAAAATATCAGATGATGATACAGGAATTAATATTCTTTTCTTAACTTCCAGTAAAGAAAAAGCAGACATTTGTATAAAAGAAGCTAAAGACTGTAATATTGAAATTCGTAGATTGTGGAACAAACCGTATTATTTACATCAAGTTATGAAGAATGAAAAATTAACTCCTCAAGACTTAAATAAAGATGCATGTACTTTTGCAGAAACGATAGCTAACAATTTAATTAGTATAAGTTTGCCACCAACTTTAAAGAATGATGATTTAGAAAGTATTAGTAAACTAATAAACCAACTAATAGAAGAAGGGAGTTTATAAAGATGAATGTTTTAGGGTGTGCGGTTAGTTTTGGATTAGGACCTTCAGGAAAGTTGTCATCGATTATTTCTAAGTCCTTAGAAACAAGTAATGATATTAAATGGTATGCAAGTGGAGACGAATTGGATTTAGATATATTTGAAGAAAATATATTCAAGGATATATGTTGGACAAAAGATATGAATGAGATAAAAAAATTTATAGAGAAAAATAATATAGAATTAGCAATAGATGTTCTAGATCCAGAAATGGCAATAATTTTAAAAGAAATAGGAATAAATGTATTTTATATTGATAGTTTACCTTTTATGTGGACAGAGGCTGATTTAATTCCATTTAATGTTGACATTTATTTTGCACAAAAATGTGTTAATATGAATAGTAGAGCTCAAAAGATATTAATGAATATAAATAATCTTAAGTGGATTAACCCAATAATACCTGATATTAGATTTAATGATTTCGATGTTAAAAAATATAATGTTGTAGTTAACTTAGGAGGAATGCACTCACCTTATGGAGATGGAGAAGAATATATAAAGCTAGTTGTAGTAAAGCTATTAAATGAATTATTAAAAATATATAAATCTAATCAAATTTTAGTAACTTGTGGCTCAAAGGCAAATGAAGCGATAAAAAAGATACTAAATCAGAATAATATAGAAGATATTAAAGTAAAAACTTTAAAACAAATAGAATTTTTAAAATATATTAAAAATTGTGATTTATTTATAACATCTCCAGGAATGACAACAATTTATGAAACTTGTGGATTAGATAAAAATACAATAATTCTTCCTCCTCAAAATTTAAGTCAATTTTATAACAAAGAATTTGCTAAAAAACTAATAAAAAAACTCAAAGTTATAGAATGGAATAAAAATGAATTAAAGTTTGAGTATATTAAAAATTTTATAGAACTTGGAGAAGAGAAAGTTGTAGAAATAATATATCAGAATATAAAAAACGCTTTAAACGATGTAAATTATAATCTAAAAATGAGTTCTATAATAGGAGAAACATTAAAAATGAATTTTAAAGAACAAAACATAATTACATATAATGCGAATGGAACTAATGAAATCGTTAATGAAATATTAGAGAAAATTTAGAAATACTACATATTATATTATAGAATGAAATTACCAATGAATTAAAATGCTTAGTATATACATAGTTTGACAAAATTATACATAAAATGTTATAATAAAGATTGATATAGTAAGGAAGTGAGAATATGATAATTTTAGACGTAAGTAAACTGGAAAAGAATTTTGGATATGGCAAACTTTTTGAAGATGTTTCGTTTTCTCTTAATGAGGGAGAATCTATTTCAATAGTTGGTCCGAACGGATGTGGAAAATCTACATTGTTAAAATTAATTGCTGGAATCGAAAAGGCAGATGGTGGACAAGTAAGTATAAAAAAAGGTGCTAAAGTTGCTTATATTGATCAAACAGCATCTAGTATTGATGATGATAGAAAAGTTAGTGACATTTTACGAGAATCATTTGGTGAACTTTTTGAAATGGAAAAGAGATTAAATGCATTAAATGAACAATTAGAAAATGGTATAAATGATAAAGATTATGAATCAAAATTACAAAAATATTGTGATTTGTTGGAGAGGTTTGGTAATGAAGGCGGTTATCAAATGGATTCTGATATTGAAAAGGTTATTTCTGGACTAAAAATTGACAACAAAATATTAGATCAAAGTTATAATGATTTAAGTGGTGGAGAAAAAACACTTGTACAATTAGCAAAAGCACTTTTAATTAAGCCGGATTTACTTCTATTAGACGAGCCAACGAATCATCTTGATATTGAAAGAATTGAATGGCTTGAAGATTATATTAAGTCATTCAAAGGTGCTTCTGTTATAGTTTCACATGATAGATATTTTTTAGATAGGATGTCTAATAAGATTCTTGATTTAGATGATGGATCTGGTAAAGTATATTCAACTAATTATAGTGGATTTTTAGAAGAGAAACAACGTGATTTTGAAAAACAGATGGCTGATTATAAAGATCAACAAGCTTTAATAAAAAAATTGGAAGCTGAAAAGAAATATTTTGCTGAAAGAGGAATGGCAACTAATAGTTCAACCCTAACTAATAGAGCTCATACATTACAAGGAAAAATTGATAGATTAAAGCAAATGGCTGTTGCAAGACCAAAAAAACAAAGAAAATTGAACATTGGTTTTAGTGAAGATAGAAAATCAAGTAAAAGAGTAATTACTGCAGAAGGAGTAACCGTTACAGATCCAAATGGACGAAGAATTCTTGATGATATTGATTTAAATGTACGTTCAGGTGAAAGAGTTGCTTTGATAGGGGCAAACGGAAGTGGAAAATCAACTTTTGTAAAAAGTGTTGTTGGTGATCAAGACTTACCTGTTAAAGGTAATATAATAATAGGACCAAGTGTAAAAATTGGTTATTTACCACAAATAATAAATTTTCCAAAAGGAGAACAAAAATTATTAGATTATTTTAGGAGTGCAGTAGGATTAAATGAGCAAAAAACAAGACAAATATTAGCTGCTTTTCAATTTTACCAAGAAGACGTTAATAAAAGAGTAGGAAATCTTTCTGGAGGAGAAAGAATGAGAGTAAAATTAGCAGAACTTTTGCAACAAGAAATAAATACATTAATTTTTGATGAGCCGACAAACCATATTGACATTTCAACAAAAGAAGTGCTAGAAGATGCTCTTGAAGAATTTGATGGGACTCTTGTATTTGTAAGTCATGATAGATATTTTATAAATAAATTTGCTGATAGAGTAATTGAATTTAAAGGTGGAAAAGTAAAAAGTTATATAGGAAATTATGATGATTATAAAAGAACAAAAGAAAGGGAAAATCATGAGGGCCCTGAACAAGGAGATTCAAAAAAAACAGGGAGAAATTCAGGCAAAAAAAGCCAAAGAGAAGAAGATGATGATTGGGAAAGATAAAATATAGGATAATATGAAGAACAGCAATATGAAGAAATTAAAGTAGTATTACTGTTCTTTTTAATTTCTTTATTTTAATTTTTTTAAACATTCATATTAATAAATATTCTTAAAGAAGAAAAAGAATAATAAATATATACATGTCTTATAAATATGTGACTATAGTAAATTTAATATGGGAAAAGCAAATAAAAATTATTCTAAATGTATAAAGGAAAGAGTGATAAATAATGAAAATAGCAGTAGCTGGAATGGGATATGTAGGATTATCAATAGCAACATTACTTGCACAACATAATGAAGTTATAGCATTTGATATAATCTCAGAAAAAGTAGAAAAAATAAATAAAAGAATATCTCCAATTAAAGATGAAAAAATAGAAGAGTATTTCATGACAAAAGATTTAAATTTAAAAGCAACATTAGACTTCCAAGAGGCTTTTAAGGGAGCAGACTTTGTTGTAATAAGTACACCTACGAATTATGATGATGTAAAAAATCATTTTGATACATCAAGTGTTGAAAACATAATACAAAAAGTTATCGGAATTAATCTAAATACAACGATAGTAGTAAAATCAACAATTCCAGTTGGATTTATAGAAGATATGAAAAAGAAATATAATATTGACAACATAATGTTTTCACCAGAATTTTTGAGAGAAGGAAAAGCTTTATATGACAACTTATATCCATCGCGTATTATTATAGGAGAAAAAAGTAAAAAAGCTGAAGAATTTGCTAATTTATTAAAGGAAGGAGCTTTAAAAGAAGATATTCCTATAAAATTTATGGATAGTACAGAAGCAGAGGCAGTTAAACTGTTTTCTAATACATATTTGGCATTAAGAATAGCATATTTTAACGAATTAGATACATATGCAGAAATAAGGGGATTAAATTCAAAAGATATTATAGAAGGTGTAGGATTAGATCCAAGAATTGGACTGTATTACAATAACCCATCTTTTGGCTATGGTGGATATTGCTTACCTAAAGATACGAAACAATTACTTGCAAATTATGAAAATGTACCGCAAAATATAATAAGAGCCATAGTTAGATCAAACAGAACTAGGAAAAAACATATAGCGGAAATGGTAATGAGAAAAAAACCGAATGTAATTGGGATATATAGATTAACAATGAAAACTGATTCAGATGATTTTAGATCAAGTGCTATTCAAGAAATTATTGATTTATTAAAGGATAAAGATGTGGAAATAATCATATATGAACCCACATTAAAAGATAACACATTTCATGAATTAACAGTAATAAATGATTTTGATACATTTTCTTCTAAATCAGATATTATACTTGCTAATAGAATAGAAGATATTTTAAAGCCAATAATGGATAAAGTTTATACGAGAGATTTATATAGTAGAGATTAAAATATAATCATGCAAAAACATTTAAAATAAAAAAGGAAGGAACAAAATATCAGTAAATTGCAATTGTAGATAATAAAATACTAGAGATACTATAATTTAATATTAAATAATTAGCAATAAATATATTTATAGTATGTCTAGTATTTATTAATATTAAAAATTTATCTTTTCTTTTGCATCCCATACAAATGCATAATTGTCTGATTAACAAAAGTTTTATTTTCATCTTTTAATTTAGAATAATAAATAAGTAATTCAGGATCTATTATATCTATATTATCTTCTAATTTTTCAGACTTAATTGAATGTTTAAAAATAAAATTTGGAGAAACATTCAAAATATTACATATATCTATTATAAGAGGGATACTACCAGATGTAACACCACGCTCTAAAGAACTTATATAATTAGTTGATACATTACATTTTTCAGCTAAAGTTTCTTGAGTAAGTCCTCTTTTTAATCTTGCCAATTGGATATTGTTACCAATAAATTTTAACTCGTCATTTTTATTCATTGTAATTCTCCTTTTTTATAAGAATATAGGAAAAATTATTAAAACAGAACAGACATATATTAGTATTATGGCAAAATTAAAATAAAACTATTGATTTAAAAGGGGAAAAATGTTAATATTTTTATATTAAAAAATATTATTTTGGATGAAGATTATAATATGATAAGAAAAATGTTAAAAAAGAGAAGATTATTCAAAAGAAATTACTTTTTATCTTCTGAATAATCTTCTACTTCTAAGAACATATCATCATTAAAGAATTCTTTTAGATTAGTATCTAAACCTTCGCAAATGTGTAAAAGAGTGGATAATCGAGGTAAAGAATTTTTTTTAGTAGAAAACAAAGCATTGATAGTAGACTTTGGAACGCCAGAACATTTGTATAAATCCCATAATGTCGACAATCCTTTTTTTTATAATAAATAATTAATTCTTATTTGTATAGCTTCAGCCAATAACATTTTTAACACTTCCTTATAATATAAATATAACAATTTTTTTTATTTATTTAGGCTATAATTATAGTCTAAAAATAATGAGTAAAATAAAACAAAATAAGGTGTATTATATATAATAATTTAATTGCTTAAAAATAGAATAGTTAGGAGAAGATAATATGGGATTTAAGGAATGGTATGAAGAATATACTACAAAAAAAATAATAAATTTATACGATGAATTAAATGAAAAAGATATAAATATATTAAAAAAGCTAGGAATAAAAATAGAAAAAAATAAAGTTTATACTGAAAGTGAATTTGAAATAATAAGAATGAAAGTATTAAGATATTATAGAAGCAAAGATATGACTAAAGAAGAATTAAAATATGCTAAAATACTAAAATTTACTAAAGTAAGTAAGAAAGATTATTATTATATAATAGATAAGTTAGAAAATTTAGATCAAAAATATTATAAATATTATAGTAAAAAAATATTTGAAGATTAAAAGCGACAAAAGATAAGAAAAACTTTACATTGTCTACATAATATGGTATAATTAATAGGAAATATTTGTAAAGGAGAAATCTTTAATTGACTAATGAAATAACAGTTAGAATAGATTGTTCACTAAAAGAAATGTATAATATTCTAGAGAACAAGGGTTTTGTGTTGATTGATAAATACAATTTAGAAGATATATATTATATTCCAAAAAATGTTGATGTAAATAAACAATCTATAAAAAAAATATTAGAAAAATATATATTAATTAGAAAGGTCATTCAATTTTTACCTGACGATTTTATAAAAAGTTATAATGTAGTTAAATTAACATTAAAAAATAAAAAAATAGCGTCTGATGGGACAATAGTTAGTCAGAGTAAAAGTGATTGTGAAATTAAAGATATTAATGAAGGAAAAAACTTTCTAAAAGAACTTGGATATAAAGAATTAATGACGATAAAAGAAGAAGCAGTAGTATACTGTAAAGATGGATTAAAGTTAGTTATAAAAAATGTTGAAAATAGTGATAATTTAATTGAAGTAGAGACAGTAGAAGATAACATAGAATTAGATACAATAGATAAATTAAAAGAGAAAATAAATAAATTACAAATTCCAATAAATACAGATGATTATTTTGTAAAAAAAGCTGAAATAAAAATAAAAAAGATTTTGTAGGAGTGAAATCGTATGTCTAATATAAATTTGAATTTATATAGAATATTTTGTAAGGTAGCACAGTCAAAGAGCTACTCAGAAGCAGCAGAAAAATTAAATTTATCTGTTCCTAATATTAGTGTACAGATAACTAATTTAGAAGAACAGTTAAATTTAAAATTATTCAATAGAGAAAATAAAGGTATAACATTAACAGAAAATGGCAAAGAATTGTATGAAATTGTGAATAAATCAATTTCTAGTTTTGACTTTGCAGAAAAAATGGCAAAAGACAAAAATGATATTTCAAGTGGAAAAATAAGAATTGGATGTCCATCACATTTTGCAACTTATTTTTTAATGGAAAAAATAGAGAAAGTAAAAAAGGATTATCCTAATCTTAAAATAACAATAATATGTGAAATAGATGAAGATAAGATATTTGAGCTACTTCAAGATCACAAGATAGATTTTGCTATAACAGATGCATTGATAGAAAAAAATGATGTTAAAATTGAAGAGTTAGTAACTATTAATAATATATTTGTTTCACGAACACCTTTGGTTATATCCGATATAAAAGAAATAGAAAGTTTGAATTGCATTTTAAATATTGAAAATACAAGAACAAGTAAAAAATTAAGAGAAATATTACAAAAATATGACGTAAATATTAAATCAAATTTAATATGCGATGCAACTGAATTAAGAGTGGAAGCAGTAAAAAGAAATATGGGGATAGCTTATGTTATTAGAGAAGCTGTAAAAAAGGAATTAGATAATGGAGAACTATACGAAGTAAACCTTCCAATAGAATTGCCAAGTGTAAAACTTAATCTAATATATTTGAGAGATGAATTAACAAAAGTGGATAAGAAGTTTATTAAAGAATATTTAAAGAAATAGAAATATAGTAAAATTAAAGAATATCCTAGAAATAGGGTATTTTTTGTTAAATAATTTTTAAAAGCTGTTAAATTGTTAAAAATAGTTTTTTTCTTAAATCCAATGTATAATATATAGAATATAATCTTATATGAAAAGAGGAAGTTGATGATTAAGAAAAAAGTTTGTTGGAAAATAACTACAAAATGCAATCAAGGATGTAAATATTGTTTTGGTTTTACTAATATACCAGATTTACAATATAGAGATAATGAAAAAGTGTTAAAAAATTTGATCAATAGCGGAATTAACCATATTACGTGGACTGGTGGAGAAGCTGTGCTTTATCCTAATGTTAGAGACTTGATGAGAGAAGCAAAAGAAAAAGGATTACATAACAAATTAGTAACTAATGGAATATTCTTATCTGAAAATGATACAGATTATGTAGAAGATATTTTAAATATCTTAGATGAAATAAATTTATCTGTTGATTCAATTGAAAATAACATAAATATTGCTCTTGGCAAAGAAAACAATCATTTAAAAATAATAAAGAATTTATTAGAAAAAGTTAAAGATAAAGAAATAAAAGTTGGGATAAATACAGTTGTTAGCAAACAAAACATAGATAAATTAGAAGAATTAGGAGAATTTTTAAATAATTATAAAATTGAAAAATGGAAGTTTTTGAAATTTATGCCTATTAGAGAAAGAGCTTTAGAAAATGAAAAATTATTTGAAGTAACTGAAAGTGAATTAGAAAAAAGAGTAAATGAATTAAAAAAATTAACATTTAAAAACATAAAAAAAATCGAATATAAGAAACAAAGTGAATTTGAAAAAAGCATTGTAATTCTTCCAAATGCAGATATCATTCAAACTCAACATGGAAAAGATCATTATTTTGGTAATGCGTTAAAACAATGTGATATTGATTTTGATAAAATATATTTTTCTAATAAAATTAGAACATTTGTTGCTTATAATGATAAAAATGTAATTGAAAATATAGTTAATGCGATTAAAGACATGGATTATGTAGATGTTATTGGAACTGCTATGGATGGTAAAGAGGCTTATAATAAAATTGTTGATTTAAAACCTGAAATGGTATTTGCAAAATATAATATGGAAAGTATGAATGGATTCGAAATGATAAAATTCTCAAAAGAAAAATTAGAAGATAATGTTCCAATATTTAATATGATTATTGACAATAATATTAAAGAGGATGAGATAAACAAAGTTTATGAAATTATTGGAGATAAATTAAATTCATTAATATCAACAAAAGAACATATAGGCAATAGTGTTGCAAGTATTATTAATGAATATATGGAATATAAAAATAATGTTAATAAATAAAAAATAATAGATAAGTTTTTTAGAAATAACTTATCTATTATTTTTTTTCTTCAAAAAGTATGTACTAATATCTAAAAAATTTTTAGGAGTTATGTCTTCACCTTTGTCAAAGAATTTATAAATTGCAAATGGTGGATTCTCTTTATCTTTATATAGATTTAATCGGTTTAATGCTGTTCTAAAAGAAGAGCGAACACCGTCTCTTGTTGTATTAAAATCTTTTCCGACAATGTCAAATAATTGATTTAAATTTAAAAGTAAATTAGAATCATAGTAACACTTTACAAGAGCATCTCTTACTCTATCCGATGGTGTAGATTTTAATGAAATCTTTGTTTTTAAAAACAATAAATCAATTCTATTATCTAATGAATAGTTTGACATTTCCATTATAACATCCAAGAGTTCCTGTAATTTTGGTTTCTTTGTAAAAATTTTATATATTTTTGCTACATTTGTAATACTTATATGCTCATTGGGAATATTAGAGATTAGAATTGTATTACAATTTATTTTTTCATTATTATCGCAGGATAATTTATTGATTATATCAATATAATTTATATCTTTTAAGTTTGTATTTAATATAAAAATATCAGGTCTAATTTTATAATATTTTTCTAAAGTTGATAAACCATTTGTAGCTGTTACCAATTCTATACCATTATAATTTGAAAGATATTTATATAGTTCTATATCATCTTCAATTTTTTCATTTGCTATAAGGATTTTTATCATAATAACCTCCAAGCATTTTTAAATCGATATTATTATAACACAAAAATTATGTTAACACAATATAAAAATGGAAAAAAATGTTATTTTGTACAAATTTTTTACTAAAAAAACCATATAAAT
Source organism: uncultured Clostridia bacterium (assembly GCA_944387555.1). Taxonomy (GTDB): domain Bacteria; phylum Bacillota; class Clostridia; order TANB77; family CAG-508; genus CAG-269. The sequence goes on along the minus strand of CALXFH010000002.1, from coordinate 57,153 downwards.
TAACCATTTTTCGCTTTTTTTCAACAAAACTTCGCTTTTTTTATTTATAAAAGATTTAATTACTATAATCTCCAATAGGACAAATAGTCTTGAAGAGCAAGGAAAATTATTACAATTGGAAGAAAAATAAGAGATAAACGAGAGAAATATAGAGAGTGTAATTTCAAGACTATTTGTTAGTAAAGGAGTGAAAAATATGTAGAAATAAATAATAAGAGATAATAGAAATATGTAAATATTTATTTTTCTTCTCTTTTAGATTATTTGTCCAATTTGAAAGATTGGAGAAATAAGAAAATGGAAAGAAAAAATTATTTATGCGAAGAATTATCAAAAGAGGAAAAAAGGTATTTAACAATAGTTGTTATGAATACTAGGAGAAAGTACATAAGAGATAATTATAATTATATTAATAATAGTAATATTGATTTATATGATTGTGTTAATGTAGAGGCACAATCTGTTCTTGAAGCTGTAATAAATAAATGTGAAGAAGAAGTAAAATCTGCTATGGAATTTGAAAAAGTTATATCTAACGAGAAATTGCATAATATTGTAAAAGCATTGTCTTTGAATGAAAAGATGGTGCTTTTTTCGTTATATAAACAAAATAAGAATGTAAATCAAATCGCAAAAGAAATGAAAATGGATAGAACTACAATATGGAGAATAAAAAGCAGAGCATTAGATAAGATTATGAAAAAAATGTTAGGAGGAAATAAAAATGTTTAATGATTTTAAATTAAATGATAGTGAAGTAATAAAAATATTAAATGAGTATGATCCACTGATATTGAAAGCAAGTGTTTTAAAGAAAGGTCTTGACGAAGATCTAATGCAAGAAATTAAATTAATGATTTATAAAGAATTGACTAAAAATAGAAGAAAATAAAAAATTTAAAAAAATTGCAACATCGACCAAAAAATTTGGACTTTTATTAATAAATAAAGAAAAGGAGGTCAAGTTTTATGGTCGAGAATAAAGATAACAACCAAGTAAATGGTATAAAAGAAACAAAAAAAGTAAAAGCACAAAAAACAAATACAGAAGAAGAAATAATAATCGCTTATGCACAACTTGTTTACCATACTTTACAAAATAGTGGAACAGAAATTACACCAAAATCAATAAAAGCAGAAGTAAAAATGTTTTACGAAAAATTTGGAAATCAAGAAGTTAAGCGATTAGCCAATATGTTTATGAAAGAGAAAAAGGAGAAGAATTAATATGATGAAATATATTATTTTCTCTATAATCTCTTTCATATTAGGCTTTTTAGCGAGAGGGATTATAGATATATTTGAAAGAAAAAAGAAATATGAAAAGATAAAAAAGCTGAGTAAACAAAAATTTGAAAATGCAATGAAAGATTTAGAAATAAAATAGAGTTTTTTTAACTCTATTAGTTTCTTCATGCAAAAAAGTTGTTAGTAAAAAGTTGCAGGAGGTTACTATGAATGATGAAATTATAAAGAAATATTTTCAAGATAAAATGAAACAAATAGATATAGCAAAAGAATTAAATATTTCAAAATATAAAGTTTCTAGAGTAGTAACCAAAGATCCAAGATATAAAGAAGAAAAAGAAAGAAGAAAAGAAGCTAATCGAAGAAAAAACATAGAAGAAACAAAAGAATATATAAATAAAGAGAGAAAAAAGAAAAAAGATGATATCGGTTATGCACAATTAAAACAAGCACATATGCAAGCAACAGCAGAATTATCAGGAGGAAGAAAAAGTATAAGTAATCGAGCATTTAGAGATTGGAATTCTTCGATATATAAATATAATGAAAAAAACCAAAGTTACAAATTAAAGAGTGGTATTAATGTAGGAGTGGATGTACCTAAAATTATAAAGTGGAAATAATTGTAATATTTTTTTTGTATATTCAATATACATTAAACAGAGGTGACAGAATGGACAAAATATTTGATAGTGTAGATATGAAAATGGTAGAAAAATTTGAAAAGTCTATAAGCGAAGTCTTAAGTATTTATTTAATTAGTTCTGCAAATAAACAAGGATTAATTGATGATAAAATGAAAGAATATATAATACATAATATTTAGCATTGGAGGATAGAAAATGGATTTATATACAATTAGAAAAGAGCTGAGTGAAGGAAAATCTATTTATGATTTGCCTTTGAGAGTTACATACTATGCAAGAGTTTCTACTGAAAAAGAAGAACAAAAAAATTCATTAGGAAATCAAGATACATACTATAAAAACAAAATATTAAATACACCTAAATGGACTTTAGTTCATGGATATACTGATGATGGAATAACTGGTACATCTACTAAAAACAGAAAAGATTTTAATTCAATGATAGAAGATGGATTAAATGATAAATATGACTTGATTTTAACAAAAGAAGTTTGTAGATTTGCAAGAAATACATTGGATACATTACGATTAACAAGAGATTTATTAGCCAAAGGAAAAGGTGTATACTTCGAACTAGATAACATTAATACATTAGAACAAGAAGGAGAACTAAGGTTAACAATTATGGCATCACTTGCTCAGGATGAAAGTAGAAGGATTTCAGAAAGAGTAAAGTTTGGTTTTAAAAGAGCAATAGAAAAAGGAAGAGTTTTAGGCAATAATTCTATTTGGGGATATGAGAAAGATCATTGCAAATTGAAATTAAATGAAGAAGAGGCACAAATTGTAAAAAGAATTTATGAAATATATGCTACAGGAAAAATTGGAATTAGAAAAATAGGAAAAGAACTTGCTGAAGAAGGTATATATACAAGAGATGGCGAAGAATTTGCATATTCAACAATAAAAAATATATTAACTAATCCAAAATATAAGGGATTCTATTCAGGGAACAAAACAAGAGTTATTGATTTTATGACAAAGCAAAGGGTATATTTAGGAGAAGATGAAATTGTAGAATATAAAGCAACAGAAGATGTAGTTCCACAAATTGTTGATGATAAAACTTGGGAGAGATGTAATGAAATCTTTAAAGAAAGAAGTGAGCAGGCAAAGAGTTTAACGAGAGGCTATAATAACAAATATAAATATTCAGGAAAAATTTTTTGCAAACATGATGGACAAAGTTATTGGAGAGCTATAAATAAAGGAAAAGAATTCTGGCAATGTTCGTTATATAATAAAAAAGGAAAACAAGGGTGTGAACATAATGTTAATATATATACTGAAACATTAGATACATTATTTGTAGAAATATTTAAAGAACTATTTGTCCATAAAAAAGAATTTATTAGCAATTTGCTAGAAAAATCAATGTCTTGTATAAAAGAGTGTATGACAGGAAATGATTTAGAAAAGCTTGAAGAAAAGATAGAGAAAACAAAAAAAGAAAGAAAAAAATTAATAAAATTATATACTACTGAATTAATAGATGAGAAAGAGTTTGAAGAAGAAAATAACATATATAATGAAAAAATAAGTAAGTTAGAAGATAAATACAACAAATTAAATGAAGCAAGAAATTCAAGCAATATAGACGAGATGGAAGGAATGTTAAGGAAAAGTTTTGAAAAAGATTTAGAATTTAATTTAGGCGTACCTGATGACATAACAGATAAAATGTTAGAGAAAATCGAAGTTGAAAGATTAGATGATAAAGGATTAGCAAATTTAGAAATCTTTTTAAGAATAGGATTAAGAACAAATGTATTATATAAAAAGAAGAAAATAATTAGTTACATAGAGCAACAAAAAGTTGCAATTTAAAAAAGTCCATAAGGGCTTTTTTATTTTATATAAAGAGCTTCCAAAGTCTTGACAATACATAAAAACAGAGTTACAACACAACTAAAATAATTAGTTGGGAGTGATTTATATGACTTTGTATGAAATGCGAAAAGCATTATCTTCAGGAAAAAGTATATATGATTTACCATTAAGAGTAACATATTATGCTAGAGTATCAACAGAGAAGGAATATCAAAAAAATTCTCTTGAAAATCAAGATACATATTATAAAAAGAAAATATTATCAATACCTAAATGGACATTAGTAAATGGGTATACTGATAATGGAATAACAGGAACATCTACTAAAAAAAGAGATGATTTTAATGCAATGATACAAGATGGATTAGATGATATGTATGATCTAATATTAACAAAGGAGGTTTGTAGATTTGCAAGGAATACAATAGATACATTACAAATAACAAGAGAATTATTGGCAAATGGAAAAGGAGTATATTTCGAGTTAGATAATATTAATACATTAGAACAGGAGGGAGAATTAAGACTAACAATTATGGCATCACTTGCTCAAGATGAAAGTAGAAGACTTTCAGAGAGAACAAAATTTGGTTTTAACAGAGCAATAGAAAGAGGGAGAGTCTTAGGTAATAATTCTATCTGGGGATATGAAAAAGATCATTGTAAGTTAAAAGTAAATGAAGAAGAAGCAAATATGGTAAGAAGGGTATATGAATTATATTCAACTGGAGAAATAGGAATAAGAAAAATAGGAAAGGAATTAGAAAAAGAAGGGATAGTATCCAATAAAGGTAAGGCACTTTGTTATTCAACAGTAAGAAGAATATTAGAAAATCCTAAATACAAAGGTTTTTACTGTGGTAAAAAAACAGAAGTAATTGACTTTTTAACAAAAGAAAGAGTTTTTTTTCCAAAAGAGGATTGGGTAGAATATAAAGCTGATGAAGAAGTAGTTCCACAAATAGTTGATGAAGGATTATGGAATAAATGTGAGGAAATCTATACAAAAAGAAGTAAAAAATACACAGGGTCAGGAAATAGATGGAATAATAAATATCAATATTCTAATATTATTTTATGTGCAAATGATGGCAAGACATTTTGGAGAAGAAAACATAGACCAACTGCAAAACAAGAATTTTGGATTTGTTCAAAATATGCAAAGGATAAAATGGAAGCCTGTGACAATAATGTGTATTTAGGAACGCATGAATTGGATGCAATTCTAAAAGATGTATTTTCTTGCATATTGAAAAATAAAATGAATATACAAAATAAATTATTAAGTATAAATAAAAGTATAGTAGAAAAATATAAAGAAAATCATAAAGATCTTGAGAATCTCGAATGTAAACTAAACGAAATAGAACAAGATAAAAAAGGATTAGTAAAGTTATATTCAATAAATAAAATAAATGAAGATGAATTTGAAGAATTAAACAATGAATACAAAAATCAAATACTTGAATATAAGTCAAAAATTATAGATATAAAAAATGATAAACAAAGAAGGGAGATGAATAAAAATGCTGATAGAATAAAAAACTATTTCAATTTTGATAGTTTTGAAATAACAAAAGAATTTATACATGAAAAAATAAGTTGTATATATGCTAAAAAAATTGAGAAGAATCATGTTAGATTAAAAATAAATTTCCACCTCGATCTTGCGATGTCGGAGGTGGATAAAAAAAGTATCTGTTTAGGTCTTATCATATGGATAGAAGGTGCTGTAGCTTTTAGTTTAACACCAAAACGAGAGCCTTGTTTAACCATTTCAGGTTCTTCTAAAATTAAATCATCAATAGAAGGAGTAACAATTCCATAACCCTTACGTTCAACTTCATCTAAAGCATAAGAGATTTTATCATATTTCTTCTTAGTAGCAGATAGCTCAGAAATGATACGGAATAAATCTCCTTCATTAGTAACAGTAACACCTGTAATTTCAGAAAGTACATTGTAGAATAATTCATCTTTTAAGGTTATTTCAACTGTTACATTACCAGAGCCAAGTTGCATATCAGTAATTGTTGTATTTGAAATAATATCTGTTTGTTTAATTTTATCACAACATGTAGAAACATCTTTTAAAACATTTACATCTTCAAAAGCATCTTTAATTTCTTTAAATAATTCAGCTTTTAGTGGATGAGAGAAATCCAAACCATCCATCCATTTAGGAAATTTAATTTTAATTTGGTCAGCTGGAAATTCATATAAAACAGAAGAAAACATATTGTTAATATCTTCAATACTTAGGTACTCACAATTAATAGGCATAACAGTTGTTTTATATTTTTCACTTAAATTATTAGCTAAGTCTCTTGTATATGTAGAATTTGGTTCTGCTGAATTTAGTAAAATGATAAAAGGTTTATTTAAAGCCTTCAATTCTGATACAACTCTTTCTTCTGCTTTTATATAATCTTCTCTTGGAATATCTGTAATAGTTCCATCTGTTGTAACTAAAATACCAATAGTAGAATGTTCTTCAATAACCTTTTTTGTTCCAATTTCTGCTGCTTTTTCAAATGGTATTTCTTCATCAGACCAAGGAGTTTTAACCATTCTTGGCATATCATCTTCTAAATAGCCGGATTGCATTATCTACTAAGTAGCCAACACAGTCTACCAATCTTGTTTTAAATTTTAAGTTGTTGTCTAAAGTTATCTCAACAGCCTCATTTGGAACAAATTTAGGTTCTGTAGTCATAATAGTTTTTCCACCAGCACTTTGTGGCAGTTCATCTTTTGCTCTTTCTTTTTTGTATTCATTATCTATGTTAGGAATAACAAGCAAATCCATAAATCGTTTAATGAAAGTAGATTTACCAGTTCTAACAGGACCAACAACTCCTACATAAATATCACCATCTGTCCTTTTAGCAATATCTTGATATAATCTTGTATTTTCCATTATATACCTCCTTCAAATCTTTCAAGAAAATGTTTGTACTACTTTAAATTCTTTTAGTTAATATATATTGGAGAAATTTTTAGAATATGACAAGTTTTCTAAAAAACTTGATAAAATTAAGTTGTTATGATAGAATGGCAATATTAGAAGAAGTAACATATAATAGATTAATACACATGAAGGGATGGAATTAATATGGATAAAGAGCAAGAAGCAATAGAATTACTTAAGAAATATAATCAAAATCATATTGTGAATTTATTAAATAAATTAGATGAAGTAAAAAAACAAGAATTATTAAATCAAATTGATAGAATTGATTTTCAGCAAATAATGGAATTATATGATAATACAAAAAAAGAAATTGAGATAAAAGAAAATAAGATAGAATCTATTGCATATTTAGATAAGGCAAAATTATCAAAGGAACAAAAAGAAAAATTTGATAAATTAGGTGAAGATATTATTAGAAGTGGTAAGTATGCAGTTGTAACAATGGCAGGAGGACAGGGAACAAGATTAGGACATAATGGACCTAAAGGAACTTTTAAATTAGATGTTTATGGAAAAGGAAAATACTTATTTGAAATCTTAAAAGATAATCTTGCAGAAGCAAATGAAAAATATAATACAGTTATTCCTTGGTATATAATGACAAGCAAAGAAAATAATAAGGAAACTGTAGATTTCTTAGAAAAACATAAATTTTTTGGATATCCTAAAGAAGCGATAACTATATTTACTCAAAGTGAGCTTCCTTTAGTTGATACAGAAGGAAAATTATTAATAAGTAAAGATATGAAGATAAAAGAGGCATCAGATGGAAATGGTGGAACATATTCATCATTAAGAGCAAGTGGTGCTTTAGCAGATATGAAAGATAAAGGAATTAAATGGGTATTTATTGGTAGTGTTGATAATGCTCTTCTTAAAATGGCAGATATAACACTTCTTGGTATGGCAATTGATAAAGGTGTGCAAATTGCTTCTAAATCAGTTGTAAAAGCTAATCCACATGAAAAGGTTGGAGTATTTTGTAAGATGAATGGTCATCCAAAAGTAATTGAGTATACAGAACTTCCAGAAAAAATGGCAGAAGAAGTAGATAGTGATGGAGAATTAAAATATGGTGAGTCACATATTATGTGTAATCTATTTACTATTGATGCTATTGAAAAGATAAGTAAAGAGCCACTTATATATCATAGTGCTTTTAAGAAGAATTCATATATAGATGAAGATGGAAAAGAAGTAATTCCAACAGAACCAAATTCTTATAAATTTGAATCATTTATTTTTGATGCTTTTGAATTCTTTGATGATATAGCTATTCTTAGAGGAAAAAGAGAAGACGATTTTGCACCTGTTAAAAATAGAGAAGGTGTAGATAGTCCAAAAACAGCAAAAGAATTATATGAAAAATATTGGAATAGACAAAATAAAAAAGTTTAAGGAGATAAGAGCTATGGAAGAATGTAAAATAAAAAATTTATACAATTTAGATGAAACAATTGCAAAAGAGTTGCTTGAAAGTGTAACATATCCTTGGGAGGTATTACCTAAAATAGAAGAGTTTATAATAGAACTTGGAAATAAATTAGATCCAGATAAATATGAAAAAAGAGGAGAAAACATCTGGGTTGCAAAATCAGCAAAAGTATATCCTACAGCATACATAAATGGACCAGCAATTATTGGAGAAGATGCAGAAGTAAGACATTGTGCTTTTATTAGAGGAAAAGCAATTGTAGGTAATGGTGCAGTTGTTGGAAACTCAACAGAACTTAAAAATGTTATTTTATTTAATAAAGTACAAGTGCCACATTATAATTATGTAGGAGACTCAATATTAGGATTTAAAGCTCATATGGGAGCAGGATCAATTACTTCTAATGTTAAATCAGATAAAAAACTTGTAATAGTAAAAAACGGAATAGAAAAAATAGAAACAGGATTAAAGAAATTTGGTGCAATGCTTGGTGATAATGTAGAAGTTGGATGTAATAGTGTTTTAAATCCAGGAACTGTAATTGGAAGAAATACTAATATTTATCCACTATCTTGTGTAAGAGGAGTTATTCCACCAAAAAGTATTTATAAAAATAAAAATGAAATAGTAGAAAAATTCTAAGAAGTCCAAGTGACTTCTTTTTATTGACTTTTATGTAAATTTGTGGTAGAATTTTATTATGTAGTCGGCAGTAGTTTTCTAACTACAAATGTAGGAGAAAGGATTACAAAATGGCAAATGTAAGAGACTTTTTTATGAAATGTGTTGCAATAGATTATCCATATTTCTCATTTGATTACTGGACTAAGAGTGAAGGGGCTACTGAATTAAATATTGAAATCACAATATTGCACAATGCGGAGCTCAATAAAACAACATGGTATGCAAATGATGAACATTGCAATTTGCCTTCTGAGAAAGTGCAAGAAATTGCAGAAAAGGCAATAAAGCAATGTGCAAAAGATGTAAAATTCATTTGTGGCAAAAAGTAATTTGAGCTTTGCTAGAAAAGTTTTTTACAGGAGAAAAGTAGTAGAATTTTTCTACTACTTTTCTTTTAATGAGATTTATGCGAGGATTTACAAAATTCTTTTATATTTTTTGATTTTCCCAGTAATTGACATTTAGAAAAAAATGATTTATAATAGATAGGTATATTTTGGTGGTTATATTTTGCTGTAAATACAGCAAAGAAGGGAGTACTTGTGACAAAGTATACGTTTAGGTCAGAAGATATGCATATTAGTAATATTGAATATTACTATAAAGTATATGTATATCGTGACGGAGAAAGATTCGCATGGGCAGATGTAGATATCGAGATTGAACAAAAAAGAGAGGAGGTTTATTTGGGATATTTTAAACTTTCAGATAAACTTTCAAAGACTTTAGAAAGTGAGCTTAAAAGCCAGATATTGAATTATTGCTATGACAAAATAGAAGCCGAATCTAATTAAAAAAGCAGGTCAAGAGAAAACTCTTGGCCTGTTTTTCTACTACATTTGTTGATTTCCAGGGATAAAGTAATCAACTACACCATAGATTAAAGCACCAATAATTGCAGCCATCCAAGAAATAGAATAACCAGCTACAAAGAATTGTGTTACATATAAAGTAATAGCAGCTAAAGCAAAACCAACAAAACCTTTACCAAAAGGACTTGCGTGTAATCCTGTAAATTTAACTACTAAATAATCAATTGCTGTTAAAACGATAGCAGCTATTGCTAATGTCCAGATATTATTAATAGTAAAACTTGGTGTAAAAAATGCAGTAATTGCTAAAACTACAGCTGAAGCAACTAATCTTCCAATTATTTGCCAAGCAGTAGAAGCTCCACTTTGAGCTTGATTTGTGTCCGTTTCTGACATTTTAAATAACCTCCTTAGTTATTAGATTCATAATGTAAAAATTTTAAGGTTCTAATTTTATTATTCACAAAAATAATTTATTTATACTAAAAAATCTTGTATAGAAGAGTAAAAATTTGTTAAAAATAATATAAAATAAAATTTAAAAGTGGTGTTAATAAATGTTAATTACTTTTTTTAGATCAATTGTTTTATATATAATAGTTTTAATAGTTATGAGGTTAATGGGAAAAAGAGAAATAGGTCAGCTTCAACCATTTGAGCTTGCAATTTCTATTATGATAGCAGACTTAGCATCAATTCCTATGACAGATACAGGAGTACCAATATTTAATGGAATAATACCAATACTTGGATTATTAATTATGCATCTTGTTATTTCAATAATAAATTTAAAAAGTTCAAAAGCAAGAGAAATAATTTGTGGAAGACCAAGCATTCTAATATATCGTGGAAAAATTAATGAAAATAATTTAAAAAGGGAAAGATTTACAATAAATGAACTAGAAGAAAGACTAAGAGGAAATAATGTAATTAATTTAGGAGATGTAGAATATGCAATACTAGAAACAAGTGGACAAGTAACAGTAATACAAAAGCCAGATAAAAGAAATACAATTCCACAAGATTTTAATATTATGCCAGAATATGAAGGAATACCATATGATTTAGTAGTAGATGGAAAAGTAATGCAAGAAAATTTAAAAGCAATAGGAAAAGACTATAAATGGCTAAAAAAACAAGTAGAAAAATTTAATATGAAACCAGAAGAAGCTTTGGTTGTTACATTTGATGGAAAAGGTCAGATATTCTGCCAGAAAAAGGAGAAAGGCGTATGAAAAAAGAAACGATAATTTGTATAATTATTGTAATTGTAATTATTGTTGCAAATGTTATAACCCAAAAATATACAAAGGATTCGGTAGAAACTTTATCGAATAGATTAGAAGCACTAAAAACAGATTTAATGGATAATATTGATAGTAAAGAAGGAAAATCAAATAAAGAGATAATAGATGAAATAGATACAATAAGGGAAAACTGGGATTCAAGACATGATAAACTTGCATATTATATAGAACACAATGAGTTAGAAAAAGTAGACAATAATTTAACAGCATTAGATAGCTTGGCAGAGACAGAAGAATATGCAGAAGCTATAAAAGAATTAGATGAAAGCATATTTGTATTAAAACATATACAAGAAAAATATGCATTTAATTTAAAAAATATATTTTAAAAGACAAAGCTTTTTAATGCTTTGCCTTATTTTTTATCTATTTTCATTTATTTTTGCATATTTTTTGAGTTTTTCATAAACAAGACGATTTACTGTTCCAGCTGGGAAATGGCCATCTTTATCTTTTTTACCTGCAGGAACACCAGTTAAAACTTCTATACCTTCTTCAATAGTAGAAACTGCATAGATGTGGAATTTCTTATCTTTTACAGCTTGAATAATTTCATCAGACAATTGTAAATTATCTATATTTTGAACAGGTATCATAACACCATGTGAACCATCTAATCCACGAACTTTACAAACTTGGAAATATCCTTCTATTTTTTCATTTACTCCGCCAATTGGTTGTATTTGTCCTTTTTGATTAACAGATCCGGTAACAGCAATTGCTTGATTAATAGGTATGCCTGATAAACTAGAAAGTAATCCATAAAGTTCTGTACTAGAAGCACTGTCTCCATCAACACCGTTATATAACTGTTCGAAGCAAATGCTTGCTGTCAAGCATAAAGGCATATCTTGTGCAAACATTTCTCCTAAATATCCTGTAAGAATAAGAACACCTTTTGAATGAGAAGGACCTGAAATTTCAACTTCTCTTTCTATATTTACAATTCCATTTTTTCCAGTATAAGTGTTAACAGTAATTTTAGCGGGTTTACCAAATGTATAATCACCAACAGACATAACTGTTAGACCATTTAGTTGACCAACTTTATAACCAGAAGTATCAATTAAAAGAGTATTCTCTTCAATCATTTCTAAATATCTTTCATCATATTTTTTTACTCTTTCAACTCTTTCTTCTAAGGCTTTAAGTACATGTTTTTCTGTTACAATCTTTGACCTAGAAAGTTTTGCCCAAGTAGCGGCTTCACCAACTACTTGCATCAAATCATCAAATCTAGTAGAAACTTTACTATGACTGCCAGCAAGTTTTGAAGAATATTCAACTAAACGAGCCATAGCACCTTTGTCTAGTTCAGGTAATTCTTGATGTTCACAAAATCCATGAATAATTTGAGCAAGTTTATTTAGGTTTTCATTATTTGCAACAGCTGTTTCTTCGAATTCTACTTTTATTTTAAATAGTTTCTTAAAGTCAGAATCCATAGAAAGTAAAGTTTGGTATATACTGCTATTTCCAATCAAAATAACTTTTAAATTAAGAGGAATAGGCTCAGGTTTTAAAGAAATCAAAACCATTGAAGAACGTTGTTCTGCTTGATTTTCAATACCTAATTCTTTTATTCTTAAAGCTTTTTTCAAAGCTTCATAACAAGCACCATTTGCAAGCAAGTCTTTTGCTTGGAATATAATATAACCTCCATTTGCTTGTTGCATAAGACCAGGTTTTAACATAGTATGGTCAGTTTTTAAAGAACCATAATAATTTTCATATTCAATAGCACCAAAAATATTATTATATGAATAATTAGAATCCATAATAACAGGTGCACCTTCTCTATTTGAATTATCAATAAATAAGTTAACTCTATAATTCAAACAAGGGTCTGGCTTTCTCATTGCTGGGTTTGGTTGTGCTGCTTGTGCTTTTGATGGATCCTCCAAAAATGTAGGGATATTTTTTAATACATCTTGTTTAACATCATTTAAGAATTTATTTATTTTCTTGTTTCTCTTATATTTTGATTTTAAGTAATTAATATGAACATTTACAGTAAGAAGAGCCACATTTGATTGCCATTCTGATATTCTCTTATCTGACTCACGTTCAATTTCTTTTATTTTACTTATAACATTCATAATCTGTTCTTGAACTATTACTGATTTTTCTTCATATTCTTTTTTTATTTCATCATCTAGTTTATCGAATTCTTCTTCTTCAATAACTCTACCATCAACAATAGGCATCATATAGATACCATTTTGTGCAGTTTTTACTTGAAAATTATGTTTTGAAGCATCTTCATTTAATTTATCAAGAAGTGCAGATCGCTTTTCTTCAAATTCTTGTTTTATTAATGCTTTTTCTTTTTCAAAATCATCATTATTGAAAGTTTTTCTAATATCTTTTCTAATTTCTTTTATGAATCCATCCATTGCTTCTTTAAATTCTTTACCTTGTCCTGCAGGTAATTCAACTGCAATTGGCTCATTTGGATTTTCAAAGTTATAAATATAACACCAATCAGATGGAACTTTTTTCTTTGCTGCTATTTTATTTAAGTAATTTTTTGTATATAAAGTTTTTCCGACTCCACTTGGTCCCTCAATATATAAGTTATAACCTTTAACGTCTACTTGTAAACCAAATTCTAAAGCTTTAATACCACGGTCTTGACCAATACCGTCTTGTATTGGCTCTAAATCAGCTGTAGTATCAAAATTAAAGATATTAGGATTACAAGTCATTTTTAAATCTTTATAATTTAATTCATTTTTGTTTTTCATTTGTTTCCTCCATAATTTTTTCTTTATTATATCCAGTTCACAGTTATTTTATATTAGTTAAAGAAAAAAGTAAATAAATTTTAAAGATTTTTTAAAAAAGATTTGCATTTAAAGAAAAAATATGTTAGTATAATTATACTTTATATTTGAATTTAATAAATTAAACAAATATAAAGTTTACATTTAATTTAATTCTTTGATTTTTTTTCTAAATAATTTTGTTCATAAATATTCTAGCTTAGTTCTTAATTTTAGAAAAATATATGTATTAAATAAATGTAATAACAAAATTAATTTTTTAAAGAACGGAGGTGAATATTGTGGAAGATAAAATTTTAGATATTCTTTTAAATATGCAAAATGATATTAGTACAATTAAAAACGACCAGGCAATTATTAAAGAAGATGTATCAGGATTAAAAGAAGATGTATCTGGATTAAAAGAAGATGTGTCAGGTTTAAAGGAAGATGTATCAGGATTAAAAGAAGATGTTGTAACACTTAAGAAAAATCAAAAATCTATGAAAAAAATTCAAACTGAAATGAAAAAAGAACAAAAGGAAATGAAAAAGACATTAGGACAAGTGCAAGTAGAACAACAACAAATGAAGAAAACACAAGATGATATATTAGAAGAATTAAGACTTGGAAATCTGAAATTATCGCAACTTTCAGAAAGAGTTGAAAAAGGTTTTGAGGAAAATACAAAAGAACATAAAGAATTTGATAATAGATTAATAGCATTAGAAAGAATACATAATTTAAAAATAGTAAAAAATTAATAGGGTGAAAAATATAGGGACTTGTCCATTTATTCTAAGGAATAGATGGATTTTTATTTTTTGGAATAGTCATTCAAAATTACATAAAAGTATTGCAAAGTTGAATAAATATATATATAATAATAGATAGTTATCACAGGTTGAAAGGTGGTAAAAGATGAATAAGACAAAAAGAAAAATATTTGAAACCTCAATGAAACTATTCGCTGAAAAAGGATATGATGCTACAAGTATTGAAGAAATAACAGCAACAGTAGGTGTAGCAAAGGGAACATTATATTATCATTTCTCTAGTAAGGAAGAAATATTTAATTTTTTAATAGAAGAGGGAATGAAACTTTTGCAAAATAGCATTGATATCAAAACAGCAAAGTTTCCAAATTATATTGATAAAATAAAAGCGATTGTTTTAATTCAAATAAAAATAGTTGTTAAATATGAAGATTTAATAACTATATTACTTAGTCAATTTTGGGGAAATGAAGCAAGAAATCAAACTTGTAAAAAACATATTTTATCATATATATATAAGATAGAGCAAATTGTAGAAGAAGGAATAAAAAGAGGAGAAATAAAAAAAGGAAATGTGCAAGCAATTGCTTCTGAAATTTATGGCTTGATAGGTTCAAGCTTGGTTTATAAAATAAGAAGCAATGAAGAAATAGATATTATGAAATTGTACAAAGAATTTGAAAGTACAATTATAGAAGGTTTAAAAGTGAAGTAGAGGGGAAGAAAAGATGAGAAAACCAATTTATAAGTGTGAAGAATTTACAGATTTAAAAGATATGTTAAAAAAATCAGGAGAAAAATATGGTGATAAGCCAGCATATTTGTTTAAAACTGATGTACCAGGAAAATTTAAACAAATTACGCACAAAGAATTTAGAGATGAAATAAATGCTTTAGGAACTAAATTAATAGAAATGGGACTAAAAGATAAAAGAATTGCTGTAATATCAGAAAATAGATATGAATGGGGAGTAGATTATCTAGCAGTAGCAGCAGGTACAGGAGTAATAGTTCCACTTGATAAAGCACTTCCTGATAATGAAATAGAAAGTTTGATAATTCGTTCAGAAGTAGATGCAATTTTTTATTCTAAAAAATATGATGAGGTTATGAATAGAATAAGAAAGCAAGGAAATACAAACCTTAAATATTTTATTTCTATGGATTTAGAAAAAGAAGAAGATGGAGTAAAATCACAAAAACAATTAACTGAAGAAGGAAGAAAATTATTAGAAGAAGGAAATAGAGATTTCTTAGATGCAAAAATTGATAATGAAAAAATGGGAATAATGTTATTTACATCAGGAACTACTGCGATATCAAAGGCGGTTATGTTATCACACAAAAACATATGTAGTAACTTACAAGATATCACATCTGTAATTAAAGTAACATCAGAAGATAGATTTTTATCATTCTTACCATTACATCATACATTTGAGTGTACTGTAGGATTTTTATACCCTGTATCTATAGGCGGAGCAATTGCATTTTGTGATGGAATACGTCATATTGCAGAGAACATAAAAGAATATCAAATAACAGCAATGATATCTGTCCCAATTCTTTTTGAAGCTATGTATAGAAAAGTAATGAAAGGAATAGAGAAAAAAGGAAAACTTGGAACAGTAAAAAAAGGAATTAAAATAAGTAACTTTTTATTAAAATTTGGAATTGATATAAGAAAGAAACTATTTAAAGAAATACATGATACTTTAGGTGGAAAAGTAAGGTTATTTGTAGCAGGAGGAGCAGCTTTAGATCCAGAAACAGAAAAAGGATTTAATGATTTAGGATTTACAATGTATCAAGGATATGGCTTAACAGAAAGCTCACCAGTGATAGCTGCAGAAGATGATAAATATAGAAGAATTGGTTCAATTGGAAAAGCTTTTCCAAGTTTAGATGTGAAAATAGATAATCCAAATGAAGAAGGAATAGGAGAACTTCTTGCAAAAGGACCTTCAATAATGCTTGGATATTATAATAATGAAGAAGCAAATAAAGAAACATTAGTTGATGGATGGCTACATACAGGAGATTTAGCAAAAATAGATAAAGATGGATTTATATTTATATCAGGTAGAAAGAAGTTTGTAATTGTATTAAAAAATGGAAAAAATATTTATCCAGAGGAATTAGAAATTTTAGTAAACAAAATTGAAGGAGTAAAAGAAAGTTTTGTTTACGGAAGACCAGAGGATGATGGTGATTTTAAAATAGCAGCTAAGATTGTTTATGATAAAGAAAATGCAAAAGATATTTTTGGAACAACAGATGAAAATGAAATTAAAGAAAAAATTTGGCAAGAAGTAAAGAAGGTAAATAAAACAATGCCTGCTTATAAATACATAAGAGAAATTACAATTACAGATAAAGAATTAATAAAAACAACTACACAAAAAGTTAAAAGGGCAGAAGAAATAAAAACAGTATTATAGAAAAATATGATAGGGAAAAGCTTGGAAATTGCGTTTCCCTAATAATTTTGAAAATTTTGTAATATTTTTGTAATATTTCTGTAATGAAAATTTAACACAAAAATTAACAGTATAATCTTGTAGTTTTTTGTAGGTTAATGTATAATAATAAAGAAAGCAAAGGCAAATACGCGTAAGATAAAGGGGGTAATTTACAATGTCTAAGTCTGGCATAGTAAATGTGAGAATGGTTATCACAGAAGAAAAGATATTAATGAATATAGAAAAAGTTCAAAAATTGATAAATCCTAAAAGTAAGAAACAAATAGTTCAACTAGAAGATGATACATATTTTAAAGATTTAGTTGAGTCTATAAAAACTTACTTAATTGAATATCCAAAAAAGAAAAACTTCCCAGCAAGTGTTTATAAAGCAGCTTATGGGTTAGTTGAGTTTGCAACAAATCAATTTGAAGAAAATACTAAAAAAATAGAAGAATTAATAAAACAAAGAGAACAAAATATAGCTTTAGGTGGTAGATTAAGAGAATTATTAGAAGCTGTAGAAAACAAAGATGCTGACTGGAAAGATAAAGTTAAAAAAGCAGAAGAGGATTTCCCAGAAGATATAATTGAAACATTAAATATTGTAGGAAAAGCTAAAAGTAATAAATCACAAAATTACCAAGATGCTATGAAATTATTAAATGCTAGGGTAAATAACTTAGAATCTAACTTACATATTGAAATAGATATGGAAAGAATTGAAGATAGATCAAAAGCTTTAAGCTATATTGGAATAGAAATTGCTGATGCATTAAAATCAATACCAACACCAGTAGAAGAAGTACAAGAAGAGCAACAAGTTGTAGAAGAACCAGAGCAAGTAGCTGTTCAAGAACAACAACAATATGCCGAAGAAACAACATTTGAAGCTAAACCAAGCTTATGGCAAAGATTTAAAAATAGTAAATTTGTAAGAGCAATTAAAGCAATTACAAGAATAAGAATAGTACTTGATTACTCAGATGCACTTCCAGAAGGAAGAGGAGAGAATAACCAAAATCAATAAAACAAATAAAACCAGAGAAATAATCTCTGGTTTATTTTATTATGCCACAAGCAATTTTTGTCCCTGAATTTCCGACTTGGTTGTGTATTAAAATCATCGGGGTGATCATGAATAATTATTACTTTCCCTAGTATTTCTTTAATAGTAAATTTGTTTACTAAAAAACTCATATATGCAAAGCCATTGTTTTCAAGTAAAGGTGGTAAATCTCCACTATGGAATGGATGACTACAATTATTTGAATTATAATGACTTTTACTATTTGCAAATTCATCTTCATTATTTCCAGTACAACTATTTCCTTCATGTATATGAAATCCAAAAAACCTTCCTTTACAATTAGTATCAGATGTAGGCAAACCATTAATTTTAACTGTAACAATAATACCTAATTTGGTTTCTTTAAAAAATACTTCGCCATTAATATTTGGATATTTCTTTCCACCTTTTATATCAGCTTTAGCATTATAAAAAATAGGTTCATACATTTTTATACCTCACTTTTTTATTATATTGTATTCTTGAAAAAAATTTTTGTTAAAAACGAATATAAATTTACATAAGCTTAATTTGACTTTTTTACCAAAATATAGTATAATTAAAAACAGTTGTTAGCAGTAAGTGCTAGAATATGAGATTTTATTAAAATTTAAAACCTAAAAATATGTATTAAAAAATAAGTTTAGGTAAATAATATTTTTGAGCGGGAAATTAAATATAAAAAAATAGTTTATAAAATAGTAAAAGCTATTTTCTATAAACTTAATTTTTGCGTACATAAAGTTTTTTTAGGTACTAGATTTTATCTAGTTTATTTAATGATTAATAAGATTAAAATTTATAATAATTTAAATTTAGAAAGGAGAATTTATGTCAGAAGAAAAATTAGAAAATAACAATAAGAAAAATGTGAGAAGTAGTAGAAGAACAAACTCACAAGTAAAAAGAACAAATACAAGAAAAGTAAATAACAAGGAAGGAGAAAGAAAGGAAACAAAAAGAACTGCAAGAGTAGGAAAGAGAAATATTCAAAAAGAAATATTTAAAGCCTCAAAATTAAAAATAATTCCACTTGGAGGATTACATGAAATAGGTAAAAATATTACAGTTTTTGAATATGAAAATGAAATGATTGTAGTTGACTGTGGATTATCATTCCCAGAAGATGATATGTTAGGGGTAGACTTAGTAATACCAGATATAACATATCTAGAACAAAATGTAGATAAAATAAAAGGATTAGTAATAACACATGGTCATGAAGACCATATTGGTTCAGTTCCTTATTTTTTAAAGAAAATAAATGTACCAATTTACGCAACTAAATTAACAGCAGGATTAATTAGAAATAAATTAGAAGAACATAAATTAGTAGGTTCTACAAAGTTAGTAGAAGTAAATCAAGGACAAACAATAAAATTAGGAAAGAACTTTAAAGTAGAATTTATAAGAAGTTCACACAGTATTCCTGATTCAGTTATGCTTGCAATTACAACACCTGCAGGAACAGTTTTACACACAGGTGACTTTAAAGTAGATTTTACACCAATAGATGGTAAAATAATGGATTTAGGTAGAATTGCAGAATTAGGAGATCAAGGAATTCTAGCATTAATGTCAGATAGTACTAACAGCGAAAGAAAAGGATTTACAATGTCAGAAAGATCAGTTGGAGAAGTTTTTGATAAATTATTCTTACATTGTACAAAAAGAATTGTAGTTGCAACATTTGCATCAAATGTACACAGAGTACAACAAATTGTAAATTGTGCAATAAAATATGGTAGAAAAATTGCTGTATGTGGTAGAAGTATGATAAACATGATTACAACAGCAAGAGAACTAGGTTATATTGAATGTCCAGAAAATTTGTTTATAGATATTGATATGATTAAAAATTATCCAGATGACCAATTAGTAATAATTACAACAGGAAGTCAAGGAGAAACTATGTCAGCATTAACAAGAATGGCAAACGGAGAACATAGGAAAGTTAAAATTACTCCAAATGACTTAATAATAATTTCTGCAACACCAATACCTGGAAATGAAAAATATGTATCAAAAGTAATTGATGATTTAATGCAACTTGGTGCAGAAGTTGTATATAGTTCATTGGAGGATGTACACGTATCAGGACATGCTTGTCAAGAAGAACAAAAATTAATAATAGCTTTAGCAAAACCAAAATACTTTATACCAGTACATGGTGAATATAGACAATTAATAGCCCATAGTGAAACCGCTCAAAGCATGGGAATAGCAAAAGAAAATATTATCATGATGCAAAATGGTAAAGTATTAGAAATAGGAGAAGACGGAGCAGAGTTTACAGGAACAGTACCAAATGGAAGAGTTTTAGTTGACGGATTAGGTGTAGGAGATGTTGGAAATATAGTACTTAGAGATAGACAACATTTATCACAAGATGGTTTAATAATAATTGTATTAACAATGGATTCTTCAACAGGAGAGGTAGTCGCTGGACCAGATGTAATCTCAAGAGGATTTGTTTATGTAAGAGAGTCAGAGAATTTAATGGATGAAGTAAAAAATGTTGTAAGAAAAGAAATAAAAAAATGTGAGCAAAATGGAGTACGTGATTGGTCAACTATAAAATCTACAGTAAGAGAAAACTTAAGAGATTATGTATTTGCAAAAACTAAAAGAAACCCTATGATCATTCCTATTATAATGGAAATATAGTGAGAAAATGGAGACGGTGTTAAACCGTCTCATTTTTCTTGCAAAAAATTATTTTAAATGTATAATTGTTCTAGAGGTGATATTTATGGAACTAACATTAAAAAGATTACAAGAATATTTAAAAGAAAAATATACTATAAGTAATCCAGAATATTTAAAAAATACACGGAAGATATTTTTTGAAGCTAATAGAAGAGGTAGGAGAACTTGCTGAAGCAATAAGAAAAGAAGAAAGAATGGAAAATAATAATATAAAAGGAACAATAGAAGAAGAATTATCAGATGTTCTTTATTACACAGCTATGATTGCTAATACTTATGATATTGATTTAGAAAATGTTTTTAGATTAAAAGAAAAATATAATAGTAAAAGATATGGATTTAAAATTGAAATAGACAAATAAAAATGATGAGGAGAAGCATTAGTTAGACAAATTTAACATAATATGGTATAATAATAATATGGCAGATATTACTGCCTATGTACAGGCTATCCAAATTGGAGGAAAGATGAAAGAAGTTGCAAAGAAGATTGGTTCAGGAGTACTGGTTTTGATTGCGGCAATTGCTATTGGTGCAGGCGTTATTTATGTTATGCATAACACCGAAGTTGCTCAAGCACAAGAGGAAGCTAGGCAGCAGGAACAAATGGAAGCAAGGGATGAACTGCAACAACTTAAAGGAAAAGTTAAGATGTTACAATTCTTAAGTTGTAGGACTGAGTTTTCATCTGATGAACAACAAGAAGAACTTGACAGACAACTTAGGAGTGCAATTGAACAAGTAGAGCAGAGTGACAATCAGTATTTGCAAGAAGTTAGCATTCCAATAGAAGAAACTAGTGTTTTTGTAGCTTGTGATGGAGTTAATTCTTATATTAATCATTGGATTTCGGAAATAGGATAGCGAAGGGGAGGTGCGAGTCACCTCCTCTTTTTATGAGACAAAAAAGGTCCGTCCCCAATTGTCTCAATTTTTTTGATTTTTTATTAAATATATGTTATAATTGCAATTGTTAAAATTAAGAGATGAGGAGAGAATAAAATGGATTATAAAGATTTAGCAGATTTAATATTTCCAGATGCAAAGGACATTTCATATTATGAAGAAAAATATCCAAGAAGAAATTTAAAAGAAGGGGCAATAGTTACAAGATTTGCACCAAGCCCAACAGGATTTGTACATATTGGAGGATTATATCAAAGTTTAATAGCTAAAACAGTAGCAAATCAAACAGGAGGAGTATTTTTCTTAAGAATAGAAGATACAGATCAAAAAAGAGAAGTAGAAAATGGTGTTACAGATATAGTAAATTCTCTAAAAGATTTTGGATTAGAGCCAGATGAAGGTATGATTTCTGAAACAGAAGAAAAAGGAGAATATGGACCATATAGACAATCAAAAAGAAAAGAAATATACCAAGCTTATGCAAAATATTTAATAGAGCAAGGAAAAGCATATCCATGTTTTTGTACTCCAGAAGAAGTAGAAGAAATAAGACAAAAACAAGAAGCAGCAAAAATTAGACCAGGTTATTATGGAGTATGGGCAAAATGCAGACATCTAACAGTTGAAGAAATGGCCGAAAAAATAAAAAATGGTGAAAGTTATATAGTAAGATTTAAATCTCCAGGAAGAGAAGATAGAAAAATAAAACATAAAGATGTAATAAAAGGAAATGTAGAATTTCCTGAGAACGACCAAGATATAGTAATAATAAAAGCAGATGGACTTCCTACATATCATTTTGCACACGCAGTAGATGACCATTTAATGGGAACAACACATGTAATACGTGGAGATGAATGGTTATCTTCAGTACCATTACATTTACAATTATTCCATGAATTAGGATTTAAACCACCTAAATATGCACATATTGCACCAATCATGAAAAATGATAATGGAAATAAGAGAAAATTAAGTAAAAGAAAAGATCCTGAAGCTGCAGTAAGTTATTATGAGGAAGAAGGAATACCAGAAGAAGCTGTTAAAGAGTATTTATTAAACATAGCAAATTCTTCATTTGAAAATTGGAGAAGAGCAAATAAAGATAAAGACATATCAGAGTTTGACCTACAATTAAATAAAATGAGTGTAAGTGGTGCACTTTTTGATATGGTAAAATTATTAGATGTAGGAAAAACAGTAATATCTAAATTTACAGCTGAAAAAGTATATGAAGAATCTTTAAAATGGGCAAAAAGACATGATGAAGAATTAGAAAAATTATTAGAGGATAAAGAATATTCATTAAAAGTATTTGGAATAGAAAGAGGCAACAAAAAGCCTAGAAAAGATATTGCTAAATGGTCAGATGTAAAAGAAAATATTGAATACATGTATGATGAACTATTCTATAGCAAACCTCATGATTATCCATATCAAGTAATAAATAATAAAGATGAAATAGATAAAATATTAACACTTTATATTGAAAAATATTACAATGATGAAGATGATAAACAAACTTGGTTTGACAAAATAAAAGAATTATCAGGAGAACTTGGTTATGCAAAAGAAGTTAAAGAATTTAAAGCTAATCCTGGTAAATATACAGCACATGTTGGTGATGTAAGTACAGTTTTAAGAGTAGCATTAACATCAAGAACAAATACACCAGATATGTATGAGATAATGAGAATTTTAGGAAAAGACAGAATAGTTGAAAGATTTAAAAAAGCTATGGAAAACTAATTTCCATAATTGAAAGGAATGAAATAATTATGGAATACAAAATAGGTGATATAGTAAGGACTAAAAAACAACATCCGTGTGGAAGTAAACTTTGGGAGATTACAAGGATAGGTGTGGACTTTAAATTAAAATGCCAAGGATGTGGACATGTAGTTACTTTAGAAAGAGAAAAGGCAAAGAAAATAATAACGAAAATAGAAAAAAGGGCGGAAGATAAGTAAAGTAACCAATTTACAAAAATCGACATATAATACAATATAGTAGAAAATACTATATTGGAGGTTTATATAATGGAGCAAAAAGAAACAATCTATTGTTTTGAAAATAAAGAAAGAAAATGCCAAGAAAATAAAAGTTGTTTAGGTATTATAGCAGTCATATTACTTGCAGCATTTACTTTCACAATCGGATTACTAATAGGTGCTGCTTTAGCTTTAGTTATTTTAATTTCTTTACCTGCTATAATAGTTTTAGCAATTATACTTGGTTTGCTTTTGTTATTAACGGTAATATTAATGCTTTGCAACAAAAAGAAAGAGAAAGAAGATAAATCTTGTTGCAAATGCTAAAAATAGATAAATTAAAATAGTCATATGGAGACACATATGGCTATTTTTAGTTTTTGCTGCTTTTTAACCCCTCCCAAAAAACAACATTTCATACTATAGTTCCACCATTTACATGAATAATTTGTCCTGTTACATATCTTGAATCATCACTTGCAAGATAGAGGTATGCAGGAGCAAGTTCAAACGGCTGACCAGCTCTTTTTAACGGTGTTTCTGTTCCAAATACTTCAACTTCTTGTGGATTAAAAGAAGATGGAATAAGAGGTGTCCATATAGGGCCTGGTGCAACAGCGTTAACACGAATTTTTTGGTCAGCTAAAGAAAGCGCAAGTGATTTTGTAAAAACAGTTATTGCACCTTTGGTTGAAGAATAGTCAATAAGGTTTTTCTTTCCATCAAATGCAGTAATAGAAGTAGTGTTTATAATACTACTATTTGCTTTAAGGTGAGGAAGTACAGCTTTTGTTAAATAGAAAAATGTAAAAATATTAGTTTCAAAAGTATCTTTTAATTGCTGTGAAGAAATATCTAAAATACTATTTTGTGGAAATTGTACACCACAATTATTTATTAAAATATCAATTTTACCAAAAGTTTTTAAAGTACAATCAACTATGTAAGAAGATAAGTTTTCATCACGTAAGTCACCAGAAATTAAAAGACATTTTCTTCCACATTCTTCAATAACTTTTTTTGTATAGTTTGCATCTTCATGTTCATTTAGATAACTAATAACAATATCAGCTCCTTCTTTAGCAAAAAGAACACTTACAGCTCTTCCAATTCCACTATCTCCACCAGAAATAATTACAACTTTGTCCTTTAATTTGCCAGAAGGGACATAATTTTGATTTTCATAAATAGGAGTGGGCTTCATTTCATATTCCATTCCTGGTTGAACATTTTGATGCTGTGCAACAAATGTAATAGGTGTTCTAACATTTTCATCTTTAAATCCCACATAAGGGACCATTGGATAATTATCATTCATATAAATCTCTCCTTAAAAAATATTTATATATTATATGCAAGGACAAAGAAAATATTCCTAAAATGAGAATTTTAGTGATGGTCCTTTTTGTTTCAAAAAAGGAAAGTAAGAATTAAAACTGAAATATAAAAAGACGCTATCTCAAAAGATAACATCTTTGCTTTTTTTATTTATTGTTAATTCAAAAATTCATCTATAAATTTCCAAACATCATCTTTATATATTTTCCTTTCAGAAGAAAAAGGAAATGTTGGAATATCCCCAATAGGGTTTAATTCTTTTTGCAATGCTTTAACTGTATCATCTACTTTAGTAATAGCAATTTTATCTGCTTTATTTGCTAAAATCATACAAGGTAATCCTGATGATATAATGTAATTATACATAAGTCTATCATTTGCAGTAGGTGAGTGTCTAATGTCTATTAAGAATATTATTAGAACAATATTTTCTCTATTAAATAAATATTCTTCTATGAATTTTCCAACTTGCTCTTGCTCTTTTTTTGACATTTTACTAAAACCATATCCAGGTAAATCCACAAAATAAAATGAATTATCTATATTATAAAAATTAATTTGTCTAGTTTTTCCGAGGTGTACTACTTGTTCTAGCTAGTTTTTTTCTATTAATCATCGTGTTTATAAAACTTGATTTACCAACATTGGATTTTCCAACTAAAACAATTTCAGGTAAACCATTTTTAGGATATTGCTTTGGGCTTACTGCTGATATTTCAAATTTTGGATCTTTTACTATCATAAATTTTCTCCTATAATTTTTTATTTTACTTATTTTTTATATATCTTCTCTTACAATTAAATCATCATTTGCAGGTCCTGTTCCTAAATATTTAACAGGTATTCCTGATGCTTTTTCTACAATTTCAACAAATTTCTTTGCTAAATCTGGAAGTTCAGAATAATTTCTACAACTTGAATCTATTTTCCAACCACCATCTAATGTTTCATAAATAGGCTCAGGTATTTCACCACTTAAATTAATATCATCAGGATAGTAATTTATAACTTCACCTTTATATTTATAAGAAGTACATACTTTTATATAACCTAGTTTTAAACCAATTTCACCAAGAGTATCCAAATGGTTTAAACAAAGATAATCAATACCAGATGTGTATTTTGCAGAACGAAGAATAGGGCAGTCCATCCAACCACATCTTCTTGGTCTTTTAGTAGTTGTTCCATATTCATGACCTAAGTCACGTACTATATCTCCCTCAAGAGGAGTAGCATCTTTTATAACATTTCCGTTTTCATCTATAGAAGCAGAAAGCTCAGTTGGGAATGGTCCATTTCCAACACGACTGTTATAGGCTTTGTCAACACCGATTACAACATTTAAAGCTTGTGGAGGGAGTGCAGCTCCACAAAGAGTTCCAGAAACTACTGGATTTGAACTAGTAACCATTGGGTAGTCTCCATGGTCTAAATCCAAGCGAAAGGCTTGAGCACCTTCAACAACAATTTTTTCGTTATTATCTATTGCGTCTGAAATAATTGGACTTATATCTGTAATATATTTTTCTAATTTTTCACCTAGTAAATGATATTCTTTTGCTAAAGCTTTAGCGTCTGATATAGCATCTTCCATATTATTTGCTTTAAACAATTGATTATGTGGTTTTATTGCTTCAGCGATTTTTTCTTCTAAATCTTCTTGAGGAAGAAGTAGGTCATACATACGTATTCCAGTACGATTATTTTTATCAGCATAAGATGGACCAATTCCTCTTTTAGTTGTTCCTACAGGATGCTTTTTCATATTTTCATATAAAACATCTAATTCTTTATGATAAGGTAAAATAACATGTGCACGTCCACTAACTTTTAATCTTTTATCAATATCAGGAATACCAGTATTTTTTAAAAGTTCAATTTCAGATAAAAGAACTTCTAAATCAAGTACTACTCCTGGTCCTATAATACAAATAGTATTTGGATTTGAAATTCCTCCAGGTACTAAGTGAAGAGGAAGTGATGTTCCTTTATAAATTATGGTGTGTCCTGCATTATTTCCTCCAGTTGCTCTAATAACTAATTTTGCATTTTCTGCTTCGCGTGAGGCAATTTTACCTTTTCCTTCATCGCCCCATTTTGTTCCTACGATAACTGTTACATTTTTGTTCATGGTACTTTCAACCCTTTCTTTGAATAATTTATATATTTTATCAAATTGATAACTACAGAGTTTTCTTTTTAAAATTTATTTTATATTTAATTTTTATTATTTTTTTACTTATTAACTTTTGGTTCTATTTTTTCAAGTCCACCCATATATGGTCTTAATACTTCAGGAATAATTACGCTTCCATCAGGCTGATAATTATTTTCCATAATAGAAATAAGCATTCTAGGTGGAGCAACAACTGTATTATTCAAAGTATGAGCAAAATAAGTTCCATTTTCACCTTTTATTCTAATACCAAGTCTACGAGCTTGTGCATCTGTTAAGTTAGAACAACTTCCAACTTCAAAATATTTTTTCTGTCTAGGGCTCCATGCTTCTACATCACAAGATTTGGCTTTTAAATCTGCTAAATCTCCACTACAACATTCTAAAGTTCTTACAGGTATATTCATGCTTCTAAAGAATTCAACTGTGTATGACCACATTTTATCATACCATTTCCAACTATCTTCAGGTTCACAAACAACAATCATTTCTTGTTTTTCAAATTGGTGAATTCTATAAACACCACGTTCTTCAATACCATGAGCACCTTTTTCTTTCCTGAAACAAGGAGAGTATGAAGTCATAGTATATGGCATGTCCTCTTTTTTTAGAATTTGGTCTTTAAATTTACCAATCATTGAATGCTCAGAAGTACCAATTAAATATAAATCTTCACCTTCAATTTTATACATCATAGCATCCATTTCTTCAAAACTCATAACACCAGTTACAACATCAGATCTTATCATAAAAGGTGGGATACAATAAGTAAAGCCTTTATTAATCATAAAATCTCTAGCGTAAGTTAGGACTGCTGAATGTAATCTTGCAACATCACCCATTAGGTAGTAGAAACCTTGTCCTGCAACTCTTCTTGCACTATCTAAATCGAGTCCACCTAAAGCTTCCATAATTTCACCATGATATGGAATTTCATAATCTGGAACTACAGGCTCACCAAATTTTTCAATCTCAACATTCTCGCTATCGTCTTTACCAATAGGAACTGACTCGTGCATTATATTTGGTATTTTCATCATTCTTACTTTTATTTCTTCAGAATATTTGTGTTCTAACTTTTCATTTTCTTCTAATTTAGTATTAATTTCATTAACTTGAGTTTTTACTTTTTCAGCTTCTTCTTTTTTACCTTCTCTCATTAGAGAGCCAATTTGGTTACTTAAAGATTTTCTTTCAGACCTTAAGTTATCTCCATTTAATTTGGCTTCTCGGTTTTTAACATCTAAATCTAAAACTTCATCAACTAAAACAAGTTTTTCATCTTGAAATTTCTTTTTAATATTTTCCTTAACTAAGTCAGGATTTTCACGTAATAATTTAATATCAATCATAATTTACCTCCAATGCTAAATTGGGGACGTTTCCTTTTGCTCATTTTTGCGCAATTTGGGACACATCTTCCAATTTATTTTAAATAATCTTTTTCAATATCTTTTACTAATTCAAATCTTACCTTTTGACCTGTTATGTTATCTGGTCTTTCAGGTATTTCTTCTAAAAACATTTTCTCAGGTCTAACCCAAATTAAGCGACCATCTTCTCTTTCATATAATGGTTTATATACTACCATTCTTTCCTTGGTTTCCGAGTCGTATGCAATATTTTCTACAAAATAGTAATTTCCTTTAAAATGTCTGTAAACTCTTCCAATTTTAACTTCTTCCATAAGCTCCTCCTTAAATTTCCGTAAACATTATACCGTATTTTCTAAGAAATGGCAACAAAATGGGGAAAATTAAAGTAAAGAAACTTTAAAAAATTAAAATGAAATTAATTTTTATTTCTATAGAAAAAAACTTTCAAAAACCACTTGACAAAAGTGGTTTGGATAGTATATAATATTATACGTTACAAGAAGAAGTAAAACTTCTCACCCCATCTAAGTTAAGGAAAAGGGTTAGAATTAAATAAGGTTTAGTAAGTAATTACTAAATTTGTGTTTTAATTTGACTTGTAACAAAAGTCAAATTTTTTTATTATTGGAGGTGTTTTTTATAAAACAAGAATTACCTATCAACGGACAAATTAGAGCAAAGGAAGTTCAATTAATTGGAGAAAATGGTGAAAAACTAGGAGTAATGCCATTAAACGAAGCATTAGAAAAAGCAGGGGATAAAAACCTAGACTTAGTATTAGTTGCACCAAATGCAAAACCAGTAGTTTGTAGAATAATGAACTATGGAAAATACAAATTTGAACAAGCAAAAAAAGAAAAAGAAGCAAAGAAAAAGCAAAGAACATTAGAAGTAAAAGAAATAAGAGTTACTCCAAATATTGAAGAACATGACTTTGGCTTTAAATTGAAAAATGCAAAGAAATTTTTATCAGATGGCAACAAAGTAAGAATAACTGTAAGATTTAGAGGAAGAGAAATTAATAACTCTAAAGCAGGAGAAGTAGTTCTAAATAAGTTTATAGAAGGACTAGAAGATGTTGCGACTGTTGAAAAGAAACCTAAATTAGAAGGTAGAAACATGTTTATAATTTTAGCTAAAAAAGCAGAAAAATAATTCTGCTAAAATAAATAAAAAAAGCGAAAGGAGTTTTAGTTATGCCAAAATTAAAAACAAATAAAGCAGCTAAAAAGAGATATTCTTTAACAGCTACAGGAAAAGTAAAAAGAACAAAATCAAACAGAAGACATTTATTAGCAAATAAAACAAAAAGACAAAAGAAATCAGGAAAAATCCAAAACGCATATGCAGATAAGACATGCGAAAAAACAATTAAGAAATTATTACCATATGGAAACTAATAAGAAATCAAAGGAAGGTGAATTATAATGGCAAGAGTAAAAACAGCAAGAACAACAAGAGCAAGACATAAAAAAGTATTGAAACAAGCTAAAGGATATTATGGAGCAAAAAGCTATAGATTTAGAAATGCTAACCAAGCAGTTATGAAATCTTTATCATATGCTTATGCAGGAAGAAAAAAGAAAAAGAGTGATTTTAGAAAATTATGGATAGCAAGAATAAATGCAGCAGCAAGAATGAATGGAACAACATATAGCAAAATGATAGCAGGACTTAAAAAAGCAAATGTTGCAATAAACAGAAAAATGCTAGCTGAAATTGCTGTATCAGATCCAAAAGCTTTTACAGAAATTGCTGAAATAGCTAAAAAAGCTTAATTAAATTAAAAGAGCAAAAAATTAAAGTGCATTTGCACTTTATTTTTTTTGTCTAAATGATGTGTCCCCAAATGCGCAAAAATGCGCAAAAAGAAACGTCCCTAATTTACTGTTTTTTCATTTTTGGTTTTGAAATAAGAGCAGCAAGGTAACCAAAGAAAACAGCAGCAGCAATACCACCAGCGGCAGCTTTTACACCTCCTGTAAAAGCACCAACTAATCCACTTTCTTTAACAGCTTCAATAGCACCTCTTGCTAAATTGTTTCCAAAACCAGTAAGTGGAACAGTAGCACCAGCACCTGCAAAATCAACTAAGTATTGGTAAATTCCAAGTCCACCTAAGATACAACCTGTTGTTACAAAGATAACAAGAATTCTTGCAGGAGTAAGTTTAGTTTTATCAATTAATATTTGGCCAATAACACATATTAATCCACCAACTATAAAACATTTTAATAAAGAAGAAATTTCAAAAACATTAGCCCAATTTATATCCATAAATAGCCCTCCTTTTTATTTATTAATTTGTATATATTGATAAAAATATTTAAAGTTCAATACTAATTGCATGAGCAATACCAGGAATACTCTCGCCTTGTTGAGAACTTGTGGAATTCATCAATGCACCTGTAGCAATTAAAAGTATTTTCTTTAATTTCTTTTCTCTTAATTGTTTAAATAAGTAACCAGAAAATACGGTAGCACAACAAGCGCAACCACTTCCACCTGAATGAGTATCTTGTGAATTCTTATCAAAAATAAGAACTCCGGCAGTCATTGTAATTAGATTTAATATTATATCCTTTAGATTTAGCAATATCAATTGCGATATCTTTACCAATATGACCTAAATCACCACTAATAATTGCATCATAATAACTAGGACTTCTACCTGTATCAGTAAAATGTGTAATTAATGTATCTGCAAAAGCTGGTGCCATAGCAGCTCCCATGTTATTAGCATCTTTAATTCCCATATCAACAATTTTACCAGGGGTAATATGAGTAATAAAAGGTCCATTACCATCTTTTGCTAAAATAGCGGCACCACTACCAGTTACAGTCCATTGGCTAGATGGTGGTCTTTGGTTTCCTAGCTCTAAAGGAAATCTAAATTGTTTTTCAGCACTACAAAAATGACTAGAAGTAGCACATAAAACATGTTTTGCAAAACTTTCAGTGCAAATTGCACCTAAAGATAAAGACTCGACAAAAGTTGAACAAGCACCAAAAACACCAAAAAAAGGAAGATTTATTTCTCTTAAACCAAAACTAGAAGAAATACATTGGTTTAATAAATCACCTGCAAAAACACAATCTATATCTTGTGAAGATATACCAGATTTAGAAATAACCATATTAGTTGCTTCTTTTATTATTTTACTTTCAGCTTTTTCCCAAGATTTTTCACCCCAAAATTCATCTTCTAAAGTTTGGTCAAAATATTTTGCTAAAGGCCCTTGGGCTTCTTTAGGACCAACAATACTACTACATTCTAGAATTGTTGGAGGGTTATCAAATTTTATAGTTTGCTTACCAATCTTTTCCACAAAATCATCTCCTAACTTTTGAGACAAAAGGGGACAGGCCTATTTTGTCTCAAACTAATGTTACACTTTGAGTGTTAAAAATTAAGAAAATAATACCTACTAAAATTGAAGCAGAAATACCAAAAACTAAAACAGGTCCTGCAACTGTAAACATTTTTCCACCAACACCCATAACATATCCTTCTGATTTATATTCCATAGCAGGAGAAACAATAGAGTTAGCAAAACCAGTAATCGGAATTAAAGAGCCTGCTCCTGCAAATTTTCCTATTTTATTAAATAAATTAAGGCCAGTTAAAAATGCAGAAATACCAATTAATAAAATGGAAACAATTGTACCAGAAGTTTGTGTATCAAAACCACGTTCTTTACATATATTAAGAATAACTTGTCCAATTGTACAAATTAATCCACCAACCCAAAATGCGTTAAAACAATTTTTTAAGATTTTTGAATTGGGAGATTTTTTATCAACATAGTCTTGATAAGTTTTTTTACTTTCTAAAGGGTCCATAAAATTACCTCCTTTAATTATTCTTACGATTTACATCAATTACAAAGCTTAAATCAATATCAACAAAATATTCAGAAATTTTACCTCCATCAATTGTAGCTCTTTGTTCTAAAACTTTTACTTCAGATAGATAGTCAATACTTTTAGATGCTTCTGCTATAGCTTTAACAATAGCATCTTTCCAAGAAACAGTAGAATTTCCTGTAATTATTAAATGTTTTTTTATATCCATACCTAAACCTCCAAAATAGAACTTTTAAAAATATCTTCTCCAATTAGAAGAAAAAATATACAAAAATAGTAGAAAATAAAATATAAAAATTATATAATGAAAGAAATTAAAAACAAAAAAGAAAGGGGCGTATGGTGTATTTTATTAAATATACCAACAAAGATTATGGTAGATAAAGCAAGAGAAGTAGCACTAAAAATACTTTATAAAATTGATAAAGATGAAGCATATTCTAATATTTCTTTAAATGAAATGATAAATAAAAATAAAGACATATTAAATAAGAAGGATATTGGTTTAATATCTGAAATTGTTTATGGGGTTACAACATGGAGACTAACTTTAGATGCAATAATAAAAAGACATTCTAAAATAAGATTAAAGAAAATATCATCATGGATTTTAAATATTTTGAGAATGTCTATTTATCAAATAATATTTTTGGACAAAATACCAAAATCAGCAGCTGTAAATGAAGGTGTGAACTTAGCTAAAAGATACGGAAATAGAGGAAGCATTGGTTTTACAAATGCAATACTTAGAAATGTTTCTGAAAATGATTATAAAGAACTTTTTAATGAAAAAGATGAGATAGATAGAATATCTAAAACTACTTCCATGCCAAAATGGATAATTGAAGAATTAAAAGAAGATGGTTTAGATAATAATAAAATATTAGATATTTGTAAAAATTCTAATATAAGACCAAAAGTTTCTATTAGAGTAAATAATTTAAAAACTAATAAAGAAGAATTAAAAGAAATTTTAAATAAAGAAGGAATAAAAGCAAATGATGGAATATTAAAAGATTTTCTTATTTTAGAAAAAGCAAGTGGAATGGAGAATTTGAAGAGTTTTAAAGAAGGATTATTTACTGTTCAAGATGAAGTTGCAGGATTAACAGCTTTAGTTTTAAACCCAAAACAAAATGAAGAGGTTTTAGATAGCTGTAGTAGTCCGGGAGGTAAGACTACATACATGGCAGAAATAATGGAAAATAAAGGTCATATTGAAGCTTGGGATATACATGAACACAGAACAAAGTTAGTAGATGAAAATAGTAAAAGATTAGGAATCAAAATAATAAATACAAAAGTTGAAGATGCAAGTATATATAAAGATGAATATAAAAATAAATTTGATAAAATACTTTTAGATGTTCCATGCTTAGGGATTGGTGTGTTAAAGAGAAAACCAGATATAAAATGGCAAAAGAAAAGGGAAGATATAGAAGAAATATCAAAATTACAATTTAATATTTTAAATACATGTTCTAAATATTTGAAAGAAAATGGTGAGTTAGTTTATTCAACTTGTAGTATATTTAAAAAAGAAAACCGAAATTTAATAGAAAAATTTTTAGAAAAAAATTTAAATTTTAAATTAGAGGAAATTAATAGAATTTTAGAGGAAAAAACAGAAGAAAATTTCTTTGAAAAATACTTAGTAAATAACAGATTTTTAGAAGTGTATCAGAATGAAAAAACAGATGGATTTTTTATTTGCAAGTTGGTAAAAAAAGGTAAAAAATGACATTATTACAATAATATTACAATTACATTACGGTTATATTAAATGTATTGACTTTTTGCTAAATAATTATAAAATATAACTGTATCTGAGTTTAAATGACAAGAAAAAAATAGAATAATGTAAAATATATTCTAGTATGATTTTTTTACAAATGCAAAAAATAAGAATAAAATAAAAAGGAGAAAAAAATGTCAAGTTGTCTAGGACTATATATACAAGAACATCTAATTAAATATGCGAAAGTATCAAAAGATCATGACAATTTAAAAGTAGAATCATTTGGTATCAAGTTCTATGATAAAATTGGAGATGCTATAACACAAATAATCGAAGAAACATATAGCCAAAAAACTCCAATAAGTGTAAATTTGTCAGAAGAAATGTATAATTATTTTGATATGTTTTCACTACTTACAAAAAAGGATTTACAAAAAGCAATAAAAACAGAATTTGAGTCTTATTGTACAGATAAAGGCTATAATCCAAATGTATTTGAAACAAGATATGCAGTTGTTGATAATCAATTGGATAAAGATAAAATCAAGATTATTCATATTGCAGATAATAAGATTGAATTAAATAAAAGGATACAAGAAGTAGATGGATATCATTTAGCAAATATTTCTCCTATTTCAATGTCTATACCAAACTTAATACAAGTAAGAAAAGATGAAAACTGTATAATTGTTAATATTGAAGATGATACAGTAATAACAACAATTATTGGAGGAAAAATATTTAATATTGATATATTAGAAGAAGGAAGTAGTGATATCTTATCTAAGATTAATCAGAAAGAAAATTCTTATTCTAAATCTTATGAGATATGTAAGAATACTACTATATATACTTCAGAGGGAAGAGAATTACAAGCAGAGCAACAAGCTTATTTAGATGATATAATGCCTACATTATATAATATAGTTAGTCAAGTAAGTAAGATTATAAATAGTTATACAGATAAAATAGAAAAAGTATATATTACTGGTTCAGGAGCACTAATAAACAATATAGATTTATATTTCCAAGAATATTTAACAGATTCAGAATGTGAAATATTAAAACCATATTTTATAGATAGAACAAGAGATATAAGCTTAAAAGACTATATTGAAGTGAACTCAGCTATTTCTATAGCTTTGATGGGACTTGGTGAAGGCGTAACAGGAATGAACTTCAAAAAGAAAACGCTTGCTGATGAGATACCATCATGGCTAAAAATAGAGGTGAATCCAGGTAAAACTAAAAAAGAACAAAAGAACTTAGGTGGATTTTTCACTTGGGATTTAGGACAAAAATTAGATAAAACAGAAAAGAGTTTAATAAGGATAGCAATAGCGTTATTTCTATTAGTTGTAATTTATAGTGGATTTTCTGGAGTATTAAATTACCAAATAGAGCAAAAAGAAAAAGAAGCTGATGATTCAATTACACATACGAACAGTCAAATTGAATTAGCAAATAAAGATAATGAACAAATAAAATCAAAAACAAATGAATATACAACAATGATACAAAATTTACAAGATGCTAATGATAGAATTACAGATAGAAATAGGACAAGAAATGCAATACCTAATTTATTAAATCAAATAATGTCAATAATACCAGAAAATGTACAATTAACATCAATTGAAAACGATACAGGAACACATATTGTTATAAATGCACAATCTAATAAATATGAACAATTAGGATTTTTTGTAGCAAGATTAAAAACAGACGTTATTTTAAATAATGTAGTTTCTACAGCAGGGCAAAAAGACGGAGGAATAGTTACAATTAAAATAGAAGGAGACTTACCATGAAAAAATTATTAATTTTAATCCTTATTGCTTTATTGTTAGCATTAACTATTTTTATAGTTATACAGGGCGTAAACATTGGTAATATAGAAATACTTGGAATTAGAGGCATTCAAGAAAAAAGTACTGAACTTGATGGGAAAATCCAACAGGCAACAAGTTTGGCTGAAAAAACCTATAAACAAGCTGTAAGTGATGTTGATAATAATGCAAAAAAACTTGAGGAAGAAAAAAAGAATTATGAAGATATGACAACTGTTAGTTCAGATAGTGATGTTGCAGCAGCAAGTCAATTAGAAAGATATGAAATCGAAACATTATGGGTAAGATTAGGAAATCATGCAACTAGTCAAGGTGTTGTAATGCAAATGGATGTATTACCAAGCACTAGTGGAGCAGCAGATACTTACAATCTAAGATTTACAGCAACAGGAAGTTATATTTCAATTACAGATTTTATATCAGCTATTGAAAATGATAGTACTTTAGGATTTAAAATAGAGGAATTTAAAATGGTTCCATCAGGTGATAGTTTACAAGCAACATTTGTATGTAAAGATATTGCTATAGCAGAAGTTACAGCAACTACACCAACAAATACAGATACTAATAACACTAATAATACTAATGGTACTAATGACGCAAACAATACTAATGCAACAAATACTAACAATACAACTAACACATCAAATACTAACAGAACAGATAACACAGTCAATGTTGCACAATAGTAAATAGAAAGGAAGAAAAATATGGCAAAATCAATTATAAAAGAATTAATTATTGTATTATTGCTATGTTTAGCTATCATATTGGTTTTAGGAATTTTGTTTTATGAATATGTTCCTATAACAAAGACGATACCAAATGAGGTATCTTATACTACACCAGAAAATGTAAAACAAGAATTGCTTACAAGTAGTGATGTAGATGATAGCCAAATTATTATGACATATGAAGTTAATTCAGATGATTTAAACAATTATAGAAGAGTACAAGATTATGTACCTGGAAAAGCAAATCCATTTTCACCTTATGAAACTACGGCAGAAAATCCAACTGAAAATGGATCATCAACAGGAGGTTCAACTAGCAGCAATAGTTCAGCAACAGGAAGTACAGGTACAAACACAAATACAAGTACTAGTGGAAGCTCAGGTTCAACAACTGATGATAGCTCATCAAGTGGAGGACATTTCTTCCAAAACACAGGTACTAAATAATAAATTGTAATTAAGTTTTTAACGTTATATCTATATAAGATATAATACAAATATAAAATAATTCTAAAGAAAAGGGGGGAAAAACAAATGAAGAATAACAAAGGTATAACTCTTATTGCTTTAGTTATAACTATCATCGTTCTATTAATCCTTGCAGGTGTATCAATTGCAATGTTAACAGGAAATAATGGTATATTAAGTCAATCACAAAATGCCGTAAATGACACTGAAAGAGCAGAAGTAGTTGAAAGAATTAATATGGAATTACAAGCAGCTTATGCAGAAGCATTAAGTTCAGATACAGTACTTGATTTTTCAAAAGAATTAACTCAAATTAATGCTAATTTAAATGGAAAAGCAACAGCAACAGCAGCAACAACATCAATACTTAGAATAGAAGGAGCAGGAGAATATAGTAGTATTTATGGGATAGTGACATCTGCTGGTAAAGATTCCGAAATAGATTTAGCAGAATAATGTAATAGGAGGAATTTATAATGTTAAAGAATAATAAAGGTATTACTTTAATTGCTTTAGTTATAACAATTATCGTATTATTAATATTAGCAGGTGTTTCAATTGCAATGCTAACAGGGAATAATGGTATATTAACTCAAGCACAAAATGCAGGAACTGAAACATCTAAAGCAGAAGTTGTAGAAAGAGTCAACATGGAATTACAAGCACAATATGGAAATGCTTTAGCAGGAGATCCCTTTGATAGTGATACTACAATAAAAACAAATATTGGAACAGTTGATGGATATACAATAGATGTAGCTGTTGATCAAACAGAAGATGATACAATGGGATCTGTAACAATAACTGTTAAAGATGCAGAAGGAACTGAAAATTCAGGTGACTTTAATCCAGCAGTAGGAGAAGTAAAATATGTAACAACGACTACTGGAAGTGAGCCAGATACAACATCAACATCTGAGTGGACACTTATACCAATAAAAGCAGCTGAATAATTTTTTTAGGAGGAATTTATAATGTTAAAAAATAATAAAGGTATTACTTTAATTGCTTTAGTTATAACAATTATCGTATTATTAATATTAGCAGGTGTTTCAATTGCAATGTTAACAGGACAAAATGGAATATTAACACAAGCTAAAAATGCAGATAATGAAACATCATTAGCAGAGGTTGAAGAAAAAGTACAATTAGCAGTGTCAGCAGCTTATGCTGCAAAACTAGAAGCTAATCCAACTGATACAAGCAATTTGACAACACATGAAGTTTTTACTCAATATAATTCTGATAATGATCCAGATGCAACAGCTGAGACTGGAACAGGATTTACTGTTGGAGATTATACAGTAAAATTAAAACAATCAGGAAAAGTATTTACTGTTGAAGTAACAGAATAATAAAGAAATTAAAGTAAAATATATAGCCATACGCACACTATGTGTGTATGGCTTGATTAATAAAAGGGAGACATATGGAAACATTTTTTTATATCATAATATTTATAATAGGAAGTTTGTTTGGAAGTTTCTATACACTTGCAGTATATAGAATACCAAAAAGACAAGATATAACTCATACACATTCTTATTGTCCTAATTGTAATCATAAATTAGGTTTATTAGACTTGTTTCCAATATTTAGTTATATATTCTTAAGAGGAAAATGTAGATATTGTGGTGAGAAGATAAGACCAAGATATTTAATATTAGAAGTATTATCAGGATGTTTATTTCTGGCGATTGCATATTTTATGGGGCTAAATTTAGAAAACTTATCATTTATGAAAGTTTCTGAATATTGTTTTGTGGCCTTATATTTAACATATGTAATATTAATATGTGGAATAGACAAAGAAAATAGGAAAATTGATAAATATGTAAATATCTATGGAGTAGCAATATCAATTATGTATATGTCATATCTATGCATAGTAGAAGGAGCTAGTATATATAGATATGGTATATATCTAATTTTATACATACTAATTTTACTATTTGATACAATAACATTAAAAAGATTTGCAAAAAGTACTTATACAGATGGAATATTATTAATGCTAGTTACAATGTGTGTATTTACTGGTGAATTTGTAACAGCAAGTGCAATAATATTTACACTTTTGGCAATGGCAATTTATATACTTTTATATAAATTAAAAAATAAATTAAACAAAAATATGAAAACAGATAAACAAATATCAAGTGAAATTGGTATAGGATTTTATTTAGGAGTAACAAATCTTGTAATATTTGTATTAATACTAATTTATAATTATTATATTCTTTAATAAAGGAGAAAAGCATGAAAATACGTAGTGAGAAAGGATTTACTGGTATAGATATTTCAATATCTGTTGTTATAATATTTATATTTGTATCAATAATAGCAATGCTGATATATCAAGTAAATAGTACATCAAAAAAAATATCTTTAAGAAGTGATGCAACATATATTGCTATAAATGAAATAGAACAAGTAAAAAATAATGGAATTGAAAGCTATATAGGCTTACATGATAATAGTATAGTAGGTACAGAAAATGAAGAGGTAAGTGGAACAGAAGGATTTTATAGAACAATTACAGTATTGGATTATACAGATTTAGAAGGAAATGAAGATAAAATTTCAGATGTTGTTAAAAAAGTAACAGTAAAAATATCTTATATGTTTCAAGGAGAAGAACAATCAGTTGAAATATCAACAATACTTACAAAGGAGAGCTAATGATGAAATCACAAAAAGGTATAACATTAATTTCATTAACTATATATGTCATTGTTATGATAGCTGTAGTGGGAATTATTGCAGTAGTTACAGGAGTATTTATGAAGAGTCTTAAAGATGCAGACTTTTATAATGACCCAATAGCAGAATACACAGCATTTAATAGCTATTTCTCAGAAGAAGTAAATCATCCAGGAATAAAAATATTAGAATGTAAAGACGATTATATAGTGTTTGATAATAATGTTCAATATTCGTTTATAGCTGAAAACAAAGGTATATATAGAAATAAAGTAAAGATATGCTGGGATATAGATTCATGTACTTTCTCACAAGGAATAGAAAATGGAAAAACAGTGGTAACAGTGCATTTTGTAGCAGGAGGACAAGATAGGACGACAAAATATACATTGAAATGATGTTAATTATAAATTTAAATTCAAATACTAAAGAAAGGAAAGAAAGCTTATGGAAATGAAAAGAAGACAACCTATAGGTGTTGAATTAGTAAAAAGGGGAATTGTAACAGAAGGAGATATTGAAAGAGCTTTAGATTATCAAAAACAACATCCAGAAAGAAAAATAGGAGATATTTTATACATTTTAGATGTATGTGACCCACATAAATTAATTGAAGCTATGGGAGAAATTTTAGGAACAAAAGGAATTTTGTTAACTAATAGAACAATAAAAGTAAGACTTACAGATTATATATCATTAGATGTTGCTAAGAGAAATAAAGCTATTCCTTTTGAGGTTGATTCAGGGAAAATAAAAGTATGTTTTGCAAATACAGTAAACACAAGAGCAATGGAAACAGTACGTTTACTTATGCTAAATAAAGGCTTAGTAATGGAAAATTATATTACATTTGAGCCTGAAATAGATAGAATATTAAAATCATATGAAGGAACAGCAACAAATAATTTAAATACTGCAGGAAGAGGAGATTCCATAACAACATTAGTAGATAGTATAATAAAAACAGGAATGGAAAGAAGAGCAAGTGATATTCATATTGAGCCTATGCAAAATAAAGTAAGAGTAAGATATAGAATAGATGGTGAATTATTTACAGCAGCAAATATAGACAAAGGAAAACAA
Source organism: uncultured Clostridia bacterium (assembly GCA_944387555.1). Taxonomy (GTDB): domain Bacteria; phylum Bacillota; class Clostridia; order TANB77; family CAG-508; genus CAG-269. Next base: position 16,205 of record CALXFH010000002.1, on the reverse strand, counting down.
AGCCAAATAATAGGAAGATTAAAAGCGATATCAAATATGCATCAAGAAAAACAAGAATCACAAGATGGAAGAATCTTAATGTATGATGATTATAATATTCGTGTATCTTCACAACCAAATGTATATGGAGAAAAATTTGTTTTAAGATTATTAAAGAAAGATATAAACATAAGAAATATATTTGATTTAGGACTTCCTGCAACACAAAAAGAATTAGCAAAAAGTATAAATAAGAAAAATAGTATAACATTAATGGCAGCTCCAACAGGAGAAGGAAAAACAACAACTTTATATAGTATAATAGATTATTTAAATAAACCAGAAATAAATATAACAACAATTGAGGACCCGGTTGAAATACGTATAGAAGGATTAAACCAAATAGAAATAGACCCAAGAGTAACTTTTGCTGAATCATTAAGAACAGTGTTAAGACAAGATCCTGATATTATCTTAGTAGGTGAAATACGTGATAAAGAAACAGGAGAAATAGCAATACAAGCTGGTCAAACAGGTCATTACGTTTTATCTACAATACACACAATAGATAGTTTAGAAGTAATAACAAGACTTAGAAAAATGGGACTTTCAGATTATGATATATCAAGTACTTTAGCAACTGTTATTTCACAAAGATTAGTAAGAAGATTATGTCCTGATTGTAAGAAAGCAAGAAAATTTACAGTAGAAGAAAAGAGGATAATAGAAAATATCGGTAAAAAATACGGAGTAGAATTTGATACATCTGGTGTGACTTATGATGCAATAGGATGTAAACATTGTAACAATACAGGATATTTTGATAGACTTCGGAATATTTGAAATACTAAATATAACAGATGAAATAAAAAATGAAATAATGAACGGAAAATCAAGTATTGAAATAAGAAAAGAAGCAGTAAAACAAGGATATAAACCATTAATAGTTGATGGAATAAGAAAAGTAATAGAAGGAAACACAACTATTGAAGAATTAAATAAGAAATTATTATTTATTTAGTTACAAAGGAGGATAAAGTATTATGAATTTAGATAAAATATTAGATGATGCAATTCGTCTTGATGCTTCTGATGTTCATTTAATACCAGGTAATAAACCAATGTTAAGAATTGCAAGAGACTTAATACCTGTTGATAAAAGCAAAATATTAACACCAGAAGATATGTTTGAAATATATGATTACTTAGTAAAAGGAAATGTTGATAAAGATGAAGTATTCAATACAACAAGAAAACTAGATATGTCATATGTATATAAAGATATACGTTTAAGAGTTAATATATCTTTATCAGATGAAGTACCAATAGCCACTCTAAGATTAATAAAAAACGAATTACCAAGTTATGAGTCTTTAGGTGTTCCAGATATAGTAAGAAGAATGACTTACCAACCACAAGGATTAATCTTAGTTACTGGTAAAACAAACTCTGGTAAAACAACAACATTAAATGCTTTAATAAATTATATTAATGAAAATCAAAATAAAAAAATACTAACACTAGAAAACCCAGTAGAATACAAACATCATTCTAAAAAATCTTTAATAGTACAAAAAGAAGTAGGAAAGGGAAGAGATATATTAACATTTAGTGATGGTGTTAAGAACTCATTAAGAGAGGACTGTGACATCCTAGTAATCCGGAGAGATTCGTGATAAAGTAACAATGGAAGCAGCAATAGAAATGGCAGAATCAGGACACTTAGTAATAGGAACACTTCATACAAAATCTTGTGCTGAAACAATAGATAGAATGATAAACTTCTATGAAGTAAGAGACCAAGCAAGTATAAAATATTTATTATCAGCATTATTAAAACTTGTCGTATCTCAAAGATTATTAAAAGGAACAGATGGAAAATTAGTATTAGTTCCAGAAGTAATGGTAGTAGATAACATTGTTGCAGGAATTATTCGTAAAGAAAAATTAAGTGTATCAGAAATAGAAGATGCAATACAAAGTAATCTAGAAAAAGGAAGTATAGGTTTAATAAATTCTTTAGCAGAACTATTTGTTGATGATAGAATAACTTTAGAGCAAGCAAAAGCACAAATAGAAGAAAAGAATATAGAAACATTAAATAGAACAATTATGCAATTAAAAATTAAGAAAGGAAAATAATCTAAAGGAGGAGAACGCTCATGCCAACATATATGTATAAGGCAATGACAAGAACAGGAGTAATTGTAAGGAATAGAGTAGAAGCACCAAGTAGACAGAACCTTATAAAATCTTTAAAGAGCAATAATTTGCTTCCAATATCTATTCAACAGATGGCATATAGATCTAAAAATGCTCCAAAGAGACAAAAAAAGAATATAACAGATATTCAAGAAATTATGAAGAACGTAAATACAACGCAACTTGTAGGAAATAAGAAAAAAACATTGTCTACAAAAGAAAGAATAAATCTTTATTTTGCCAGAACAGAAAAAATTACACCAAGAGATTTAGTTGTATTTACACAAAACTTTTATCTATTAAAAAAGGCTAACTTTAATAATATACATGCATTAAATACAATAATAGAAAGTACCGAAAATATATCTCTTAGAGGTGTTTTGGAAGATATACTAGCAGGTGTAGAAGCAGGAGAATATATGTATACTACAATGGAATATTATTCTAATGTATTTCCATATATATATATTAATATGATAAAAGTTGGGGAATTATCTGGTTCACTTACGAACTCTTTAGAGCAAGCTGTAAAATATTTAGACGATAGTGAAGGATTGAATAGAAAATTAAGATCTATATTAATACCAAATATTGTACAATTTGTTTTATTAATTGTAATGCTTGTTGTAGGAACTTTATTTGCAATTCCTGCAATTCAAAATGTATTTGATGCGGTTGGAACTGAAGAAACATTGCCAGCAATAACATTATGGTTTTCAGACTTTGTTAATAAGGCTATACAATATTGGTATATACCAACGCTTATTGTACTGGCTATTGTTGCAGCAATAGTTTTCTATGTTCGTACTCCGAAAGGAAAATATAATTTCCATTACTTTAAATATAAAATGCCAATATTTGGTGAGTTGATATTTGCATTAGACTTTTCAAGATTTTTAAAAGCAATGCTACTTAACTTACAAAATGGTATGAGAATCCAAGAGTCTATAGAAGTTAGTAAAAATGTTGTTAAAAATTTAGTAATGTTATCAATAATTGAAACATCTATTAATAATATATTAATTGGTGAATCATGGATAGAACCTTTTGAGCAATCTGGTTTAGCAAAACCAATGATTACAGAAATGCTTAAAATTGGTATGCAGACAGACTTAGCAGAAATGATGGAAAAACTAGTAGAATACATGCAAATAGATATAGACAATATTATGAATAAGATTATGAAGACTTTACCACAAGTTGTTTATGCAATTGTAGGTGTAGTATTAATCTTCTTCGTATTAGTTGTATTAGTACCTTGTGTACAAGTTTATATGGGTAACTTCTTATTCTCAGCTTATGGGGTATAAGAAAAGAAATGGGGAAAAGGAGAAAACTCTTTTTTCCTATTTTTCTTTTCTAGAAAGGAGTGTTATATGGTAAATAACAAACAAAATGGTAGAAAGAAAGGATTAAGTATTGATGAAAAAATACAAATATTAGTAAATCATGGAGATATAAGTTCAATAAAAAATAGAAAAAAAGCAACAGATGAAGAAAAATTCTTAGCGAGTATAAAACATAGTTTGAAAGTAGCTTACAAAGAAGGAAAGTTAACTGCAAGGCAAATAGAACTTTTAGAAGAACATGGAATGACTTGGAAAGAGAGAGTAAGAGGAAAAAAATCATTACAGATTTTGATAGAAGCAAATGTGGACATAGGAGAAGTAGGACAGACAGAAAAAAGTTTAACAGGAGAAAAAGGAAAACTAGGGAGAGCTAAACATTATTTAAGAGTATTATATAATAGAGGAGAATTATCAGAAGATATAATTAGAGAAGCAAAAGAACATGGCATGGTTTGGGATAGAGTTACTAGAGGAGAAAAAGCTTTAAAATATTTGATTGATTCGGGTAAAAATATAGCAGATATACAAATAAGAGGAGAAAACTTAACAGAAGAAGAAAGAAAATTAGGAGAAATTAAACATTATTTAAAAAGATTATATAGAGAAGGAAAGTTATCAGAAGATATAGTTAGACAAGCGGAAGAACATGGCATGATTTGGAATGAAAGAGATAAAAAAGGAAAGAGAAAAAATAAAAGTACATTGGAAGAATTGAAAAGAGAAAAAGAAGAATTAGAGGACAAGGAAGAAAGAGCGAAAATATTATTAGGAGAAGTAGAAAGACAAGCAAGAGAAGAAGGCGCATCACAAGATAAAGATATGTTAGATGGAGAGGAACGTTAAATGAGTGATATATTAGAATTACAAAAAAAATATGAAAAAGGAGAAATAAGAGAAGAAGAATTATCTAAAGAAGAAATAAAAAAATTGGAACAATTATACATAAAACAAATAGAAGAAAAGAAACAAAATTTAAAAATTTATAAAGAAAAAATATCAAAATATTTAAGAAATAAATAATATATCTAGAAAAGAGGATAACATGGAAAAAAAGAAAAATTTAAGTTATAAAATAGGAATAGATTTAGGTGGAAGCCATATAGCAATAGGTGTTGTAGATAAAAATGGAAAAATTTTAGAAAAAATAGAAAAAAAGCTAAAAGGAATTATTACGAAAGATGTAAAAAAAATAATTGAAAACACAATTATAGAAACTATTAATAAATTTCAAGAGGAATATAAAATAACAGAAATAGGAATAGCAATACCAGGAACTGTGACAAATGATGAAGTAATAAAATCTGTAAATTTAGGATTAAAAAATTATAAAATAGTGGAAGAACTAAAAAAGAAAATTGATTTACCAATAAAAATTAGAAATGATGCAAAATGTGCAGCGATAGCAGAAAGTACATATGGAGCACTTAAACAATATAAAAGAACTTTATTTTTAACACTTGGAACAGGAATTGGTGGTGCTGTTATAATTAATAATAAACTTTTAGATACAGGAGAATTACCTGGCTGTGAAATAGGACATATGATAATTGAAAAAGATGGTTTAGAATGTAATTGCGGTAAAAAAGGATGCTTTGAAAGATATAGTTCAATGAAAGCTTTTAAAGATAATCTAAGAAAAGCCTTAGGCCTTGACGAAAATGTTTCAGGAAAAGAATTGCTTGCAATTATAAAAAATACAAAAAAGGCAGATAAGAATTATAGTAAAATTCAAAAAGTAAAAAAAGAATTTATAGAAAATTTAGCTTTAGGAATATCTAATTTAATAAATATATTTGAGCCAGAAGCAATAGGAATTGGTGGAAGTTTTGTTTACTTTGTAGAAGTATTATTAGAAGATTTGAAAAAGGAATTGCTTACAAAAAACTTATTATTTAATCCAAGAAAAGAAGTAAACATTCAAACAGCAGTACTTGGTAATGAGGCTGGAATAATTGGAGCAATTTTATAAAAGATGAAACAAAAGGGTGACAGGGCTTTTTTGTTTCAAAATTATAGATTATTTTAGAAAAAATAGACATAGAAAATTATTTCTATGTCTATTATTTATATAGATTTTTATTCTAAATTTTTCACTTTAATTTTTTTGTGATTTATATACTGATTCTATTTTTTACAATTAGGATTAGGAATTCTAATTGTGCTACCTGCATAAATAAGATTTGGATTTGAAATATTATTTATACTAGAAAGTTCATTAACAGTTGTATCATACTCTTCGGCAATTTCGCTCAAAGTGTCTCCTCTTTTAATAGTATATAAAATTTTTCCACATTCGTTGCCTAAGTTAGTTGATGTATTACCAGAAATAATAAGTTTTTGTCCTGGGTATATTAAATTAGGATTACTAATATTATTTAAAACAACTAGATTATATACAGTTGTATTATAATCTCTTGCAATCTCGCTTAATGTATCTCCGCTAACTACAGTATAAATTGTAGAAGTAGATGGAGTAGTATTAGAAGAATTTGCTCTTATAGTTATTTGCTGACCAGGATAAATTAAATTAGGATTAGTAATGCTTGGGTTTAGTGCAACAATACTATTTACAGTTGTTCCGTAATCTCTTGCAATTTCACTTAATGTATCACCAGACATTACTGTATAAACAATAGTTCCACTATTTTCAGGTGCTTCGGGCGTTATTGGAGTTTCAGGTGTTGGAATAGGTGATGTGTTAGAAAGTAGAACACCATCTGTAAATTGGTCTCTATCTACATTACCGAAAATACCGGAAACTCTTCCAGTACTTGTGTATTGCCAACCTACCCAAGTAGACCATTTATCATTTCCACCTGGTTCACTTACACCATAGTTTGCAACCCAAAGAGGATAAATTGCTAAGCTACTACTTAAAATAGTTCTTGCGGTATAGCTATTACTATAAATAAGTACTTCTTTATTAGTAGCACTTTGTAGGGTCTCTAAAAAAACTCTTGAAATTTCATTAATTTCGTTAACAGATAAATTACCAAAGGACTCAAAATCCATTGCTAATCTACAATCAGGTTCTTTACCACTAATAACTCTTGCAAAGAAATTAGCTTGCACTTGTGCTTGCTCTACAGTTCTTGCAGTAACATAGTGATAAAAGCCTACTTTTAAACCATTTGCTTTTGCATTTTGATAGTTTTGTTCAAAATAAGGGTCAATATAACTTTGTCCCTCACTAGACTTTATATAAACAACATCTATTCCTGCATTTTTAACACTTGCAAAGTTAATATTTCCTTGGTATGAACTAACATCTATTCCTTGATAAATAGTAGAACTAGAAGGACCGAATGCAAAAGAAGGAATAGAAGTAGAAACTACTATAAATAAAGCTAAAAAAATTACAAGAAAACTATTTGTTATTTTTTTTAAGAATTTGTTATTCTCTTTACTAATATTAATGTATTTTTTATTCATAAATAAACCTCCTTTCTAAGGGAACTTTCCCTTTTTTACATAATATGCTAGAAATTTTGTAGGGTGCTGTTTTTTGACCCCGTCCAAAAAAACAGCAAAAAATGTTAACAAAATGTGGAAAAGCACTTGAAATTAACAAAAATATTTGATATAATACTTATCGTGATTAAACACGCTTATAGCAGTTTTACGGGAAGTGCCTAAATTTTAGGTCCTAAGAAACGGAAACTTAAGCGGAAGAATAACAAAAAGGGAGGAATTTAAAATGTCAGTAGTTGCAATGAAACAATTACTAGAAGCAGGTGTTCATTTCGGACATCAAACTAGAAGATGGGATCCAAGAATGGCTGAATATATATTCCAAGCTAGAAATGGTATCCATATTATCGATTTACAAAAGACATCAAAAAAATTAGATGAGGCTTATAACTTTGTAAGAGAACAAGCAGAAGAAGGAAAAACAATTTTATTTGTTGGAACAAAGAAACAAGCTCAAGAATGCGTTAAAGAAGCAGCAGAAAAATGTGGAATGTACTATGTAGATAAAAGATGGTTAGGTGGAATGCTAACTAACTTTGATACAATCCAAAAAAGAATTCAAAGATTAAAAGACTTAGAAGCAATGGCAGAAGATGGTACATTTGACGTATTACCTAAAAAAGAAGTAATTTTACTTAAAAAAGAAATGGAAAAACTAGAAAGAAACCTTGGTGGAATTAAAGACATGAACGAATTACCAGGAGTTATATTCTTAGTAGATCCTAAAAAAGAAAGAATAGCTGTATTAGAAGCTAAAAAATTAGGAATCCCAACAGTTGGATTAGTTGATACAAACTGTAATCCAGAAGATGTTGATTATGTTATTCCTGGAAATGATGATGCAATAAGAGCAGTTAAATTAATTGCAGATGTTATTGCAAACGCAGTTATTGAAGGAAAACAAGGTGAAAGTTTAGATAGCGAAAGTGAAGCTGAAGAACAAGAAGCTACAGAAGAACCAGAAAGCATTGAAGAGGTTGTAGCAAACGAAGAAGAAACAGAAGCTACAGATAGCGAAGCTGAAGAAGTAAAAGAATAATAAAATAAAAAAAGAAGAGTAGAGCTTTTCTGCTCTACTCTTTTAAAATATATAAAAGGGAGGAAAGAAAAATGGTAACAGCAAGTCAAGTAAAAGACCTTAGAGAAAAAACAGGTGCAGGTATGATGGACTGCAAAAAAGTTTTAACAGAAACAGACGGAGACATGGAAAAAGCAATTGAATTATTACGTGAAAGAGGAATTGCAAAAGCAGCTAAAAAATCAGGAAGAGTTGCAGCAGAAGGATTAGTTGAAGCTTACATTTCAGAAGATGGAAAAGTAGGAGCAATTGTAGAAGTAAATGCAGAAACAGACTTTGTTGCAAAAAATGATGAATTTAAATCATTTGTATTAAGTGTTGCAAAACAAGTTGTTGAAAAAAATCCAAAAGATTTAGAAGATTTATTAGCACAAGAGTCAATAGATGAAGCAGGAAAAACTGTAAAAGAAGTATTAACAGATAAAATTGCAAAAATCGGTGAAAACATGAATATCAGAAGATTTGCAAGATTTGAATCAGAAGGATTATTAGAAAGCTACATCCACGGAGATGGAAAAATCGCTGTTTTAGTAAATATGAAAGGTGGAGACCATGAAGTTGCAAAAGATGTTTGCATGCAAATTGCAGCTGCAAGACCTGAATATTTAAATGAAACAACAGTTCCAGAAGATAGATTAAACAAAGAAAAAGAAATATTAAAAGCTCAAACAATGAATGAAGGAAAACCAGAAGCAATAGCTGAAAAAATCGTTCAAGGAAGAATTAGAAAATTCTTTGAAGAAGTTTGCTTAGTTGATCAAGTATTTGTTAAAGATTCAAATAAAAAAGTTTCTGATATATTAAAAGAACATAACGCAGAAGTAGTAGAATTTGCAAGATTTGAAAAAGGTGAAGGAATAGAGAAAAAAGAAGAAAATTTTGCAGAAGAAGTTATGAAACAATTAAAATAATGAAAAGTTAGATACACTACCTAAAGGATAAGGTAGTGTATTTTTTTGTTTTTTGGGACGGGCGTCAAAAAAAGCATTAAAAATTAATAAAGTTAAGAGATTTGCTGAAATATAGTTGACAAAAATTGCAAATGGTAGTATTATAAATATACTTTTTAATCATATATTTTAATTATTTAGGGAATTTCTCCCACATTTCATAAGAGTTATAGTAAAGAAAGTTAAAGAAATAAAAAGAAAGATGGTGATAAAGAGAGAAAAATGAAGTAATCAAAGAAAAAATGAGATAATTTACTAAAGAATAAAAATTGATTTAATAATAAAAACGATATAAAATGGAGGTATGAGATGGATATAAAAGCTTTTACAGATAAAGAATATTTTAAAGTTATAAGATTGTATCCACGTGTTGGAAGAATTAGAGGTTTAGCAGAAAAAGATGTAGAATATCATCCAGATTTAGACGATGAATATGAGGTACATAATGAACATGATAAATTATTTAAAAAAATATTAGAACGAAAAAAAGAAACAGAATTTGCTGTAAAAAAAGTATTAAATCTAGAAGAAAATGAAAAGTTAGAGATAATATCTGTAAGAAATGAATTTGTAACTATAGACTTTAGAGGAAAACAAGCAGATATGGTATATAAATTAAAAGATAAAGATGTATATTTTTTAGTTGAGCACCAGTCCACACAAGATTTGGATATGGCATATAGAATATTAGAGTATGAAGTAGAAATAATGAGCCTAGCTTTTCAAGAAAAAGGTTTTAAAAGCAAATTTTGTGCAAAAGTAATACCAATAGTAATATATACAGGACAAGGAAAGTGGAAACAACCTAAAAGTATAGTAGAAATACAAGAAAAATTTGGATATGAAGTAAAACCAAATGTAAATTATGCAGGAATAGGTGAATATAATGTGCTAGATATAAATGATTATACAAAAGAAGAATTACTAAAAGAAGGAACATTTTTAGCAAGAGCAATGTTAATAGAAAAAGCAAAAGGAGAAGACGAACTAATAGAAATATTAGATAAAGTAGTGCCAATGACAAAAGAAGATGAAAAAGCTGATATGATATCTATATTAAGATATATATTAGTAAAAGATTTAGGAAAAGAAAGAGCACAAAAATATATAAATATGTTAGAGGGAGGAATGGATATGGGAACATTTGTAAATGAATTAAGAGCGGATAGAGAAAGGTCACTTTTAAAAGCAAAAGAAGATGGAGAAAAATTAGGAAGAAAAGAAGGGATATTTCAAGTAGCATTAGAAATGTTAAAAAGTAATATGAAAGAAACTGATATATTAAAAGTTACACATATTAGCAAAAAGGAATTAGAGCAATTAAAATTACAAATGGTTTAATATATAAAAGATAAAAGTAAATATGAAAAAATGTTAAAAGTAACTAATTAGAAATATTAGCGACAGTTTTTGTGATGAAATATGAAACCTTTGTAGAAGAAGTTGCGAATAATTAAAATAAAGATTAAATGCACTATCCAAAGGTAGTGTGTTTTTTGCTGCTTTTTGCCTCTTCCAAAAAAACAACAAAAGTATATTTTCTTAATAAATTCTTAAAAAAATACTGTATTTTTTCTAAAAGTATGATAGAATAAGCTAGAAAATAAAATTAAGGAGAGAGGAAAGATGCCAGAAACAAAATATAAAAGAGTATTATTAAAACTAAGTGGAGAAGCTTTAGCTGGAAAAAAAGGAACAGGAGTAGATGTAGAAACAGTAGGAGCTATTTGTGATAAAATAAAAGAAGTAGTAGAAATGGGAGTACAAGTAGCAATAGTAGTAGGAGGAGGAAACTTCTGGAGAGGAAGAAATGGACATCAAATGGAAAGAACAACAGCAGACTATATGGGAATGCTAGCAACAGCAATGAATGGATTAGCACTTCAAGATGCACTAGAAGCAAGAGGAGTATATACTAGAGTACAAACAGCAATAGAAATGAGAGAAATAGCAGAACCATTTATACAAAGAAAAGCAGAAAAGCATTTAAATAGAGGAAGAGTAGTAGTATTTGCATGTGGTACAGGACATCCATATTTCACAACAGATACAGCAGCAGTTTTAAGGGCAACAGAAATAGATGCAGATGTAATATTACTTGGAAAATCAGTAGATGCTGTATATGATTCAGATCCAAAAGAAAACCCTAATGCTAAAAAATATGATGAAGTATCATATATGGAAGCATTAGAAAAAGATTTAAAAGTAATGGACTCAACAGCAATAGCAATGTGTAGAGATAATCATATGCCATTATTAGTATTTGGAATAGAAGATCCAGAAAATATAGTAAGAGCAGTAAAAGGTGAAAAAATAGGAACTATTGTAAGATAGTTTTAAAATAAATAAATAAAGATATTAATAAAAAAAGATTATTTAAAATTTAAGTTTAAAGGAGAGATTATTATGGATTATAAAAGTTTAGAAGAAAAAATGGATAAAACAATAAGCGTATTTAGTGAAAAATTAGCAGAAGTAAGAGCAGGACGTGCAAACCCAGCAATATTAAATAAAGTAAAAATAGATTATTATGGAACACAAACACCAATTAATCAAGTAGCAGCTATATCAGTTCCAGAAGCTAGATTAATTGTTATTCAACCATGGGATGCAAGTGTATTAAAAGAAATAGAAAGAGCAATTTTAGCATCTGATATAGGAATAAACCCAAACAATGATGGAAAAGTAATAAGACTAGCTTTCCCTGAATTAAATGAAGAAAGAAGAAAAGAATTAGTAAAAGATATAAGAAAAATGGGAGAAGAAGCAAAAGTTGCAGTAAGAAATGTAAGAAGAGAAGGAATAGATAAAGCAAAACAAGAACAAAAAGATGGAGAAATGACAGAAGATGATTTAAAACATGCAGAAAATGAAATACAAAAAATGACAGATAAATATATTGAAGAAGTAGATAAAGTTCTAGAGAAAAAAGAAAAAGAAGTAATGTCAGTATAATAAATAAAATTATCTTAGCTTATATGAAATATAATTTTGTTCACTAGAGGAGATTATTATGGACTTTAAAGAAGAGTTGAAAAATTACCAGGAAAAAGTAAATAAAGAATTAGAAAAATATTTAAGAGATAAAAACTGTCTAGAAGGTGTATTAAATGAGTCTATGGAATATAGCTTAATGGCAGGAGGAAAACGTCTAAGACCTATTTTAGTACTTAGTACATATAAATTATTTAGAGATGATATAGAAAAATGTTTTCCATTTAGCGTTGCAATAGAAATGGTACACAATTTTTCACTAATACATGATGATTTACCAGGAATTGATAATGATGATTTTAGACATGGAAAATTAACAAACCATAAAAAATTTAATGAAGCAACTGCAATCCTTGCAGGAGATGGTTTATTAAATAATGCTTATATTGTAATTAGTAATGATTTAAAGAAAACAGATATAAATAATAATCATGAATTAGAAAAAAAGTTACAAGTGTTTAATGAATTTTCACTTGCTGTTGATAGAATGATAGCAGGTGAATATGTAGATACAGAATATGAAGGAAAAGATATTACTGAAAAAGAATTACAATATATTCATGAAAACAAAACAGGAGCGTTACTAAAATTATGTGTTAGAATGGGAGCTATTTTAGGTGGAGCAAATGATAAAGAATTAGAGAGTTTAACATCATATGCTGAAAAAATAGGCTTAGCATTCCAAATAAAAGATGATATTTTATCTGAAGAGGGAGACGAAAAAGTTTTAGGAAAGCCTGTTGGAAATGATAAGAAAATGGGAAAATGTACATATGTTTCAGAGTATGGCTTAGAAGGAGCAAAAGAAATATTAGATAGAATAACAAAAGAAGCGGTAAATGAATTAGAAAGTTTTGGAGATAAAGCAGACTTTTTAAGAGGATTAGCTTTATATATAGAAAATAGAAATAAATAGTTTTAAGGAGAAACATAATGGAATTTAACAAAGAAAATATGCCAAGGCATATTGCAATAATAATGGATGGAAATAGAAGATGGGCAAGACAAAGAGGAAAAAATGCTAGTTTTGGACATAAAGAAGGAGCAAAGACTTTAGAGAAAATAGTTAGATATGCAAATAAGATAGGGCTAGAATATATAACAGTATATGCATTTTCAACAGAAAATTGGAAAAGAGCAGAAGATGAAGTAAAAGCACTTATGATGCTTCTTCAAAATTATTTAGATGATTATTCAAAAAGAGCAGATACAGAAAATATAAGAGTAAAAGTCTTAGGAGATATTACAGCTCTAAAACCAGGTATGCAAAAAAGTATTATAAATTGTATGGAAAGAACTAAAGATAATACAGGAGTTACTTTTAATATTGCATTAAACTATGGCGGAAGAGATGAAATAATAAAAGCTGTAAGAAAGATTGCAGAAAATGTAAAGATAGGCAAAGTAAATCCAGATGATATAGATGAAGATATGATTTCTAATAACTTATATACTGCAGGTATGCCAGATCCAGATTTATTAATTAGAACAAGTGGTGAATTAAGATTAAGTAACTTCTTACCTTGGCAAGTAGTATATTCAGAGTTTTTATTTATAGATAAAAACTGGCCAGATTTTACAGAAGAAGATTTGGACAATGCAATAATAGAATATCAAAAAAGAACAAGAAAATTTGGAGCAAATTAAGAGAAAAGGAATGAAAAAGATGGATATAAAAAGAATAACATCAGGGCTACTTGGTTTCCCGTTGGTGTTAATAATTTTAATATTTGGAAATAATATTGTAGTAAGTATTGCTTTAGCAGCCATTGCTATTCTTGCTATGAATGAATATTTTAATGCAATATCAAAAGTTGCAAAACCTGTAAAATGGCTTGGGTATTTGAGTTGCTTTAGTATAGCTGCAATACCATTAATTCCAAGTGGATATTTGGGATTAGTAGTTACGCTTGGAGTACCGTTGGTTTTAATGATTTTGTTTGCGCAAGTAATTGCAACAGAGATGAAAACTGATTTTAAAGATATAGCATTCACTTTTATAGGAATATTTTATATAGTATTTTTCATAATGTTTGTAGCTTTAATTGATGGTATGCCCAATGGAAAAATATTAATTTGGTATATTATAATTGCATCTTGGGGAACAGATATAGTAGCATTTTTTGCAGGAACATTATTTGGAAAACATAAATTTAGTAAGATAAGCCCTAAAAAATCAGTAGAAGGTTGTATTGCAGGAACAATAGGTGAAATATTATTAATGCTTTTATATACATATATAGTAAATACTTTCTTTGGTATGAATTATTCATATTTAGTGATTGCAGGAATAGGTCTAGTATTAAGCTTAATAGGACAAATAGGAGATTTTGCAGCATCTAGCATTAAAAGATATGTAGATATAAAAGATTTTAGTAATTTAATACCAGGTCATGGTGGTATGTTAGATAGAATAGACAGCTTAATATTCTTAGCACCTTTTGCATATATATTCTTTTCTTTAATGTAGGAGGAAAATTAATATGGAAATGAATAATAATACAAAATTAGAAGTGGCAGTTGAAATTATGGCAAGTAAAATTGCAAGAGCAACAAGAGAAGGCGCAAGTGATGAAGAAATAAAAAGATTAATGGAAGAAAGAGAAAAAATGTACAGATGTGATATGTCTGTAATAGATAAAATAATTAATGTATATGGTAAAGAATTAAGAAAAAACATGGAAAAACAAATAGAAGAGGATGAAGAAGAAAGATAATTAGGAGGGCTATGTATATTGTTAGGAGTTTTAATAGTTGCTATAAAGATTATAGTCTTACTTGGTTTTTTAATTCTAATACATGAATTAGGACATTTTACAGTTGCAAAACTTTGTAAAGTAAAAGTAAATGAATTTGCAATTGGATTTGGACCTACAATTTGGAAAAAACAAGGTAAAGAAACTAAATATGCTTTAAGGTTAATTCCTCTTGGTGGATTTGTTAGCATGGAAGGAGAGGATGAAGAGTCTAACGAAGAAGGCTCTTTTTCTAAAGCAAGTATTACAAAAAGAATGGCAATTGTAGTAGCAGGTGCAACTGTAAATATTATATTTGCTATAATTGTTTATTTTGTTTTAGTATCTACTTCAGGAACATATATTTCAAATGAAATAGATAGTACTATTGATGGCTATGCAGCATACGATGCGGGCTTACAATCAGGAGATAAAATAGTTAAAGTAAATGATGAAGAGATAAAAAGTAAATATGACTTAGATAAAGTAATGGAAGAAAACAATGGCGAAGAAGTAAACATGCAAGTAGATAGAAATGGAGAAACACTTGATTTTACAATAAAGCCAACAGAAGTAAAGAGTAAAGTTACAGGAATATATTTAGATGATAAAGCAAAAATAATAACAATGGATAAAGAAAGTCCTGCAGAAAAGGCAGGGATAGAAAATAATGATAAAATTCTAAAAATAAATGGTCAAGAAGTAAATGGTAGTAGTGATAAGGTAATAGAAATACTAAATCAAAGTAATGACCAAAATCAAGATAATAATGAACCAATAGAAATAACTGTACAAAGAGAAAATGCAGAAGTAACAGTAGAATTTATTCCAGATACAGTATCTACCTATTATTTAGGTGTTAATATGAAATATGCTAAAGACACTTTTGCAAATAGATGTATAAATGGATGGATGGAAACTAAAGTATTTGTATTTTCAATATTTGATAACTTAAAACAAATATTTACAGGAAATGTAGGGTTAGACCAAATGATGGGACCAGTAGGAATTTCAGAAGTAGTTGCAAATACAAATGGATTTAGAGAATTCTTTGAAATGATGGCATTAATATCATTATCACTAGGTGTTACAAACCTTTTACCAATACCAGCTTTAGATGGTGGAAAACTTTTAATTTTATTAATAGAAGCTATAAGAAGAAAACCTTTAAAACCAGAAACAGAAATGAATATACAACTAATTGGTTTTGCAATATTAATTGCGATATTCTTAATGGTTACTTATAATGATATTTTAAGAATTTTTTAGTTTGTTTTGTTGTTTTCTGGGATGGGATCAAAAAACAACAACTATATAAATAAATATAAAAATAGGATAGATGGAAGTTTATTTCATCTATTTTTTAATTATAAAAGTTACTGTTCAGACTTAAGTAATAAAAAATATCCTAATTAGCTATATGCTAACTGGGATATTTTTGTATATA
>CALXFH010000001.1 GCA_944387555.1 uncultured Clostridia bacterium | reverse complement strand
AATCATTTTATCATATTTTTGGTACTTCCTATTTATTTTTTTATATCTTTGTGTGACATATCTATTGTAAACCTATAATTTTAAAAATAAAATTTATTGCCAAAATAACATTGGATATCCATTATTTATTCTATTAGAATCTTTTTTATTATTTAATATTTTCAATTATTTTAAAAGACAAAGTCTTGTCATATCTTCTAAAAATATTTGTATAAAAATCATTAAGCTCTTTTGATATTTCTTGTTTATTTATTTTTGTATCATTTATATTTAACATCATTATATTAAATATTGTAGAGTGTAAATTTATTTGTATGTTTTCAACTATATTATAATTAGACCTCTCGTAGAATTTAATTCTCCTTTGTCTTATTTCTTTTTCATTTTGACTTATGCTATATTCAGGATTTTCCACCTCAAGTAAAATTCCTTTTTTATTACTAAAATTAGCTTTTATTTCTTTTAATAATTTAGTTCCTATTCCTTCTCCTCTATATTGTTTAAAAACCGCAAGAAAAGATACTAAAACATAATTATCTAAATTAGCTATAATTGTATATGCTTTTTCTTTTCCCACTTCTTCATAAACATATACTACTTCTTGTCCTCTTGTAATTCTTTTCTTAAACTTATTTAAAGTAGTTCTTTCCGCTCTTGGAAAATCTTTCACAATATGTTTTCTATATAAATTTTTAAATTCTTTTAAATTAATTTTTTTTAGCATTCTCTACTCCTATTATAAATATTTATTATTAATTATTATAAACTTATTTAATTTTAATATTCTTCAAATTACTTTATAAGCAAAATGCTGTTTTTTGAGCCCGTCCCAAAAAACAGCACCTAATTATTCAACTCCTAAATACTCATTATAAGTAACTTCTCTATCTATTACTTTTCCATCTTCTTTAATATCAATAATTCTATTTGCTACAGTTTGTGTTAATTCATGGTCATGTGATGTAAATATGATATTTCCTGTGAATTTTTTCATACCTTCATTTAATGATGTTATACTTTCCATGTCTAAATGGTTTGTTGGCTCATCAAATATTAAGAAGTTTGCTCCTGATAGCATCATTTTAGATAATACACATCTTACCTTTTCTCCACCTGATAAAACATTTACTTTCTTTAATGCTTCATCTCCTGAGAATAACATTCTTCCTAAAAAGCTTCTTACATATGTTTCATCTGGATCTTTTGAGTATTTTCTTAGCCATTCTGTAACATTTTCATCTGTCTCAAATAAATAATTATTATCTTTTGGGAAATAACTATTTGTTATTGTAGTACCCCAAACAATTTCACCTTCGTCTGGCTCTATTTCTCCTGCAATTATTTGGAAAAGAACAGTTTTTACAAGTTCATTATCTGCAAGTATTGCTATCTTATTTCCTTCTTTTACATCAAAAGATATGTTATCTAATAATTTTACTCCATCTACTGTTTTTGAAACATTTTTAACTTCTAATATTTCTTTTCCTGGTTCTCTATCTGGTTTAAAATCTATGTATGGATATTTTCTATTAGAAGGTTTTATTTCTTCTAATTGTATTTTCTCTAATGTTTTCTTTCTTGATGTTGCTTGTTTTGATTTTGAAGCATTTGCACTAAATCTAGCAATAAAGTCTTGTAATTCTTTAATCTTTTCTTCTTTCTTTTTGTTTTGCTCTCTTGCTTGTTTTAATGCAAGTTGACTTGATTCATACCAGAAATCATAGTTTCCTGGATATACCTTTATTTTTCCAAAGTCTACGTCTGCTATATGAGTACATACTTTATTTAAGAAATATCTATCATGTGATACAACTATTACTGTATTTTCGAAATCTATTAGGAAATCTTGTAACCAGTTTATACTTTTTACATCTAAGTCGTTTGTTGGCTCATCTAGTAATAAAACATCTGGATTTCCAAATAGACTTTGTGCAAGTAATACTTTTACCTTATCTTTTGCTTCTATTTCTCTCATGTATTTATAGTGGTCTTCTGGCACAATTCCTAAATCATTTAAAAGTTTTGCTGCATCTGATTCAGCATTCCAACCATCAAGTTCTGCAAATCTTTCTTCCAATTTTGCTGCTTCCATTCCATCTTCTTCTGAAAAATCTGGTTTTGCATATATTTCTTCTTTTTTCTTCATAATATCATATAATTCTTTATTTCCCATGATTACTGTATCTATAACTGTAAAATCTTCAAAAGCATAGTGATCTTGTTTTAATACTGATATTCTTTCTCCTTTATCAATAGATACATCACCTTTACTTGGTTCTATTTCTCCTGAAAGAACTTTTAAAAATGTAGATTTTCCAGCACCATTTGCACCTATAATACCATAACAATTTCCTTTTCCAAATGCTATGTTTACATCTTCAAATAATACTCTTTTACCAAATCTTACGGTAACGTTATTTGCTACTAACATCTTTTTTCCTCCTAATTTTTTATCGTAGGTAATTATACAATATTTTCCTATTTTTTTCAAGTAAGAATTTTAGGGACAGGCTTTTTTTGTATCACTCTTACATTTCACCAAAGTGAAACAAAAAAGACCCGTCCCCAATTTTCTCATTTTCTTATATATTAATCATCAAATAATAATTTTATTCCCCATAATCCTGATAATCCAACTAATCCATATACTATTCTAGAGATTATTGTCATATCACCAAATATCGTTGCAACTAAGTCAAAATTGAATAATCCTATTAAGCCCCAGTTTAGTGCACCAATTATAATTAGTACTAATGCAATTTTGTCAACAACTTTCATTATTCTTCCTCCTTTAGCTTAAATTTTCACTATTTCTATTATGTGAAAATTTTTTAAAATTATTCATGTTGTTGAATTTTTTTGTTTTTTGTGATATTTTGTAGAAAAGTATATAAGGGGTGATTATTTTTGAGGAGAGATGCCCGTACACGTAATAGAAAAAGAAGAAAAAACAATGATATTGATTATACTAAAGTACGCAAAGTTTTAATTTCAACTGTCGCTATCTTACTTGTTTTATTTATAGTAATTGCAATTTTTTATTATTTTAAAAATAGAAATGATTATCAAAATTTAATTGAAACCTCTGCACAAGAAATTGAACAAGAAAGACAAGCAAATGAGGAAAATTCTAAGGAGGATGAAGAAGAGCCCGTAGATGTAACTTTTACTTTATCTGCTATTGGAGATATTATGTGTCATAATACCCAATACAATGATGCATATAATAGTGAAACTGGTACTTATGATTTTTCTTATGTTTTTGATAATATTAGTCTTTATACAAAAACAGCAGATATTTGCGTTGGAAATCTTGAAACAACTTTTGCAGGTGAAGATAGAGGATATAGTGGCTATCCAACGTTTAATACTCCTGATAGTTTAGCTTATGAATTAAAAGATATTGGATTAGATGTTCTTTCTACTGCGGGTAATCATGCATTAGATAAAGGTTTTGATGGTTTATCTAGAACAATTGATGTTTTAAATGATGCAGATATTTCTCATCTTGGAACATATAAAACTGAAGAAGAGCAAAATAAAACTTTAATTAAATATGTTAAAGGAATTAAAATTGCTTTTGTTAATTATACTTACGGAACTAATGGAATTCCTATCCCTTCTGATAAACCTTTTTGTGTTAACTTAATTGATGAAAATTTAATAAAAGAGCAAATAGATAGGGCAAAAGAAGAAAATCCAGATATAATAATTGCTTGTATGCATTGGGGAAACGAATATAAAACAACTCCAAATTCTACTCAACAAGAACTAGCAGACTTTTTATTCCAAAATGGTGTAGATATTATTTTAGGAACACATCCTCATGTTTTAGAACCTATGGAAAAAAGGACTGTTACTTTAGAAGATGGAACAACTAAAGATGGTTTTGTAATTTATTCTTTAGGTAATTTCATATCTGGACAAAATGCTGAGAATACTAGAGATTCAATTATTTTAAATTTAGATATTACAAAACATGTAGATGGAACTATAACTATTGATAACTATGATTACATACCGATTTATATGTATACTGATACTACTAAGTCTAAGCAAAAAATGAAATTATTAGATATTAATAAAAATATTGCAAGTTATGAAGCTTCAGCTGGTACTTCTATTAGTACAAGTCTTTACAACACATTAAAAAGTGAATTATCAAAAATTCAAAATATTTTAGGAAACTAAAAAGAAAATGGAAATTACTCCATTTTCTTTTTTTAATCTAACATATTTCTTCTTTTTAACCACCAAGATACTAATAATGTAAGTACTACTGAAATTGTAATCATTATAATAAATCCAAACGGACTATTTTGTAGTGGCAAATTAACATTCATTCCCCAGAAACTAGAAATCATTGTAGGTATAGCTAAAATAATTGTAATAGATGTTAATGTTTTCATAACACCATTTAGATTATTTGATATTATTGATGCATATGCATCCATTGTTCCATTTAAGATATTTGTATATATTTGTGCCATTTCTATTGCCTGTTTATTTTCTGTGATTGCATCTTCTAGTATTTCGCTATCTTCTTCATATAATTTTACTATTTTTCCTCTTAAAGTTTTCTCCATTACTAGCTCATTTGATTTTAATGATGTTGTAAAATATACTAAACCTTTTTCTAAGTTTAACATTTTTAAAAGTTCTTGATTTCTCATAGAATTTTTTAATATGTATTCTGCGATTTCTGTTTCTTTATTTATTTGTTTTAGGTAATTTAAGTAAAAAGATGAGTTTAAATATAATATTTGAAAAATAAATCTTGTTTTCTTATATGTTTGGAAATTCTTTATCTTTCTTTTTTCAAAACTTTCAATAATTTTATTTTTTCTAAGTGATACTGTTATAAAAAAGTCATCTCTTACTACAATCATTCCTAAAGGCATTGTTGTATATATTTCGTTTTCTTCACCTTTTTCTATAATTGGAACATCTACTACAAAAAGAGTTGTATCATCGTCATCTTCTTGGTCAATTCTAGCTTTTTCCTCATAATCTAATGCATCCCTTATAAAATCTTCTTGTATATTGATGTTTTCACAAACTTTTTTTATTTCATTCTCCGACGGATTTACTAAATTAATCCATGAGCCTTTCTTAAATTCTTTTATTTCTTGGAACTCATTAGTTTCCAAATCTGTATTATATATTTTTAGCAAATCCATCACCCCTTTTTATTTTTTTCCAACACTATTATTTTAGTATGTTTCGGGCGTTTTGTCAATATTATTTTTTATTTTCCAATTCCTTCCAAGTCACCTTTCAACGGAATTACTCCCCATCCTTCTAACTCATCTAAATATGGCTCATATAAGTCATTTAATACATATACTTTCTTTTGCTTATAAAATGCCATTGCAATTTCAGCAAATGTATTAGGGCCTATGTAGTTTTCAATACCGTTTTTAGTCTCATTAACAGCAAGTAGTACATCAGTTTCATCCTTACATATTTCGTCAAAATGTCTCATTGAGTGTTCTCTTTTTTCCATATGAACTATAAATTCTCTTGGTACTACTACTTCATAACCTCTACTTTCTAGTTTCTTTGCTACTTCAATTACACTTTCTTTTACTTTACTACTTCCACTTAATACAATTCTCATTTGTAATCCCTTCTCTTTCTTCCTTGCATATATTTTATATTTTTATTACAAATTTTTCAATAGATAAAGGAATTTTTTAAGAAAAAAATTTCCTATATATAATATAGGAAATCATTTATATATGGTGACTCTTCTCGGCTTCGAACCGAGGACCTCCAGATTAAGAGTCTGTTGCTCTACCAACTGAGCTAAAGAGCCATTTTTATTTTAAGTAGTCATCGCATTACAAGTGCGATGGCTTGTAATATTTCGTACTTTAAAATTATAATCTTTTTTTTGAAAAATGTCAATAGTTAAGGCCAATACTTTTTGTATTGGCCTATTTTTCTATTTTAAGCTGCTGGAACTTCTGTTCCTTCTGTTGTTTGTTCCGTTTCTGTTGCTGGCTCTTCAACAGCTGGGGTTTCTGTTTGTACAGGTTCTGTAGGTGTTGTTGCTTGTGTCTGTTGTGGTTGCTCTTGTGTAGTTGTACTTACTGCTCCTGTTCCTCTTCTTACTATTCTTGTCATAGCATTATATGTATCTCTTGAAAGTAATTCTGTTGAAATAAGTTTTCCATTTAAGTACTTAGAAATATATGTTTCAGTTATTAATCCATTTGTTCCTTTTTGTTTTACAACTTCTGATCCTTGTGGTAATGTACTATCATCTATATATTGAGTTGAATAAGGAATTGTAGATATTGTCTTTGTATTAAATTTAAAATCATATTCATTTTCTTCTTTTATTCCATAAATTGTTATAGTAGCAATTCCTGCATTCGCTGTTGCAACTATTCTTACAGGATATTTTCTTGTGTTTTTAAATTTAAAATCTGTTGAACCATAAACTACTGTTGCATCTCTTCCTGCTGGTACATATGAAGTTACAAATTGATGATTTCTTCTTTCTACAATTTCTAAGTTTGCATATAATGCAGCATTATATAATGTTGAAGATATTTGGCAAATACCTCCTCCTAAACCATCTACTACTTGACCTGCTTCATAAATTTTAGCATTCTTATATCCTGCAGCAATAGTTCTCTCTCCTACAACCTTATTATAAGAAAATGTTTCTCCTGCTAAAAGTATTGTTCCATTAATCTTTTGACAAGCAAGTCTCAAATTAGTACTTCTATCTACATCACTTACATCATATCTTGTTGTAAAAGTTCCTAATACATCTGGAAATGCTTTTTCTCCTAATTCGTCTATTGTTACTTTTGGTTTTGTAATTATTAATGGTATTACATATTCTTCTTTATCTTCTTTTAATATTTCTTTTGCAGCTTCTACATCAAAATCTATACCTTCGACTTCTGGATGTACTTCAAATGGTTCTTCTACTATATAAGCATCTTGTGCTTCTTTATATACTTCTTCATGAATTTTATCAATGTCTATTGGATCTGGGTCTTTATTAACAACTGGCATATCTATTACATCATCACTTGCATTTGGATTATTTAATCTATCCTTTATTTGTGAAAGTAAATTGTCCGTATCTATTTTTACACCTGCTTTTCCTTTACTTATTATTAACTCATCATCTTCAACTGAATAACTAGACTCAATTACAGCATCTGGTAAATTAATATTCATATCTTCTATTGTTTGTCTTGTTACATCTTCATTTAATGTCATTTCTAGTGGAACATCCTTTTTACTAATTAAAGCAAATAAAATATTATAGTTATTTACAAAAATATTAGAACTTTTTCCTATTTCATCTGCGTTTTCCACCGCTTCATCTATTTTATAATCCACTTCCATTAAAACAGGGTTTAATGTAGTTTCATATTCTCCATGTTTTAATTGAATATCTTTTTCTTTCTTTTCATTATATGCAGATTCTATTTTTTGTTTTGCTTCTTCTTTCGATAAACCTGATACATCTATTCCGCTAATTGACACACCATTTATAATATTTTCATTACCTATATTTATTAACGCAAATATTGTTGAGATAAAAAGCCCTATTAACAAAAGAACACCTATTACTACACCAAGTATTAGAAGTTTTCTTTTATTTTTCTTCTTTTTATTGTTTTCCATTTTGTCCATTTCTTTTTCTTGTTCTTTAGGTTTTTCTTCTGACTTTTTAAATTTAGGTTCTTTTTCCTTTTTTTCTTTTTTAGTTTTCTTTTTCTCTTCTGTCTTATTTTCCTCTTGTTTTTTTGTTTCTTCTTTTTTAGCCTTCTCTTCCTTCTCTACTTCCTTTGTTTCTTCCTTTTCCTTATCCATAATTTTTTCTCCCATAAGAATTCCCCTTTTACTTTTTATTTCTACTTTATCTTATCATAAAGCAATATTTTTTACAATATATTTTCGCTTTTTCTAAATTATACTAATTATTAAAAAAGCCTTATTCTCTTATATTACAAAGATATATTTGTTTTTGTTACACAATTGTAACAAAAACGTAAAGAAAATTTTATAAAAAATACTTGAACATTGTAGAAATTAATATTATAATGTTTACAGCAAAAGACAAAAAAGGGAGAGAAATTAAATGGAATTATCAAAAAACATATTCTTTAATACAGACAAATTAGTTGAAAATAGTAAAGTTAAGATCTCATATTTAGGTAATTTATATCAAGATGCTTCAAAAGAAGTATCTATTCATTATGGATTTGGTCTAAATTGGGACAATGTTAATGATATAAAAATGGAAAAAACAGATTTAGGATTTCAAGCAGAAATTCAACTATTAGAAGGTGATACTTTTAATTTCTGTTTTAGAAACGAAAATAATGTATGGGATAATAATGATGGACAAAACTATGTATTTCCATTAGAAAAAGTACAAAATGAATTAGTTGTTCTAGATGATGAACCTGTTGCTTTAGGTTCTGCTAGAAAATTAAGAAGATCTTATTTATGGAGCAAAAAAGTTCGTTTAGCAGTTTATAAAATAATTACATATTTGCCTAAATTAATTTCAGGAAATTATAAAAGAAAATTAAAAGAAAACCAATAAAATAAAAAAGGAAGCAATACTAAAATGTATTGCTTTTTATGTTATTATCCATCCTCCATTTATTGAAATCACTTGACCTGTTGTATATTTATCTTCTATTAACCATTCTACACATTTTGAAATATCTTCTGGCTCTCCAATTGTTCCAAGTGGTATTTCTTCTTTTATTTCTTCTATTTCTTCATCTGTAAATTTAGCATTCATTTTTGTGTATATCATTCCAGGTGCTATTGAATTTACTCTAATATTTGATGGTCCAAGCTCTTTTGCTAAAGCTTTTGTTAAACCATCCATTCCTGCTTTTGATACTGAGTAGATAACTTCTAAAGAGCCTCCAACAACACCCCAAGCAGAAGACATATTTATTATTAATCCATTTTTATTATGTACCATATTAGGAATAACTTCTTGGGACATCGCAAATGCTGAATATAAATTAGTATTTATGATTTTATTCCAATCTTCATCTGTTTCATCTGTAAATAATTTATATTCTGAAATTCCTGCATTATTTATTAAGATATCTATTTTTCCATATTTATCTAATGTGTATTTTGCAAGTTTTTTAGCCTCTTCTCTTTTTGATACATCTGCTTTTACAACATCTATTTCTATTCCTTCTTGTTCTAATTCATTTTTTAATTCTTTTGCTGCTTCTTCTGATTTATTATAATTTGCAATTACTTTTAAACCTTTTCTTGCTAATCTTTTTGCAATTTCTCTACCTATTCCTCTTGAAGCACCTGTTATTATTACTACTTTTTCCATTATATTTATTATTTCCTTTCCTTGATTTCTAAATACTATCATACCATAAAACACGAAGTTTAGCAAGAAATGAGAATTTTGGGGACGGTTTTTTTTGTCTCACATAATAAATTAATTTTTTATTTTTTACAATTTATATTTGAAAATTTTTCTAAATTGTGATATTGTTTATTAGGAAATTTTAAAACATTATATAGAAAGAAAGGATTGTAGTATGGAAAGAGTAGTTAATGAAGAAAAAAGAAAAAAATTTGTAGAATTTGCAGGAAAAAGAGTAAATAATGTATTACATGACATTCAAATTTTAGAGCCAATGGCTAGAAGTAATTCTTACGATTTTACAAGAAAAGATGTAGATGACATGTTTAATGCTATGCAAGAGACATTAAATGAAGCTAAAGAAGAATTTAATAAAAAGTTTGATGAGAAAGCAAGAGCTGAAAAGAAAGTATTCTCTTTTTCATCTGATATAGTTTCTGAAGAAGTTTCTAATAATAATTCAGATGTTGAACAAGATCCAACACCAGAAATGACAACTAATAATTTTGATAACAATGATGTTAGTTTTGAATAATAATAAAGCCCTAGTTAATTCTAGAGCTTATTTTTATTTTTAATATAACAAGATTTATCAAATATGCAATTTTATTTTTTTCAAATTTTCATAATCTTCATTTTTTAATATCTGATATAGCATACAACTATTCTTTTCTTCTTCTGAAAATTTCACTCTTTTTTTATTATTTAATAAAAATTCTTCTAATTCTTTTATATCATTTTCTAAATCTTTTATAGTATTTTTAGAAAAATCTTTCTTTGTTTTATATCTTTTAATTATATCATTTAATTTAAATTTAAGTATTGCTACCCCTTTCTTATCCTTATTCTTTATAATCCTAATTAATTCTTCTTTAGTTACATTATAAGTATTTATAATATTTTTAGGTACTATTTGAATATGCTCATCTAACCTTTCACAAAATATTTCTAATATATCTTTACCATTAATATAATTAAAAATATCCGCAAAAGTATAATGTCTTAAATAAAGTTTAGTCATTATTTCTGCCATTTTTTTATCTGTTTTTGTAGATTTAAAGTCCATAATCTATCTCCTTATTTTTTAATTTTCTAACTCAAAATTATACTTAATAAATTATAACACATTTTTTGGTTAAATAAATATACAATATTTATTTTTATTCAAAAATTAAATATAAAATATTGTTCTAAAATACTATAAAGTAAAATATACTTTTGTTGGGTGATTATATGTTAAAGATTGAAAAAGCAAAAGAATTTAAAAGTAAGAGTTTAGGTGACAATGTAAAAAGTATTAGAAAAAAGGCAAACTTGACACAAGAACAATTTTCAGAAAAGTTAGGTATTACACCACAATTTTTAAGTTGTGTAGAAAGAGGAACTGCAGGTATTAGTATAAATACTGCAATAAATATATGTAATATAGCAAAAAGCTCTCCAAATAGACTTTTCAAAGATATTGTAAATGTTAATAATACGATAGATAAATATGATTTTTTATCTGATGATAATAAAAAAATAATAGATAAAATGATTGAATTTATGTTAGAAAATGATAAGTAAGGTGGCAAAAGCCATCTTTTTTCGATGAAATTAGAATATTTTTGACAAAATAAAAAAGCCAATAATTAAGAGATATCTCAAAACTAATGACCTTTATTGGAGCCACTTCCCAGATTCGAACTGGGGACCCTCGCATTACAAGTGCGATGCTCTGGCCAGCTGAGCTAAAGTGGCATTTGGTGACCCCGACGGGAATCGAACCCATGTCTCCGCCGTGAAAGGGCGATGTCTTAACCGCTTGACCACGGGGCCTTATATATAAAGAACTAAATAGATTGGTATTTAGTTCTTTTTGGTGAGCCATCCGCGACTCGAACGCGGGACAACTTGATTAAAAGTCAAGTGCTCTACCACCTGAGCTAATGGCCCATATCTGTCTGACATTCATAACGCTTTTATATCTTACAATATTTTTTCACAAATGTCAAGACATTTGTGAAAAAAATTTGTAATTTTTGTGATTTTTATGAAAAATTATTGTTCATTTAGCTTTTCTACTACTTCTTCAACGTCAATTCCATGTACTGCACATGCTTCTTCTAGAGTTTCCATTTGAGAAGCTGGGCATCCTATACAATGCATTCCCATATTTAATAATATTTCTGCTTTTTCTGGTGCTTGTTCTAATAATTCACCAATTCTTGTATCTTTATTAAAAGTCATTTTTATCCTCCTCATTTTTAGTTATTTTTTTGTAACCTATAAATAATTTTACCACAATTTTTCAAAAAAGTATAGACAAAATTTAAAAAATGTTGTATTATGTTAAAAATTGTAAGGCGGTGATATTATTTCTAGTTTAATTAATTTTTATTTCATTACATTTATTATTTATCTTTTTATCACTTTATATTCAATTTATACTTTATTTGATATCTTTTTATTTCATAACAAACAAGGTGCAAAATTAGAAATCAAAAAGAAATATTTTTAAAAGGAGGTAATTTTATTTTAGTTTCTAAAAAGAGTATATTATTTTCTTTTGTGTTTTTACTTGTCTTTAGTTTTTTAAGTTTTAAAATCTTTAATCCTATTTATACAGCAACTGAAGTTATAATTCCTTATGGCATACATCCATTTGATATTTGTTCTAAAAATCCAGAGTTATGGAAAACTATTAAAATTACATATATTTTTATATCATCAATATCTTTTTTTCTAATAGGTCATTTTATTTATACAAGAATAATTTTAAAAATCATTCAAGAATTTAAAAATATAAAATCTAAAATTAAAGAAAATAATGATAAAATTAACATTATTAATAAAAATACAAAACTAAAATCTAAAAATTCTAAAAAAATTTTATCTTTATTAATTGGAAAAGATGAAAAAGATAATATTATTTCTATTCCAGAAAGTGGTTTATACCAAAACTTTCTAATTACTGGGACAATAGGCTCTGGTAAAACATCAAGTGCTATGTATCCTTTTACTAGACAATTACTAGAATTTAACTCTTTAAATCCTGATAAAAAAATAGGTATGTTAATATTAGATGTAAAAGGAAATTACTATAATCAAGTTAAAGAATATTGTAAAAATTATAATCTTGAAAATGATTTAATTGTTCTTGAACTAGGTTCTAATGTTTTTTATAATCCATTACATAAACCAATTTTAAAAGCACAGGTACTAGCTAGTAGGCTTAAAACCATTTTACTATTATTTTCAGAAAACAATACAGAGTCTTACTGGCTAGACAAGGCAGAAGAAGTTCTGACAGAATGTATCAAATTATGTAGGTTATATAATAATGGATATGTTACTTTTACAGAGCTTCATAAATTAGTTACTATTCCTAATTATTATAAAGAAAAAATTTCTGTTCTTAAAAATTTATTTATTTCTTCTAAATTTAACAATAGACAAATTTATGAATTAAATGCAAGTCTAGATTTCTTTGAAAAAGAATTTAATAACTTAGATAGTAGAACCAAAGGAATTTTAATTTCAGAAATAACCAGAATTACTGGTACTTTTGTTTCAGATTATGATGTTAAAAATACATTCTGTTCTCCTAAAAACAAATTAACTTTTACAGGTTTTGATGAAGTTTTATCTAAAGGAAAAATTGTTGTTTTAAATATGAATATTTTTGAATATGATACTCTTTCTAAAATTATTGCAACATATTTAAAATTAGACTTTCAAACAGAAGTAATGAGCCATTTAGCTAAAAACATGTCAAGAACATCTGCATTTATTTGTGATGAGTATGATAAATTTGCAAGCAAAACAGATGGAGAATTTTTCTCTTTAAGTAGAGAAGCAAAATGCATTAATATTTTAAGCACACAAAGTTATTCTTCTTTAAAAACCACTTTAAAAGATGAAGCTACAGTTAAAGTTATTATCCAAAATTCAATTAATAAGATTTGGTTTAGAACAGATGATATTTTTACAATCGAAGAAGCTCAAAAACAACTTGGTAAAGAAGATAAAGAAAAGATTTCAAAGAGTATTTCAGAAAGTGCAAAAGAAACTAATTTTAGTTATATAACAAATACTTTAAATTCCCAAAATTCCAATATTTCAGAAAGTTACAGTACATATGTACAAAATGATTATATTTATGAGTCTAAATTTTTCACTCAAAACCTAGAAACATTCACTGCCCTTACATTTTTATCTGATGGAAATATAATTTATCCTCCAAAAAAATTAAAAATGTTTCCTCATTTTAAGAATAACAGTTTATAGGTTTTCTTAAAACCTAAATATTATGTAAAGGAATGATTTATTTGAAAAAGAAAATATTTTATATGTTTTTTATAACTATATTTGCAGGAATTTTTGTATTTACAATTGGAAGTTCTTGCTTTGCTTGGGGTGACCCAGAAATAGTTTCTAAAATTACATCTGCTTTCGAATCAATTGAAAGCTGGCTTTTAAAAATTGCAACACCTGCAGCTGCAGTTGCTGTTGGTAGTGGTATCTTTATGAAAAAATTTAGCTTTGGTGATGAAGAAAAAATAAGAACTGGTAAAAAAATTATAAAAGGTTCACTTTTTTCTTATGCTTTTATACTTGCAATTGATTTAATTCTTTCTGCTATAAAATCATTAGTAGGATAGGAGGATTGTTTTGGAAAGTTCAACTAATATTACACAAACAATTATAGATACAATTAATAGTATTTTTGAAACACTATTTGCATCTATTGATAATAATTTATATTCTGTTTTAGACCAAATAACTTTTGTTAATTCAGATATTCTAAATGACCAAAATTTTGAAAAACTATTCGGAACATCAACTTCTAATGGTATTCTTCTTATTGCAAACTCACTTCTTTTAGGTTTTATTATTTATTATGCATTTAAATATTTAATGTCACATATTACATACCATAAAGTTGATTCTCCTTTTAGTTTTATTATAAAAATTGTTTTATTTGGTATTTGTATGAATTTCTCTTTCTTTATTGTGCAAATGATTTTAGATTTAAATTCTAATATATCTTTAGCTATAAGAAGCCTTGGTGAAAATCTCTTTGGTAAAGAAATTTCTTTTTCTGAATTAATTAATACAATAAATACAAATGTAGCTGTTGATACTAATTCTTTAAATATATTCTCTGTTGATGGCTTAATTAAAAGTACTCTTAGTCTTTCACTTTTAAGTTTAGTATTTTCTTATTCACTTAGATATATTATGATTAAAGTTTTTGTCCTTCTTGCTCCTTTTGCATTTATTTCTCTTAATCTGGATTCTACATCTTGGTTCTTTAAATCATGGCTTAAGAATTTATTTTCATTGTTATTTATACAAATTATTGTATCTTTAGTTTTATTAATTTTATTTTCTTTAGATTATTCAGAGACTAATTTATTTAATAAATTTGTATACGTAGGTGGTGTTTATGCATTAATTAGAGCAAATACATTTGTAAGGCAATTTATAGGTGGAATTTCCACAGAAGTTTCACAATCTGTGAAATCTTTAACTAGTTTTAGATCTTAAAACATGAAAATTTAAACTAAATATTATTATTACAAGGAGGCTTTATCTTGAAATTTATTTTTCCACAAAATTATCACTTTAAAAATAAAATTTTAGGTATTATTGACTATACCACTGCTTTTGTTAATGTCGTTTGGTATGTAATTGTTCTTATTTTAGTTAATTTAATTTTTAATTCAATTGATATTAAAGTTTTTGTTTTTATTACACTTTGTTTTCCTTTATTATTACTTAGTTTTTCAGGCTTTCATGGTGAAAATATTGTTGTTGTAATTAGATATCTATTTAAGTTTATATTTAGGCAAAAGATTTATTTTTACAGTAAAAAATGGAAGAAAAAAATAAGATAATAAATATATAAAATATATGAAAATTAAACTTGAATTTTTTGTCTAAAAAAGTTATAATTTGATGTACAAACTTTAAAATAGATTAGGGGAGATTTTAATGAAATTAGAACAAAATGAAAAACCACTTTTATTCTCAGAAACAGCAATTCCAGATATATTTTTTTCAGAACATTTATCTGAAATTCCTGGTAATTATTTAAAAATATATTTATATTTAATCTTTTTATCTAAATATGGTAAAGATGTTAAATTAAATGATTTATCTAAAAAATTAAATATTCCTTTAAAAGAGATTAATGAAGGAACTAAATTTTTAGAAGAGCATGGTCTTATTACTAAAAAAACTACTGGATATATTATTGTAGATTTACAAGAAACAACTCTTCATAATTTATATACTCCTAATCTTAGTCTTTCTAAAGAAAAAATCGAGCAAAATGCTAAAAATAAATCAAGAACAAAAGCTATTGAACATATTAATAACATGTATTTCCAAGGAATTATGGGTCCTTCTTGGTATAATGATATTGATTTATGGTTTAGAAAATACGGCTTTGATGAGCAAGTCATGATTGCTTTATTTGACTATTGTTATAAACGTAGTGCATTACATAGGAACTATGTTCAAACAGTAGCTGAAGCTTGGGCTTCTAACAAAGTTAAAACTTGGAACGACTTAGATATATACTATCAACAACAAGAAGCTTTAAACAAAATTAATAAAACTATCGCTAAAAAGCTTGGTAAATATAATGGTTTAACTCAATATGAAAAAGCTTACATAGAAAATTGGGTTTGCAATTTTGGTTATGATATGAATGTTATTGAACTTGCGTTAAAAAGAACTGTTTTTAAACAAAATCCTACTTTTGATTATATAAATAAGATTATAACAGATTGGCATGAAAGAGGTTTAAAAACTCCTGACCAAGTTAATGCATTTTTAGAACAAAGAAAGAAACAAGAAAAAGATACTAAAGCATTAAAAGCAAACGTAAAGAAAACAAATTATGAGCAACGTAAATACAATAATTTAGATTTTCTTTATGCAAATACAAATAGTAATGTAAATACCGATAACAAGGAGGCTTAAATGGCAAACGAGCTTTTAAATTCTTTATTAAAAGAATATGAACAAAAGAAGTTAAATGCAGAACTTGAGGCTGAAAGAAGAAAAGATGACTTATATAAAAAAGTTCCTAGGTTAAGGGAAATTGAAGATGAATTAAATAGTTTTGCAATTAGGACAGCTAAGAATATTTTAAATAGTGGCAACTCTTTAGAAGAACAAGAAGAATTAAAACGTAAAGTTAATACTTTAAAACAACAAAAAGAAGATATTTTTAGAGAATTTAATATACCTTCAAATTATCTAAAACCTCATTATGAATGTTCTATTTGTAATGACACTGGATATATTACTGATAGTAATTACAAAACAACCATGTGCAGTTGTTTAAAGCAAAAATTACTTGATTATTCTTTTAATAAATCTAATATGTCTAATTTAGATAAAGAAAATTTTTCTACTTTTAACCCTAATATTTTTTCTGATGAAGTTGATGTTGCAAAATACAGATTTAATATTTCACCTAGAAAAAACATTTTAAATATTAAGGATAAATGTATAGAATTTATAGAAAATTTTGATAATCCAAATTACAAGAATTTACTTTTTACAGGATATGCAGGTTTACGGTAAGACTTTTATGTCAAACTGTGTAGCCTATGAGTTGTTGAAAAAAGGTAAAACTGTTCTTTACCAAACAGCTCCTGTTCTTTTAGAAAGCATTATAGATTATAAATTTAATAAAAATAAAAATTATAATAACAATTCTAATGATAATATTTATAAATCTGTTTTAGAGGCTGACCTTTTAATTATTGATGACTTAGGAACAGAAAGTTTAAACAGTATGAAACTTAGTGAATTATTTAATATTATAAACACTAGAATTTTAAACCAAAATAATAAAATTACTAAAACTATTATTTCTACTAATTTAAATATTAATGAAATCTTTAATAATTACGAGGAAAGAATTGGTTCAAGAATTGCAGGCTACTATGATATTTATTGTTTCTTTGGTGATGATTTAAGATTTAGAAAATAATTAGAAAACAATTTAAATCCCATTAATGTTTTATCCATTTACATTAATGGGGTTTTTATATTTATATTTATATTTATATTCATATTTATTTTTATATTTTTTATTAATTATTTATTTTTTTAAAAAATATATACTATAATACAAGAAAAGTTACTAAAACAGGAATAAATTTGTGAAAAGTGTTAAGTGAAGTTTACATATTAAAATTATGTAAAATAATTTTAGTTAAAAGAAAATAAAATTGACTTTTAAGAAACAAATTAAAATTTGTATATCTTTTTATCAATTAAATGTGTCCCAAATTGTCGAAAAACCGACAAAAGGAAACGTCCCAAATGGGACATTTCCTTTATTTTATAACATTTTTCCTATTTCTTCTTTTTCTGGTGTTAGTATTTCCATTCCTACTACTTTTCCACCATCGCTTGTTCTCATTAGAGTAACTCCTTGTGTTGATCTTCCTAAGATGCTTATATCTTTTACTTTTAATCTTATAATTGTTCCTGTATCTGTAACTAACATTACTTCATCATCTTCAGTTGCAATTCTTACTCCTATTAGTTCTCCTGTCTTTGGTGTAATCTTATATGTGATTACTCCTCTTCCGCCTCTTTTTTGTACTCTATATTCATCAAGTTCTGTTCTCTTACCAAATCCATTTTCAGTTATTGCTAGTAATGTTGCTTTTCCTCCATTTATTACAGATTCCATACCAATTACTTCATCATCGTCATCTAGTCTTATTCCTATAACACCTTGTGCTACTCTACCTATTGGTCTTACTTCTTTTTCATCAAATGTTATACATAATCCTTTTCTTGTAACTAATACAACATTATCTTCTCCGTCTGTTAATCTAACTGCTATTAATTCATCGTCATCTTTTAGTGTTATTCCTTGTAATCCTGTTCTTCTTGTTGTATCATATTCTTTTAATGCTGTTTTCTTAATTAATCCATTCTTTGTTGCCATAAGTAGGTATTTTCCTTCTGCAAAGTTTTGTAATGGTATTACTGCTGATACTTTTTCTCCTGGGTCTAAACTTAATAAATTAACTATTGCTGTTCCTTTTGCAGTTCTTCCTGCTTCTGGTATTTCATATCCTCTTAATTTATATAGTTTTCCTTTATTTGAGAAGAATAGAATCGTATCATGTGTTGACGCTATAAAGATTTCTTTTACAAAATCATTTTCACGAGTTACCATTCCTGTTATACCTTTCCCGCCTCTTCTTTGGCTTCTATATGTATCTATTGGCATTCTCTTAATATAACCATAATGTGTTAGAGCTACTACACATTCTTCTTCTTTTATTAAGTCTTCTAATTCTATTTCTGCTTCTGATGCTACTATTTTTGTTTTTCTTTCATCTCCAAATTTATCTCTTACTTCGATTAATTCTTCTTTCATTACATCAAATAGTAGTTTTTCACTTGAAAGTATTGCTCTTAAATGGTCTATTAATTCCATTAATTGTTTATATTCTTCTTCTATTTTTTCACGTTGCAAACCTGATAGTGTTTTTAATCTCATATCTAGAATTGCTTGAGCTTGTACATCTGATAATCCAAATCTTTCCATTAATCTTTCTTTTGCATCATCATATGATGAACGTATTATTTGAATTACTTCATCGATGTTGTCTATTGCTATTCTTAATCCTTCTAATATATGAGCTCTTGCTAATGCTTTATCTAAATCAAATTGTGTTCTTCTTGTTATAACTTCTTTTCTATGCTGAATATAAACATCTATTGCTTGTCTTAATGTTAATATTTTTGGTTCTCCATTAACTAATGCAAGCATTATAACACCAAATGTTGTTTGCATTTGTGTATGTTTAAATAATTGGTTTAATACAACTTGTGCATTTGTATCTCTTTTTAGTTCTATTACTACTCTTACTTTTTCTTTTCTATCTGATTCATCTCTACATTCTGAGATTCCTTCTATTTTCTTTTCTTTAGATAATTCTGATATTGTTTTTATTAAGTTTGCTTTATTTACTTGATATGGTAATGATGAAACTATTATTCTTTGTCTATTTCCACTCATTTCCTCAATGTTTGTTTCTGCTCTTAATGTTATTTTTCCTCTTCCTGTTGTATATGCTTTTTTAATTCCTTCACGTCCTAATATTAGTCCTTCTGTTGGGAAATCTGGTCCTTTTATTATTTTCATTAAGTCTTCATCTGACACATTGTCTTCATCTATTACTTTTATTATTCCATTTATAACTTCTGTTAAGTTATGTGGTGGTATGTTTGTCGCCATACCTACGGCTATACCTGATGATCCATTTACTAATAACAATGGTATTCTTGCTGGTAATACTGTTGGTTCTTGTAATCTATCATCATAGTTTGGCATAAAGTCTACAGTATTTTTTTCAATATCTGTAAGCATATATGATGCTATTTTTGACATTCTAGCTTCTGTGTACCTCATAGCTGCTGCTCCATCACCGTCTACAGAACCAAAGTTTCCATGTCCATCTATTAATTGGTATCTCATTGAGAAGTCTTGTGCCATTCTTACCATTGCATCATAAACAGAGCTATCTCCATGTGGATGGTATCTTCCTAGAACTGAACCTACTGTATTAGCACTCTTTCTGTATGGTTTATCTGATGTTATTCCATCTTCATACATAGCATATAATATTCTTCTATGTACTGGTTTTAAACCATCTCTTGCGTCTGGAAGTGCACGTGATACAATAACACTCATTGCATAGTCTATGTAGGCTGTTCTCATTTCTTTTTCGATGTCTCTTTCTATTATTTTTCCGTCATTTCTTTTTGGTGTTTCTTCCATATTGTTTTCCCTCTTTTCTTCGTATTTTTCTACATTTGTATTATACTAAAACTAGATAAATTTTGCAAGTAATTTTAACAAGAAATTCCTTATTCAGTAAGGTATTTTTTGCTTTTTTCTATTAATTTTTTTAATGTTATTTTATAATAAATTTTTGAATAAAAAAAATTATTATATATTACTTATTTATTTTTATTAATACTTTTTAATTTCAGTTGTTCGGAAAATCCAAACAACTGAAAATCCCTTATATTTACATTATTTTGCAAGCATTTAATCCAAACATATATCATACATATTACACATATTTCATATAATTTATTTTTTTAATATTTTATAACACTACAATGGTGCACAAATATTCTTTATTTTGTGTGCCGTTGTAATAGATTCTATTTTTAATATATCTTTTTATAATTATTTAGAAAGGAAAACGTGATTTAATCACGTTTTTAGCTAACAATTTCGTGATATTATCACGTTTTTTATGATTTATATTTTTATTGTTTAATAAATGTGTCCCAGATTGCGCAAAAATGCGCAAAAGGAAACGTCCCCAATTATTTTATTTGTCTAAACAATTCATCATAAAGTTTACACCATCTATAAACCCTTTTTTATACATTTCTTCATTATATCTTGTTATTTTTATATTATAGTTATCTTCTATTTTTCTAAAAACTTCTCGTGTTTCATTTGGCTCATTAGATGAAGCTATTACTTTTTCTGTATTTATTGTTTTTAATTCATCCTTTACTTCTCTATTTACTTTTTTAATAATATTATCTATTTTCTCCTCTTGTGCTTTATATATTAATTTTATCATATCTTTTTTATTTATATTTTCTTCCATTTTATAAACCTCCATTTTTATATTTTAAAATTATTTCTACTTTGTTTTATTTTTTTATTTATTTTGTTTCCTTATTTTTAATTATTCCTTTTTTAGATTTTATTATTTTTTCCTTTTTCTTTTGTTTTTATTTATTCTTTTATTTTTTCTTCTGTTTTCTTATTTCTTATTTTTTCTTTATATTATAATTTATTATTTTATTTTTTATTTATAATATACATGTATTTTTTTATTTTATAATAAATCTATTTCTTCTATTTCTAACTTTCCATTAGAATTCAGGTCGCCATATATACTTACAATATCACTTTTTACTAACTTTTGAAAGCATTTTTCTGCTATTTTTCCATAAGCTATTACACTTACTTTTGTTTTTTCTTTATCTAGCAATTCTATTTCAAATCTTACAATTGAAAATTTTTTCCCAATACTTTTTCCGTCTATTATAAAATCAAATTGTATATCACTTATTATTTTTCCTATTACAAAACATATATTCATTTTTTACCTCTTTAAATTAATTTTAAGTATTTAAAAAATAAAATAAATTAAATTAAATAAAAATATATCAACTTAAATTAAATAATTAATTGTAAAATAAGTATATTCAAAATACTTCTTGGTATTTTTACTAATACCTATTTTACTGATACTTTTTTACCTATATTAGGAAGGAATAAATCTCTTTAATAC
The DNA here is from genome assembly GCA_944387555.1 of uncultured Clostridia bacterium. Lineage (GTDB taxonomy): Bacteria > Bacillota > Clostridia > TANB77 > CAG-508 > CAG-269. Next base: position 126,533 of record CALXFH010000001.1, on the reverse strand, counting down.
TAATACTTTCATTGTATATATTCCTTAAAATATATAATCTAGAATCGTATTAGAGTGAGACGGGCTGAATTGTTACTGTTGGTATTGTTCGGATTGTTGTTGTTACGATTGCTAGGAGCGTTGCTATTGTTAGAATTACCTCCACGATTATTGTGTTGTTGGCCTTTTGATTTATCCCTAATTAAAATTATTTTTACTTAATAATTTTTTATATTTTCTAAATTTACTTATTTTCTCTATAAAATAGTTTATTTTCTAACTTATATGTATCTGCTATTTTTATATATCCTAGATGACCTACTAAATATTTTTTAGCATCATCACTTGTAAGCTCTCCCTCTTTTATTAACTTTTTTAACTTTACGATTTTTTTCTTTAATTTTCTTTTTCCTTTATCCCTAATCTTTAGTCTATATTCATTTATTTTATAACCACAAAAATTTACTCCTTGTTTAGATTTAAATATTTGTGTTTTTTTATTTAATGTTAGTTCTAATTTAGAATAAATAAATTCTTTTATTTTTTCTAAATAGCATTTAGCTTCTTCTTTGCCACGTACAAATAAAACTGAGTCATCCATATAACGAAAGTAATATTTTATTCCCAATTCTTTTTTCACATATTGGTCTAATTCATTTAAATAAATATTTGCAAACATTTGTGATGTATAATTTCCAATTGGTAAACTCTTTTTTCCTTTATTTGAATATATTATTTCTTTTGTTAACCACAATAAATCTTTATCCTTTATTTTCTTCTTTAATATTTCTAACAATATGTCCTTATCTATATTTTGGAAATATTTTGTTACATCCATCTTTAGAATGTAATATTCTCCCCAAATATTTTTACAATGTTTCATAGCTTTTTGCACATCTAAACATGCCTTATGCATACCACGACATGGAATACATGCATAACTTGTATTTATAAAACAAGGCATAAAATATGGTTTTAAAAAGTTTTCTACATAAAATGTATGTACTATTCTATCTATATATCTTGAACGTTCTATTTTTCTAGGTTTTGGCTCTGTTATATAAAATACTTTATAGCCTCCATGTTTATAACTCTTATTCCTCAACCTTTCTAATAGATACATTATATATTCTTCTTGTTTTAGATTAAATTTTATTATTTCTTCTCTATATCCTTTTCCCCTTCTTGCTTTCTTATGTGCTTCCATAAGCCTATTAAATGTTAAATATTTATAATACTTATTTCTTATTGTTTTTGGCATAAAACTTTATTAATCCTCCTAATATTTTTCCTATTTCATATAACAACTCCATTGATACTAAATATTTCTTTTTATCTATCCACTTATTTTTTAACATTATCCTAAGCATTATTCTTTGAATATTTAAACCTGCATCTATTAAATTTAAATAATACATTCTTTTTGATATTTCTATTTTATTTAAATACAGTATATTTTCTAAGCATTTATACATAACTGTTTTAAATTCATTTCCTATATTAAATTTTTCTGTTCTTGGCATTTTTAAAATTATTTCTATCATATACTGCATATATCTTTCATATTTTGGTATTAATATTAGTTCATTTTTTCCATTTTCTCTTATGTTATTTTCTCTACTTTTTTCATTCATTTTCTTTTTCCCCATTTACTTCTTTTTTATTTTTTTCTTTTTTTCTTCTTAATAATTCAAAGATATCTATAACATCTTGTTCTTTATAATTTTCACAAGAAGGACAATCTATGCTAATTTCTTCTACTTTATTAGTACCAATATATCTATATTTTTCTATCATTTCTTTTGTATTTTTATCATAGTCATATAATAAATAACTATAACCTTTATCTTCTATTAATTTTAAATATTTTAATGCATAGCTAGCAGGTATTCCTACTTTACATACCCCTCTTTTCATACAAGTTTTCTTTAATCCAAATTCTTTACTTAATATTCTTGCATCATTTCCTACTGCCACTACAAATAATCCACATCTTGCTAATACTATTTTATCTTCATTTTCTGACTTTATTTTTTCTATTCTTTTTAAAAATTTCATAAAAAATCCCACCTTTCTATTTTTATAAGGTTTTATGTAACCTTTCGTTGTTCTTAGTCCTATTTTTTCGCAAAAAAATAGGACTAGTCTTACCGGACTAGTCCGGTAGGAAATCCCCTTTTGGCGTCTTCGCCCTGCAAGGGAATTTCCTACCTACCTTTCTATTAACTTAAATTTTACTACAGTTTTTATTCTTTTACAACCTAAAAAATTAAATTCTCTTAATGTTTTAATTTTCTACTATTTCCAATACTCACAACTCAGGTCTCAGTACTACTTTATATATAAAGTGAGACGGGCTGAATAGGTACTGCTGGCATTGCTCGAATAGGTGCTGCGACGGCTGCTAGGAGCGCTGCTACTGCTAGAATTACCTCCACGATAAACACGTTCTTTCGTGATGTTGGCCTCTAATTTCCACTCATAATGACATCCATAAAGGTCATATACATTTTTCATAAAATCTTTTTCTTGACTTCCTGTTTTTGTAGAATTATTTCTTATTGTTTCAGTGTTATCAGCTGATGCTGACACATCTTCTCCATTTGCCTGCATCCAATTAAGCATTTCATCATATTGACTTCCCCATATCATACTACTTACCACTGATTTATTACTATCTTCTGGTGCAAATTCTTTGCACTTACTATATAAGCCATACCACATCTTAGTATTTGAATTACTTGCATCTGCTGTTGTAACACCTGAATTCGTACTTGCGTTTTTTACTACTGGCGTTGTTCCTTCTAAACCAAGTTCATATCTTCCTACATAAAAGCCATGATATTGTTCAACGCTTGCCATCATTTTATTATATTCTTGTTGTAGACTATCTTCTGTTACTATTTTATTTCCATCTCCATCTTGATTATATGAAGACCCATCCGCATAACTTGAATCTGTTAAATAAGCTGGCTCTCTATAACTACTTGTAGTCGTTGTACATCCACTTTTTACTGTTGAGCCTGTACTAGTAAAGTCATAAAGTAAACCTCTATAATTATTTCCATTCTTTATTGCCATTGCTTTATTTGTTGTTCCATCTGCTTCTGCACTTGCTACTGGTGTTTCTACTGGTATCCATACAAATTGGTTACCACTTTCATCTTGAATAACTAAACCATCATCTACTGTACTTGCATCTTCTAATATCTCAAAACCTTTTGGTATCGTTGCTGTGTCTCCATTTGCATCTGTATAAGTTTCATTCTTATCCGCTACCATACCTGGTCCAAACTCTATATAATCATCAAGCTTACCTTCTATTATGGTACCATCTACTGTTGTTATAGCTCCTGTTTTGTCATCTACTTTGTCATAATCTTCAATTATGCCTTTATCTCTTAACTCTTCTTTTACATTAATCATAGTTGGATTTCTGTATTTACTTTCTGCATCTATGATAGCTTGGTCAATCTTTTCTTCCCATTGAGCATAATTGGTATCATTTTTAGCTTCTTGCGCTTTATTAATAATACCATTATCTCCAGTAATTGCTCCTATTGTTATTCCTGCTAAAATTAATAAAACAATAATAGTTACAACTAAAGCAACAATAGTAATACCAGAATTATTTGTTTTTATCTTTTTTATTTTGTCTTTTATTTTATCTTTATTAGAATTAAAATTATAATTTTTAGAATAATTATACATATATAACCTCCTTCTTTAGTTTGTCTAAATTATATTTTTTGTTATTCTTTTGTTATTATTTACTATCTAAAAAATAGTATACCTTTTAATAAAAATATTATTTAATATACAAAAAATCTAATAAAGAAAATATAGTTTTTTTCAAGGTGCTACTATTTTTTAAAATAGCTAATAACTTATATTAGAATTATACTTTAAGCATATTTATTTTGCAACAGTTTTTTAAAATATTTTTATGCTTTTATCTTAATTTATATATTTACTAATAGCATATTAGTTTTAAAAATCTGTTAGTATATAATAAAAATATATGTTTGGGAGGAATAATATGGATACAAAGATACCAAATAATTTAGAAGTAGGAGAAAGAATAAGAAAAGCAAGAGAAAACATGAAAATGAGTAGAGAAGTATTTTCAGAAGCAGTTGATATATCTGATATATTCTTAGGGCAAATAGAAAGAGGCGAACGTTCATTAAGTATAAAAACATTATGCCGTATAGTAGCATTTACTGGAGTATCTACAGACTATATTTTATTTGGTAATGAAGAAACAAATTCAACCTCACAAAAAATAGATAGAATATTAAATAGAAGTTCTGAAGAAATGAAGGACTATTATTATAAAATATTAACTACATCATATTCATTTTTCAAAGAATATGAAAAAAATAAAAAATAGGGACGTTTCCTTTTGCTCAAAAATGTGCATTTGGGGACACATCTATATAAAATATATATTATTATAAAAACCAGAATCCTAACGGACTCTGGTTTTTCATATAACTTAAATTTTTTTAAATTAATTAATAATTTATGATAATATAAATATATGTATAATTGTTTTAAATATTAACAAAATTAAACTTCTTTATTATAATTTCTTTTCTTTATTTTCTCAATTTCTTCCTTACTTGCATTTGTAACTTCTATTATTTTATCAATTGGTATTTTCATCTTAAGTAAATTTGTTATTATAGTTTTTCTTGCTTCTTTTCTTGCTTCTGCTATTCCTATTTTCCTTCCTTCATCTTTTCCAGTTTCGTAAAGATCTATCATATCCCTTAATTCTCTTTCTCTAAAATCTATAAGCCTTTGATTTTCTTCATTTTGATTTAAATTCATTAATTCTCTTTTAATTTCTTCTATTCTTTGATTTTTTACCATAATTATATAACCCCTTGCTTTTTATTTTTAATAGACATTATATTTTTATAGATTTTTACTTTCCTTTATTTTTTCAATTTCTTCTTTAGTTGCACTTGTAAATTCTATTATTTTATCAATTGGCATTTTAATCTTAAGTAAATTTATTATAAAAGTTTCTCTTGCTTCTTTTATTCCTTCTTTTCTTCCTTCTTTTATTCCTTCTGCCTTACCTTCATCCTTTCCTGTTTCGTAGATATCCTTTCTATCCATAATTTCTCTTTCTCTAAAATCTGCTATTCTTTGGTTTTCTTCATCTTGGCTTAAGCTAAATAATTCTTTTTTAGCTTCTTTTATTTCTTTATTACTTACCATTATTCTATCTACCTCCTTGCTTTCTGGGTTTTCTAGAAACTTTATCCATTGTAATAATTTATCATCCTTGTTATGTTTATATTCCTCTTTAGCCTTTTGTATTTCTATTATATGTAACTCTAAGTTATTTGTCAATATTTTTCTATGATTCCTAGATTCTCTTATATTCCATATAGTATGTGCTGGTAATCCTTTTAAGTCTGGAATATTTTGATTAATAATAGCAATAGAAATAACTCTATGTAATAAGTCATAATTATCTCCTTTTTTTAGTTGTCTTGAATACATTTTAGACCAATAATCTAAAAATCTCGGAACAAAATTATTAAAATAAAACATTTGCATTTCTACTTCACATTCTATTTCATTATTTATTATTGCTCTTAAATCTACTATTCCTATTTTATCTTCTGGTCTATCTCCTAATAACTGTTTATTTACATCAACATTTACAGAAATTATTTTATCTATTAAAATATTATCTAATAATCCTTTTGCTAAATTATTTTTAAGAAATAACATTTGAAATACAACATCATTTTTTGGATCTAATAATTTAAATTTCTTTTTATTATCCTCTTTATATGTATTATTTTTATTATTTATTTCTTTTTCATTTCGTTTATTATTTTCAATATTAGTATTTATTTTTTTCTCCATAATTTATAATATCCTTTCTTTTTTATTTTAATTTTTCCACTAATTCTAATTGTTCATTACTTAAATTAAAGTCTTGTCCATTATTTTTAATTAAGTTATGTAATACTTCTATAGTTTTAGCTTCTTCTATTGTTTTAGTAATAGGTGCAATATCTTGCATTTGTTCTTCTAGTTTTTGGTATTCTTTTTCCATAGCATCAAAATCTTGTTTTTCAAAACTTTCTTTCCAGCTACTAATATAATTATCTACATTTTCTATAGCTTCATATTGTTTACTAAATGTATTTTCTATATTACTTTCTACATTACTTAAAATAACGTCTTTTCCTTGTTTAATTGTTTTTGCTACATTATTACTAATTAAACCAGCATCATTTACTTTATCTACTACTACATCTAATAAATCAGAAACTCCATCAATTAAACCTCCATTTTGAACTGCACTTTGCATTTGAGATACATTTTCAAAGTCTCCTTTAAAAATACCTATAGCACTTTTTCCTAAATCGATAGCATCATCAATAGTTTTTGTTATTCCATCTTTTAGTCCATACTCTAATAAATTATCCTTTATATTAATTACTTGTTCATCTATAAAGTCAGGTAATAAAGCTCTAATACCAATATCCACTGCTGCATTAATTGTTTTTCCTAAAGTAGATTCTAAGAATCCTTTTTGTTCATTTTCCACCTCTAAATTGTTTTCTATTTCTAAATTATTATTTTTTTCTAAATTTTCCATTTCCATATTTTTTCATCCTTTCTTTTTCTATTTTTATTTAATTATTTTTTATTTTTAATTATTTTAATTTTAATTATTTTATTTAAAATAAAATAATTTATTTTTCTAATTATTAATTAAAATAATTATTTATTTATAAAATTAAATAAATTAATTTTATAATTTTCTTTTTATAAAATAATAAATAATTTTTTATATTCTTTTTAGTTTATAATTTTTGTAGAATCTTTTAAAAATACTTCTTTAATATAGTTAACGTTTTCTTTTATATGTTAACTGTTTTCTTTTATTCTTTTTACTCGTTCATATTTTTAAAAATGCTTATTTGCGTATATTTAAATTAAATATAAATAACAATTTTTTAAAAAATATTATCTTTCTATTTAATATTTAATTAATTCTCTGGAATATTTTTTAGATTTTAATTTCAGATTTTAAATCTTTATGCTTTACTTAAAAATCAAATTTAGATTTAAAAACAAATTTTAAAAAATTTTATTTTTTATTTATTAAAAACAACTAATTTATTTTTATTAATTCTTTTTATTTATTAAATAATTAATTTTATTATTTTTATTTATTTAAATAATTAATTTATTTTTTTATTAATTATTTTTTATTTATTTAAATAATTAATTTATTTTTTATTAAATATTTTTTATTTATTTAAATAATTAATTTTATTTTTTATTATTCTATTTTTTTAATAAATTTAAATTAATTTTTTATTTTTTAATATTCTTTTTTCTAAATTATTAGAATGAAAACTATACAAATTTTATTTTTATTTTAATAATATTTTTAAAATAAGTTCTCTAGATTAAATAAAAGTAATTTCAATTATTCATTATATGTAAACTATTTTTCTTGTCTTCTTCTAATCTATTATTAATCTTGCAATCCCTTTAATGCCTAACTTTTTAAAATTTATTTTTTTAACATTTTCACAAATTATTTTGTTTTTATTATATTTTTTTATTAATTTAAACTATTCTTTAAATTAGAAAAATTTCAATACTACCTTTTTTATTTTTTATTATCAAAAATATTATTGCTATAAAAATAATTTTTTTAATTTTATTTTATTTTTTATAATAAAATTATTTTAAATTAATATTTTAAATATTTATTTTTTATTTTAATTAATTAAATATTTTTTTATTTAATTAAAATTATTTTTTAATTATTATTTTTTTATTATTTATATTTTTAATTATTTAATTATTTTTTATTATTTTTTTAATTTAATTAAATAAATTTTTTATTAACTAATTTTATTTATTTTTTTATTAACATATTTTTTATTTAATTTTAAAAAATGTTTTAAAATTAATTTTTAATATTTTCTTTTTTATATTTTTAAATTTTTTATTATAAAAAATAATAATAAACTTAATCTTTGTTTTAATAATTTTTTTAAATCAGACTCTTTTATTAAATAAAAATAATTTAAATCATTCGTTATATGTAAACTATTTTTGTTGTTTTTTCTTTCTCTGTTATTAATCGTGCAATCCTTTTAATGCCTAACATTTTATTAATTATTTTTTATGCTTTTATTAACTATTTTATTATGATAGTCATTATAAAATCCTTTTATATTATTTTTTTTAATATAATTTCTTCTTATTATTCAAAATCAAAAATTATATTTGTTATAAAAAATTATTTTTATTTTTATAAATAATTAATTAAATTATATAAATATTTAAAAAAATCTTTTTTATATTTATTTTAATATTTTTTAAATTAATTTTATTTTTAATTAATAATTATTTTATATTTAATTAAATTTTAAATTATTTGTTTTTAAATAATTATTTTATTATTTTTATTTATTTTTTATTTTATTAAATAACTTTTTATTAATTAATTTTATTTATTAAATATTTTTTATTTTTAAAAAATATTTTAAATTAATTTTTTATAATTTCTATTTTCTATTTTAATATTTGATAAAAAATTATAATAAACTTCTTTTTTATAACAACAATTTTTTAAATTATTTTAAATAATTAGATAAAATCAAATTTAATTTAACAAAAATATGTAAACTATTTTCTTCTATTTTATTTATTTAAAATCTAGCTTGTCTATCCCTTTTATGCCTAGTAATTCATTAATTATTTTTACTATATTTTGCTTTCTATTTTATATTTTTTATCCTTATGTATGCTTTTTAAGATTAACAGAAAAGTAACTATAATTTTTCCTCTATAATTTTTGGTTCTTTAGTTTATAATTTAAAATATATTTTTTAAAATTAATTTTTATTATTTTATATTAATTAATTATTTAAATATTTTTTATATTTATTTTTTAATTTTTTATTTAATTAACTATTTTTATTTTTTAATTAATAATTGTTTTTTATTAATTTAAATTAATTAATATTTTAATTATTAAAATATTTTTTTATTTATTTAATTAATTTATTTATTTTTAAATTATTATTTTTTATTATTATTTAATTTAATTAAATAATTTTTTTATTAATTAATTTTATTTATTTTTAAATTAAATATTTTTTATTAATTTTATAAAATTAATTTTTTATATTATTTATTTTAATTTATTTTTATAAAAATAAAATGAATTTAATTTTAGTATTTAAGAAAATTCTTGAAAACACTGATTAATAATCCAAGAAAAATAATATTTATAATATGTTATATGTAAACTTTTTTGTTTATTATTCAGTGGCTTATTAATAATCGTTCAATTCTTTTAATGCCTAGTTTTTTATTAATTATTTTTTACCAATTTCATAAATATTTTTTATTATTCTTTTATGCTATTGTCTTTTTTGTGAACTTTTATTTTAATTAAAAACATTTATATCTGGTAAAACATTTTTTTATATTTTAAATTTCTATTTTATTAATAAAATTATTAGAAAAAATTTATTTTATTTTTTTATAATTTAATTTTTTATTTTTAATAATTATTTTAAATAAATTAATTATTTAATTATTTTAATATTTATTTTTTATTTAATTAAATTATTTTCATTTATTTCATTATTTTATTTATTTAATTATTTATTTTTTTATTATTAATTAATTATTTTTTATTAATTAGTAATGATTAATTTTATTTTTTATTTTATTGAATAATTTTTATTAATTAATTTTATTTATTTTTTATTAAAATATTTTTTTAATTTATTCTATAAATATTTTTAAATTAATATTTTAATTTGTTTAATTATTTTTTATTTAATATTATTTTTTAATAATATTAAATCATAGTAAATTTTAATTTTTTACCAGTAAAATTATTAAAAATATATCTAATCTCCATATCTGATTTGTTTTTATTAATTATTATATGTAAACCTTTTTCTTGTTTTTCTATATTTTATTAATAACTCTCTAATCCTTTTAATGCCTAACATTTTATTGATTATTTTTTCTATAATTTTATTAACTATTTTTATTCTTATAAGTTTTTTAAAATATTTTTATATAATTTTTTTATTTTTAAAAATATAATTTTATAATTTAAAATTTTTAAAATAATTTATTCCTAAATTATTAAAAAATAAAAATTAATATTTATTATAAAAAATTATTTTTATTTTTATTAAATATTTAATTAATTAAATTATTTAAATATTTAAAAAATATTTTTTATATTTATTTTAATATTTTATTAAATTAATTATTTTTTATTTTTAATTAATAATTATTTTTTAATTAATTTTTTATTTTATTAAAAATAATTATTTTATTTTTATTAATTAATTTAATTAATTTTATTTATTTTTTTATTTAATCAATTTTATTTTAAAATATTTTTTAATTTATTTTTAAAAAATAAATTAAAATTAAATTTTCTATTTTTTAAAATTTTATTTGAAAGATTTATAAATTTTTTATTATAAAAAATTGTACTAAATTTTATTTTTCTTTTAACCAAATTTTTAAAAATGCTGTTGCTAATTGAATTAAAATAATATTTATTAAGTATTATATGTAAACTATTTTCTTTGTTATCTTCTTTTAAGTTTGACTCCAGACTTAATCTCTCTACCTCTTTAATGCCTAGTAAATCATTGGTCATAACCATTATGTTTTTATCACTTATTTTTACTATTTTTTGTTTTATTCTTCTATTTGCACTATCTCCGATGTCTACTAAAACATAATCATATTTCTTAATATAATATTTAGTAAAATATTCTAAAATATTATTATAATTATTTTGTTGAATTATTTTTTGGAAATTATTTAAAAAGAATAAATTATTATTTATTTTAATTTCAGATTTTAAAAAAATATTTTTTTTATTTAATTTATTATTAATTAAATTATATTTATTAAAATAATTATTTTTAATTTTATAATATTTTTTTCCGAATAAAATTAAATAATTATTTTCTAATTGTTTATTTAAATTAATTAATAATATTTTTTTATTTTTTTGTAATAAATAAATTAATAATAAATTTATTATTGTACTTTTTCCTGTTTTTCTTTTTCCCATTATAGTAATTAATTTATTTTCTTTTTTATTTTTATTATTTAAATGAATATTATTGTTTAATTTATTTTTATTTAATTTAATTTTATTTAAAATAATTTTTAATTTATTAAATTTATTATTTTTAAAATTATTTATTTTAATTAATTTATTATTATTTATTTTTTCTTTTTTTATTTTATAATTTAATAAATTATTTTTATTATAATTATTATTAAATTTATTATTTTTAAGAATTAAATTAATTATTTTATTTATATTTATTTTTTTATTTAAATAAATATTATTTATATTTAATTTTTTTAATCTATTTATTTTATTAATATCATCTTTTTCTAAAAAAATAATTATATTAATTTTATTATTAATTATTTTTATTTTTTTTACTAATTCTTCTATACTAATTATTCCTGGTAAATTTTCATTAATTAAAATAAAATCTATATTTTTATTTTTATCTAATATTTCTAAAATAGCTTCTCTATATTGTAAATTGTTACATATTATTTTTATATTATTATTTTCTTTTAATTTATCTTCTAACTTTTTATTTTCAATTGCTAATATTATTTTTTTCATTATTCTTATTCTTTCCTCCCTCTAATATTTCTTGTTCTAATTCAGAACATTCTATTTTAGTTAATATATGTTCATCACCAACAAACATTAAACACTCTCCCCTTTTTAAAGATTTAATTTCTACTTTTTCTTTTTCTGATAAATTAGTAAAATCTGAAAGTATTTTTATATTTTCCTCTTCTAATGCAAAAAATGTTTTAATACTAGAATTATTTAAAATACTTTTTCCATATGTACCATTATCCAAACTAAATATATCTGATATATCTTGTGTTATTGCTACTCCACTACCACCATATTTTCTAATAGTCTTAAATATTTTATATATAAAGCTTGCAACTTCTTTATTAGATGTTACACCTATTAATCTCCATATTTCATCTAAGTATATTGCTTTCTTTTCATTTCTGTTTTCTTTAATCTTGTCCCAAAATATTTCTGTAAATAAATACATACCATATTTTAAATTCTCTTCTCCTAAATCATATATATCTGCAACTATTAATTCATTATCTAATTTTATATTCGATATATTATTAAAGAATTTCATAGACCCCTTAACAAAAGGAATAAGTTTTATTTGAAATTTTTTAGTTCTCTCATCTTTTCCTAATATATTATATATATCTTCTAGTATTGGCATATCTTGTGGATCTTTAAATACCTTTTTTATCTTTTTATTTGTTCTTATTTCTTTATATAAGCTTTTATCATCAAAATTAATATTCTTCATTTTATATGTATCTATTAGTTTCTCTTCTATTAAAGCCTTCTCTTCTTCATTTAATTCCCCAAATATTAGATTAAAGAAACCTATAAGCTTTCCTATTTTAGTAGCTAAATATCCGCTTTCTCCTTCTTCCAAACTTTCCTTTCTTATTTCCAAAACATTAATATATGTATCTGAATTAGGTCCTATTTTAATTTGTGTTCCTTTTAAACTTTCACATAAATGGTCATACTCTCTTTCTGGGTCTATTATATATTGACTAATCCCTAATAGTTTATATCTTAATATTAATAATTTAGTATAAAATGATTTACCAGCTCCACTAGTTCCAAATATACATATATTAGCATTTTTATATTTTTGATTATTATATCTGTCTATAAAAACTAAAGAATTATTATATATATTAGTACCAATAAAGATTCCATCTTGGTCAAATATAGTAGAAGATATAAATGGGTATGTTGCAAGTAAACCAGAAGTTAAGACGTTTCTTCTCGCTGCATCTTTTATTGTATTATTATTTTCCATTATAGGTAAGCAAGATAAAAATAATTCTTCTTGTCTAAAATTTGCTCTTCTTGTTTGCATGCCTTTGCTTTGTGCAATACCTTCTATTTTATTTAAATAGTATTCTAATTCTTTTACATTCTCTGCATATATACTAATATAAATATATAAATAATAAATATCTTCATTATTTACTTGTATTTCTTTTCTTATATATTTAGCATCATTGTATGTAAAAGCTGCTATATCTATATCCTCTCTGTTTTGATTACTTTCTTTTAATTCTACTCCTACATTACCTATATGATATGTTAAATCTTTTATAGTTTTAAACGGATCTTGTTTTTCATAAAAAACAGAAATATTCATATTAATATTAGTTTCTATTAATGTTTTTAAAATGATATCTGTCTGTTCTCTATAATAATCTACTACTATTAATCCTCCATAATATAAATTATCTATTTCTAAATATTTAGGATTTTGCATATCTATATATGCTGGTGATATTTCATCTTTTTTATATATAGTCCCTTCAAAAAAATTATCATTAATTTCTTTTTTATTTTTATTAAATATATTTTCTATTTTTTCTTTTAACAATTTTCTCCTCCTTTTTCTATTTAATAAAATTAATTATTCATTTTTGTTAATTAATTTTTTTTATTTTATTATTTTTATTTAATTAATTTTTTTAATTAATTTATTTTTTAATTAATTTGTTTTTTAATTAATTTATTTTTTAATTTATTTTATTTTTTATTTTATTATTTTTTTGTTAATTATCTTTAATTAATTTATTTCTAATTGATTATTTTTTATTAATATTTAAAATTAAATATTTTATTTTTTCTTTTTAATTTTATGAAATTTTATTTTTTTGAAATACTAAATCGAAACAACAAACTTATTTATTTAAATAGCATTAAGAATTTTATTTTTATATATGTAAACCTTTGTAGCTACTCACTTTAAATTTGTCTTTCATTTTATCAATTCTTCTTTTTCTTTTAATGCCTAAGCCTTTTTAGTAATTCTTTTAATTCCTTTTTTATATTTTTTAAAGTTTCTTTTATAATTTCTTTTAAACTTTTCAAAATTTATGCAACCTCCTTTTTATTTTTAATTTTTTCTTTATATACAATTATTTAATTGATTATTTTTCTTTAATTAGATTTTTTTTATTTTTATAAAAAAATTATTTTTATTTAAATAATTATTTTGTAATTAATTATTTATTTTATTAATTATTTTTTAATTAATTTATTTTTAATCAATTATTTTTTAATTAATTACTTTTTAATTAATTATTTTTTAAATTAATTTATTTTTAATTAATTATTTTTTAATTAATTACTTTTTAATTAATTATTTTTTAAATTGATTTATTTTTAATTAATTATTTTTTAATTAATTGTTTTTTAAATTAATTATTTTTTAATTAATTATTTTTTAATTAATTATTTTTTAATTAATTGTTTTTTAAATTAATTATTTTTTAATTAATTGTTTTTTAAATTAATTATTTTTTAAATTAATTTATTTTTTATTTAATATTTATATAAATTAAATATAAATATATTTTAAATTCTTTAAACTTTATTTTAATAAAACCTAAAAATATAACAACATTTTTCTATTTATTATTTTCTTATATGTAAACTTATTTTTCTAATTCTGCTTGAATGGTAATTAATTTTATTCATTACCGCTTTCTTTTAAACGCCTAACATTTTTAACCTATTTCTTTATAATATTTTTTTACTTTTATTTGGATTTTTTATCTTTGTATTTTATCTTTTCATTTTAACCAACTACTTATAATTTTTATTTTATTTTGTAACTCATTTCTATTTTAAAATCTTTTAATTTTCTTAATGAATATTTTTATTTTTTTATTTTTTTAATCATTAATTTTTTATTAATTATTTTAAATTAATTTATTTTTTTATTAATTATTTTTAATTAATTATTTTTTTATTAATTTATTTTTAATTAATTAATTTTAAATTAATTTATTTTAAATTAATTATTTTTTAATTAATTATTTTTTAATTAATTATTTTTTAATTAATTATTTTTTAATTAATTATTTTTTTATTAATTATTTTTTAATTAATTATTTTTATTTATTTATTTTAATTAATTTATTATTTAAACTTTTTCTGGTATTTAATAAAGAGAAAAATAAATCTTCAACTTCTTTTGAATTAGATAATTCAGAAACTAAATTTCCGGAACGAGCTAAACATTCTTTGACTTTAAAATATTTATCTTTTAAATCATTTTTAATTATTTCTTCTGATTCAAAAATATTCATTTTTTTATTAATTGTATCTGATATAATAATATAAAAATCTTTAGATGATGATTTTCTTGTTAAATTAATTTGTTGAATATAATTAATATAATTTTCTGCAATTTTCTCTAAATATTTATTTTCTTTTTTAGAAATATTTTTTTGGATATTTTTAATATGATGAGTTAAATCTTCTTTACTACTTTGAATTAAAATTTGGATATTAAAATTACAAGTTTTTAAAAAAATCTTATAAGAATTTAAAATAGACTCTTTTTCTAAATCTGACTTTAGATTATAATTAATTGGATTAACTTTTAAAATTTTAATTATTTTATTATTTTTTAATTTAACAAATCCGATCATTATAAATTTTTTCTATAGGTAACCATTCTTGAACTGTTAATTGTTTTATTTTTATCACCTCCGATTTAAAAAGCATTTTACAATCTTTTTTCACTTTTGTCAAGAACTTTTCATCGACAAAATTCGACAAATGATTTTTTTTATAATTTTTTATTCTTTTGAATAAAATTTTTAATTTTGAACATAATACTATTATAAGGTCAATAATGGTTGAGCGAAGAGTATTAATAGATGATATTTCGTTTATTAATATTCGAGCAAAGATGTATTATGGTTCATTTTTATGGATTATAATATGTCGGCGATAAGAATTTATTATTTGTTTGTAGGCTATATTTATTATTAATTTATATTTAATATTTTATATCTATAATATATTTTTTATTATTTAAAATATATGGTCAAATGATAGGTAATAAATTCGAGCTAAGATTATTCTTATATCTAATATTTTTTAGTAGTTATTAGTAGTCCTAAGCTTTAGGACGAATATAGTTACTTATGGTGTATTAATAGTCGAGCGAATGATTAATATATGTGGTATCAAGGCTTATTTATATAGTAATATATATTAGGTTTTAATATTAGATATATTAGTTTTAGTAGAGATTATTATTGGCTTTATAGATAAACGGTAGATATTTGTTTTATCTACCGTTTAATATTTTTTATTTTATTTTTCAAATTATATGTCTAAGTTCTTAACATATTTAGCATTAGCTTGGATGAATTCTCTTCTAGGTTCAACTTCATCACCCATTAGTAATGTAAATATTTGGTCAGCTTTCATAGCATCATCCATAGTAACCTTTATTAATATTCTCTTTTCAGGATCCATTGTAGTATCCCATAATTGCTCTGGGTTCATCTCTCCTAGACCTTTATATCTTTGTAGACCTAATTGATCTCTTGATATTCCTTTTTCTTCTAGTTCTTTATATTTTTGGTCTAGCTCCTCGTCTGTATAGCAATATATATCTTCCATACCCTTTTTAGAAATTTTATATAATGGTGGTTGTGCTAAATATACATTTCCATTTTCAATTAATGGTCTCATATATCTAAAGAAGAATGTTAATAATAAAGTTCTAATATGTGCACCATCAACATCAGCATCAGCCATTATAATAACTTTTCCATATCTTATTTTAGTAATATCAAAGTCTGCTCCAATTCCTGCACCAATAGCTAATATAACAGGATTTAATTTATCATTACCATATATTTTATCAGCTCTTGCTTTTTCTACATTTAACATTTTACCCCATAAAGGAAGTATTGCTTGAAATTTTCTGTCTCTACCTTGTTTTGCACTACCACCAGCAGAGTCTCCCTCAACTATATATACTTCACATTCATCAGGATTTTTACTACTACAATCTGCTAATTTTCCTGGTAATGTAGATGTTTCTAAGGCATTCTTCTTTCTTACTAATTCCCTAGCTTTTCTTGCTGCTTCTCTTGCTCTTGAAGCACTAACACATTTTTCAAGTATAGCTTTTGCTACATTAGGATTTTCCTCTAAGAATGTTGATAAAGCTTCATTTACCATACTTTGAACAACACCTGTTACTTCACTATTACCAAGTTTTGTTTTAGTTTGTCCTTCAAATTGAGGTTCTTTTACTTTTACAGAAACAACTGCTGTAATTCCCTCTCTTATATCTTCACCTTGAAGATTGTTATCTTTTTCTTTTAATATATTATGACTTCTTGCATAATCATTAAATACCTTAGTTAAAGCTCTCTTAAATCCTTCTAAGTGAGTTCCACCTTCTACTGTATTAATATTATTTACAAATGTATGTATATTTTCAGAATAACTTGTAGTATATTGAATAGCTATTTCTACTGGAACTTCTCCACCTTTTTCAATATAAATTGGTTTCTTGTGTAATGTTTCTTTATTTCTGTTTAAGTACTCTACAAATGAAATTAATCCACCTTCATAACAAAATTCTGCTTTTTTAGGAGTTTCTCCTCTTTGATCTTCTAATGTAATCTTTAGACCTTTTGTTAAGAATGCCATTTCTCTCATTCTATTCTCTAATGTTTCATAATCATAATCTAGACTTTCAAAAATAGTATCGTCAGCTAAAAATCTAACTTTTGTTCCAGTACCTTTAGCATCTCCTATTCTTTCTAGTTTTCTTACTGTTTTTCCTTTTTCAAAATACATTTGGTATATTCCGCCATCTCTTTTTATAGTAACTTCTGTCCATGCAGATAATGCATTTACAACAGAAGCACCAACTCCGTGAAGACCTCCAGATACTTTGTATCCACTATCTCCACCAAATTTTCCTCCAGCATGTAAAACTGTATATACAGTTTCTGCAGTTGATATATGAGTTTTTGGATGTATTTCAACTGGTATACCTCTACCATTATCTGTTACACTTATAACATTTCCTTTTTCAATAACTACATTTATTTCTGTACAATATCCAGCTAAAGCTTCATCTACACCATTATCTACAATTTCATATACACAATGATGAAGACCTCTTACTGATGTACTTCCTATATACATACCTGGTCTTTTTCTTACGGCTTCAAGACCTTCTAATACTTGTATTTGTTCTGCTCCATATTTATGTTTGTACTTTTCCATTTATATTCCTCCTCTATAGACTTTTCCGTCTTTTACATTATATATTAAAATATTTTTATTTTCAATATCTATTTTATCAGTACAAGTAATTATTACTTGTGTATCATTTATTTTTTCTAAAAAATGATTTCTTCTTTTTTGGTCTAGCTCTGACATAAAATCATCTAATAATAATATTGGTTTCTCTCCTATTTCATCTTCTACAATCTTTACCTCAGCTAATTTTAAAGATAACATTGCTGTTCTATGTTGTCCCTGTGAGCCATAAACATTTAATTGTTTCTTATTTATATATATCATAAAATCATCTCTATGTATACCCTTTGTTGTATATCCCTTTATAATATCTAGTTTTCTTCTTTGCTTTAATAAACTTAAGTACTTTTCTTTATCATCGCATTCTGTTATATATTCTATTTCTATATCTTCTTTATCATCAGTAATTTCAGAATGAATCTTTTTAATTTTATTTTTTATCTTTTCCATAAATTCTTTTCTATATTTACTAATAATAACTGCATAACTAGATAATTCTTCATCCCAAATGTCTAACATACTTTCTGATTTTTGTTCTTCTTTTATCTGTCTTAAATAATTATTTCTCTGTTCTATTGTTTTTGAATATAAACTTAATGTGTGCATGTAATTTGGTTTCAATTGGCTTATCATAATATCTAAAAATCTTCTTCTATTTTGAGGTCCACCTTTTAAAATATTTATATCATCTGGATTAAACATTACTACATTAAGATTACCTAAAAGTTCACTTAACTTTTTTATTTTTATACCATTTACAAATACAATTTTTTTATTACCTAATTGTATCTTTATTTTTCCATCTCTATCTGTCTTTTGATATTCAATTTCTACAATAGCATTTTGAGAATCTAATTTAATCATTTCTTTATCTTTTTTTGCTCTAAATGATTTTCCCATACTACATAAAAAAATTGCTTCTATTATATTAGTTTTTCCTTGAGCATTTTCTCCATAAAAAACATTTACATTTGGTTTTAATTCAATTTCTTGTTCTTCATAATTCCTAAAATTCTTTATTTTTACTTTACTTATCCACATATTAATCTCCACTTGTGCACAACTTTATTACTTATTATATTTTATTTTTTAAAATTAATCAATCGTTTTTTCATTTTTTCTATAATTTATATATCGAAAAAAATAAAACGGCTTATTTTCGATTTTCATAAGTCGTTTCTATTGTTTTATTAATTTAATTTTATTTATTTGTTTTTACTAAATCATTATTTTAATTAATTTATTTTATTATTTTTTTATAATTAATTTTTTATATTTTTTAATTCTTTTTATTTTTTAATTAATAATTATTTTTATCATTATTTTTTTATAATTAATTATTATTTTTATTTATTAAAATAATTAATTCAATTTATTATTATTTTTTTATTTATTTAAAATTAAAATATTTAAAAATTTTTTTTACAATTTCTTTTTTATATTTTAAAATTTCTTAATAAAAAAATAATATTCATTTTAATTTTTCTTTTAACAATATACTAACAAACAGCATTATTAATTAAATAGAATAATTCAAATTTCTAGTTATATGTAAACTATTTTTATTGTTTTTTATAAATCATAATTAATCAAGCAAACCTTTTAATGCCTAGTAATCTTTATATTGTTTTTATAAATTTTATACCTATTTTTTATTATTATTTTAGTTTATTTAATCTTTATAAGTTTTTATTTAAATTTTAAAAAATATAATAATATATGCAAAAAAAATTTATACTTATTTTAATTTTTTTATTTCATTAATTTAATTTTAAAATAAAGTATTTATTATTTAAATAACTATTTTTTACTTTAATTATTTAAATATTTTTTTATATTATTTTTTATTTATTTAAATTTATTTATTTTTATTTTCTTTTTATAATTTTTTTATTTGTTTATTTAGTTTTTATTTAATAAATAATTTTTTATTTATTTATTTTATTTTAAAAAAATATTTTCAAATTAATTTTTAATTTTTTTATATTATTTTTTATTATAAAAAATAAAGTAACTTTTATTTTTACCTTTAAAAAGATTCCTTAAAACAAGATCAATTATATGAAAATAATATTTATAACACGTTATATGTAAACTTTTTTCTTTAGTTTATTAAAATTGACTAACACTTTAAATCCCTAGTATTATACCAATTATTTTTTATCAAATTTATTAACATTTTTTATTTTTCTTTTAATCTATTGTCTTTTTTTCTTAAATATTATTTTAATTTAAAATAATAATAACTTCTAAAACTTTTTGTATATATATGAATTTTTTGTTTTATAATTAATTAAACAATTAAATATTTATTTTAATTAATTATTTTTTTAGAATTATTTTATAAAAAAATTAAATTAATTTAATTATATATATATTTATTTTATTTATTATTTAATTAATTATTTTTTATTTAATATATTTTTTCTAATTAAATAATTTATTCTTTATCTATTTATTATTTATTATTTATTATTAATATTTTATTTTTATAAAATTTTATTAATTTATTTATTAAATATTTTTTATTAATTTTTTTATAATTGTTTTAATTTATTTTATTTTTTATAATTAATTGTATTTTTTACTTTTAGTTATCTTTTTAAATAAAAAATATTTTTAATTAATTAAATAATTTTTATTTATTTATTTTTTACTATATTTTTAAAAATAATATTAATAAAAAGCCTTATTTTTGATTTTCGCGTTTTGTTATTTTTATTTTTTTATTTGCAAAAATCCCCTAATCCATTTAAAATACTGTCTTTTATTGATTTTTCTATTCTAAAAAACATTAATATTTTTTATTTTTCTATAAAATTATATTAATAAAAATACTAAAAAGGCTTCTACTAGATTTTCGTTAGTCAATTATTTTTTTATTTTTATTTGTTTAAATATCTTTATTTTTATATAGTTTTCTTTTATTTTCTAATTTATTCTTTTTTTATCTATTTTTTTCATTATTTTTTAATTTATAAAAAAATAAATCAGCTTATTTTTGATTTTCATTAATAATTTTTTATAATTAAATTTATTTATTATTTTTTATAGTTTTTAAATATCCCTATTTTTATATACTTTCCTCCTTTTTTCTAATTTATTCTATTTTTTTCTAATTTTTTTATTATTTTAGAATTAATATTTATATTATTTAAAAAATAAATCGGCTTATTTTTGATTTTCGTTAATTTTTTTGTGATTAATTTCATTTATTATTTTTTAAATATTCTTGTTTTCATATTTTTTTCTCTTATTTTCTAGCTTATTCTTTTTTTATCTATTTTTTTCTAATTTTTTCATAATTAATTTAATTTATTATCTTACCCATTTTTTTAATATTCCTATTTTCATATGTTTTTCTCTTATTTTCTAGCTTATTCTTTTTTTATCTATTTTTTTCTAATTTTTTTATAATTAATTTTATTTATTATTTAACCTAATTTTTAAATATTCTTATTTTCCTATGTTTTTCTCTTATTTTCTAATTTATTCTATTTTTTTCTTTTTTATTCTTTTTTATTCTTCTGTTTCCTAAAAATATAAAAATAATTTTTTAAGTGCTAACATTATTTAGTTATCCACAGTTTATTTTTATGTCATTATCTCTCATTTTCTATTTTTTTCGATTTTTTACTAATTTATTCTCTTGTTTTCTTCGTTTTTCATTTTCCACAGCTTTTCCACATACTCATTTTCATATGATTATCTCTTGTTTTCTAATTTATCCTTTTTTTTTCTATTTTTTTCTAATTTTTTCATTTTTATAGTTATCAACATATATCATTATCTCGTTTTTTCTCTCGTTTTCTATTTTTTTTAATTTTTTTCTAATTTATTCTATTTTTTTTGAATTATTTTTAAGCGAAGTTATCCACAGGTATCCAAGATTTTGATATTCTTTCAAAAATATATGATTATCTTTTTTTATCTATTTTTTCCTATTTTTTACTCGTTTTTTCTATGCATTTTATAAACAGAAGTTATCCACAGTTTGTTAGTTAATTGTGGATAACTAAAAAGAGATAGTTTGTTAAAACTACCTCTTCCCTAGTCTTTTATCATCTATTAATTTTATTCTTTTAATCTAATTGGTAAAATCATATATGTATAATCGTTATTATCAATAGGTTTTATTAAGCAAGGTGAAATGCTGCTACCAAATTCAACATATACTTCCTCATCATCAATTGCTTTTAAACTATCTAAGAAATATTTTGGATTAAAACCTGCTTCTAAATTCTTACCTTCTGTTGAAACATATAATTCTTCTTTAGCATCTCCTGTTTGGTTAGTACAAGAAATAACAACTTTTCCTATATCAACTTGAACTTTAACTGGATATTTCTTCTCTTTTTCAACACTTGATGCTGAAATTAAACTAATTCTTTCAAAACTATTTTGTAAACTATTTTTATTAACTTTCATTCTTGTTTCCCAATTACTTGGAATAACATTTTTATAATTTAAGAACTCTCCATCAAGAATTCTTGTAACAACTTTACAATTATCCATTTCAAATAATGCTTGGTTTTTAGCAACACCTATTTTAACTGGTTCAAAAGAATCTGAAATTATTTTGTTAACTTCATTTAAAGTTTTTCCTGGTATAACTGCTTTAAAATCATTAGTTTGTTTATTTAAATAAATACTTCTTAAAGCTAATCTAAAACCGTCAACTGCAACAACATTTAATTTATTATTTTCAATTTCAAATAAGCATCCTGTAAAAATTGGTCTACTTTCTTCAGTACTTACTGCAAAGATTGTTCTTCTAATCATATTTTTTAAAGTATTTTGTTCTACTTCAATTGAATTTTCAACTTCTATTTTTGGAAGTTCTGGAAATTCATCTGGATTCATAGTTGCTAATTTATATAAAGAACCTTCACATTCTATTTCTAATAAATTATTTTCATTTACAGAAATATAAATTTCTGTATCTGGCAATTTTCTAATAATTTCACTAAACATTATAGCATTTACAACTGTACTTCCTTGTTCTTGTACTTCACAATCCATTACATACTCTATTCCAATTTCTAAATCATAAGTAGTTAATTTTATTTCATTATCATTAGTTTGAATAAGTATTCCTTCTAGTATAGGCATTGTAGTTTTAGAAGCTACACCTTTTACTACGGAATTTAATGCTTTAATAAGTTTGTCTTTGTAACATACAATTTTCATTTTAACTTCCTCCTTTATATATTTTATAAATAATTTAATAATTATTAGTAGTAATAGTATTAGGTCCTGTGGAAACTGTGGAAAACTATGTTGATAACTGATATCCCTAACAAAATCGATGTTGATAACTTGGTGGATAACTTAATTAATTATCCACAGTTTAAAATTTCAATTGTGTAAAACTGAGATATACACAGTTTATACACAGGTTTTCAACAGTACCATGTGGATAACGAATGTATTCATTCCGTAAGAACAGAAAGAATGTTATCTTTCAAAACATAATTTTTACAAACATAAATTTTAAAAAATCTTTCTTTCTTTTTCGACATCTATTCTTTACCATTTATGATTATGTTTTTCACACTATCCACAATTAATTTAGTATTACTTTTTTCTTTTACTTCCTTTTCTATTTTCTTACAAGCATGCATTACTGTAGAGTGGTCTCTTCCCCCAAAATCCGTACCAATTTGAGGATATGACATACTTGCAACCTCTCTACATAAGTACATTGCAATTTGTCTGGGAAAAGCTATATCATTAGATCTTTTATTTCCTGCTAAATCATCTTTATTAATACTAAAATATTTTGCAACAGTTTCTTTGATAAAATCAGATGATATTACTTTTTCACTTTCGTATTTGAATTCGTTTATAATATTTTCAGCAAGTTCAATAGTAATTGGACTATGTGTAAGTGATGCTCTTGCCACTATTTTATTAAATACTCCTTCTAACTCTCTTATGTTAGAATCAATTTTATTTGCAATATCAGAAAGAATAAAATCTTCTATAACAACATTTTCATCTTGAGCTTTCTTTCTTAGTATTGCTAAACGAGTTTCATAATCTGGACAAGAAATATCTGCAAGTAGTCCCCATTCAAATCTAGATTTTAGCCTATCTTCTAAGAATTGAATATCTCTAGGAGGTTTATCACTAGAAATAATTATTTGTTTTCCATCTTCATATAAAGAATTAAAAGTATGGAAAAATTCTTCTTGAACTCTTTCCTTTCCTGCTATAAATTGAATATCATCAATAAGTAAAACATCAATATTCCTATACTTATTTCTAAAAAATTCATTTTTGTTGTCCTTAATTGCATTAATAAGCTGATTTGTGAATTTCTCAGAAGTAACATATAAAACATTTGCATTTGAATTATTTTCTAAAATCCTATTTCCTATAGCATGCATTAAGTGAGTTTTTCCTAAACCTACTCCACCATATAAAAATAATGGATTGTAAGATTTAGCTGGCTCACTTGCTACTGCTAAAGCTGCAGCATGTGCAAATCTGTTGTTATTTCCAACAACAAAAGTCTCAAATGTATATTTAGGATTTAATGTTGATCTATTTATCTCCACTTCAGCAGAAGGTGTATCAGAATCCTCAGAAATAATTTCTTTTGACTCATTGGCATCTTCTTCTTTAGATAAATCAACAACTGAAAAAGTCCATTCTTTATTTGTTATGTATTTTAATGTGTTAAAAATTAGACTTTTGTATTTGTTTTCAATAAAATCTTGTTGAAATTCAGAATTAGCTGTAAAAACAATATGATTTCCTTCTATACTTCTAATATCTAATGGCATAATCCAGGTATCATAAGATATTTTTGTGACTTCAGGTTTTAAAAGTTCTTTTATTTTTGCAATTAATTCTTCTTTATTGATCTCCGCCATTAAAATCATCCTTTCTAAAAAGTTATCCACAAAGTTATCCACAACTGTTGATAACTTTGTAATGTTTTTGTAAAAAATCTAGGAATTTGTACGAACAAAAATTCAAGTAATATCAATAAAAAACTCACTTATTTTTTTACTTTACACATAATAACAAATTTAAGTATAAGAAGTCAATAAGATTGTGGAAAAAATTTTAAAATTGTGGATAAGTGTCTAAAAAACTGTGGAAAACTTTATCTTTATTACAAAGTGATTACAAAAAAATATAAAAAAATTCCAAAAAATTCTTGACATTTATGGTTTTTGTAAAGTATAATTGATATACTTGTTATTTTGCAAATTTGAAAATATTCCATTTTTAAAATGGATTTTATAAAAAAATACAGTAGGAGGTGCTAAGTAAATGAAAAGAACATATCAACCAAAAAATAGACAAGAAAAGAAAGAGCATGGTTTTATGAAAAGAATGAAAACAAGATCTGGAAGAAACGTACTTAAAGCAAGAAGACAAAAAGGTAGAAAAAAATTAAGTGCTTAATTATTATTATGTTTAAGGCCGCAAACTTTGCGAGCCTTTTACAAATAGTTAATTAAGAAAATCTTTTTTCATTATTTCTACCTTGGCTTTAGAAGGGGAGAACAAATAATGAAAAAAACAAAAATGCTTAAAAAAAATTATGAATTTAAAAATGTTTTATCAAAGGGAAAATATTATTCAGGTTTTTGTATAGAAGCTTTTATAAGAAAAAATAATATAAAAAATAAAAATCTTTTAGGAATAGCAATTGGAACAAAAGTTGCTAAAGCAACTAAAAGAAATTATATTAAAAGGTTAATAAGAGAGAGTTACAAAAATTCAGAAGATAGTATAAAAAAAGGTTATTCTATAGTTTTTTTATGGAAAAAGAAAGTAGATATTAAAAATGCAAACTATAAAAACATAAAAAAAGATATGAATAAAATATTTGATAAATCAGGGATTTTAGGCGAGGAATAACAATGAAAAAATTACTGATATGGCTAATTGAGCAATATCAAAAACATATTTCAACATGGTTAAAATCAAAAAATATAAATTGTAAATTTTATCCAACTTGCTCAGAATATACTAAACAAGCAATTGAAAAGTATGGAGCAGGGAAAGGGATATGTCTTGGAATTTGGAGAATTTTAAGATGTAATCCTTTTTCAAAAGGTGGATATGACCCATTAAAATAAATTAATTAGGGGGAAAATAATAAATGTTTGATTTCTTTGCTAATATTTTTGGTTATTTACTCCAGTTTTTATATCAGGTAGTAAATAACTATGGTGTAGCAATTATTTTATTTACTGTAATAATAAAATTACTTTTGCTACCACTTTCAATAAAGCAACAAAGAACAATGAAGAAAAGTACAGAATTACAGGAAAAGATGAAAGTAATTCAATTTAAATATAAAAGCGACCCAGAAAAAATGAATCAAGAAATGATGAATTTATACAAATCAGAAAATATGAGTCCTTTTAGTGGTTGTTTAACAGCAATAATACAATTACTTTTATTATTATCAATATTCTATTTGGTAAGAAGTCCGTTAACATATATGGAAAAAATACCACAAGATAGTATAAGTAACTATGTTACACAATTACAGGAAAACGGTAAAGCCGTAAGCCAAGTTTATCCTGAAATAGATTTAATAAGAGAATCAAATTGGTTAAAAGAACAAAACCCAGATGATCCAAATGTTGAGAAGTTAAATCTTCAAATGAACTTCTTAGGACTAGATTTAAGTAAAGTACCACAACAGAATATGACAGATTATACAGTATACATTATTCCTGTTCTATACATTCTATCTTCTTTTGTTTCTATAAAGATGACTACAGCAATGCAAGCTAAGAAAAATAAACAACAAAAAGAAGAAAAAGAAGCAAAAGATATTAAAATTGATGGAACTACAGGAAAAGAACTAGTGCCTCAGGAGGAAGAAAACAACGAAATGGATGCTGTAATGCAAACTAATAAAATGATGTCTTGGATGATGCCAATCATGTCTATTTCAATTGCATTTATAGCACCTTTAGGACTTGCTTTATATTGGTTAATTAGCAATATACTAATGATTGCAGAAAGATTAATTTTAGATAAAGTAATAAAATAAAGGGAGGAACTTAAAATATGGCAAAAACAATCATTTCTGAAGGAAAAACAACGAATGAAGCTATTGAAAAAGGGTTAAAAGAGTTAAATGTAAGTAGAAAAATGGTAGATATAAAGGTTTTGGAAAGTGAAGATAAAAGAAGTTTCTTCAGTATTTTAGCACCAAGAGTTGTTAAAGTAGAGATGACTTTAAAAGAAAACACTATGGAGAAACATCATGAAATAAGACCTAAAAAAGAAATAGTTTTATCAGAAGAAGAACAAGAAAAAGCAAAGGAAAATATAGATAAATTCTTAACAGAATTGAAAGCAGAACTACCAGAAGATACAACTTACAGTATAAAAACAGAAAAAAATGCTATATATGTCTACTTAAATAGCCCAAGTTTAGGATTTTTGATAGGATATAGGGGAGAGACATTATATGCTTTGCAAAATATATTAACAGCTGTAGCAGGTAAAGGAATAGACAATAAGGTAAGAGTTATTTTAGATATAGAAGGTTATAAAGCCAAAAGAGAAAAAACATTAGAAGAATTAGCAGAGAAAGTTGCAAAAACAGTAATAAGAACAAGAAAACCTGTTAAATTAGAGCCAATGCAAGCATATGAAAGAAAAATAATTCATACTGAATTACAGGGAAATGACAAAGTAGAAACAAATAGTATTGGTGAAGAGCCATATAGAAGAATAGTAATTTCTTTAAAAAAGTAAGAAAAAATAAAGAATAAAAATAATTTTATATATAAAATCGGAGGTCAAAGGTCAGATTTTACAAGAAAAATGTAAATTCTATCTTTGACTTTTTTTATAGAAAAAAATAAAATTTTAGTAAAAAGTTTAATTTGACACTTGCAATATTTACAAATATGTGTTATAAATAAAAATGTTAACAGTGATTAAACATTAAAACCAATCTTGACATATACGTAAATATAACATTTGAATACTTTATAAAAAATGGAGGAAAATAGAATGAGTACAATAGCATCAATCTCTACGGCTCCTCGGAATTGGGGGAATTGGAATAATAAGAATGAGTGGAGAAAATTGCTTTAATGTTTTAGATAAAATATTTGTTCCAAAGAACAAAAAGCCAATAGAAGAAATAAAAGGTTATACAATGAAATACGGAAATATTGTTGAAAATGGTAATATTGTAGATGAGGTATTAGTATCATATTTTAAAGCGCCTAAAAGTTATACAACAGAGAATATGTGTGAAATAAATTCACATGGAGGAAATATTGTTGTTAAAAAAATACTAGAATTATGCTTAAAAAATGGTGCAGACCTTGCGGAACCGGGTGAATTCACAAAAAGAGCTTTCTTAAATGGAAGAATAGATTTATTACAAGCAGAGTCTGTAATAGATGTTATTAATGCTAAGTCAGAAAGAGAAGCAAAAACAGGAATAAAGCAGTTAGAAGGTTTCTTATCTAAAAAAATAGCAGAGATAAAACAAGAAATAATGGATGTAATGGTAAATATAGAAGTTACAATAGATTACCCAGAATATGATACTCCTGATGTAACTAATAAACAAATTTTAGACATGTTTGATAGTGTACAAAGTAAATTAGAAAAGCTAGAGAAAAGCTTTGATAATGGGAAAATAATAAAAGAAGGTATAAAAACAGTAATAGTAGGAAGACCTAATGCTGGCAAATCCTCTCTTTTAAATGCAATTTTAAAAGAAGATAGGGCAATAGTAACACAGTATGAAGGAACAACAAGAGATACAATAGAAGAATTTGTAACAGTAAATGGAATTCCTTTAAAACTAGTAGATACAGCAGGTATAAGAGATGCAAAAGATGAAGTAGAAAAGATAGGAATTGAAAAATCTAGAGAAATGACAAAAGAAGCAGATCTTGTAATTGCTATATTTGATGCATCTGAAGAACTAACAAAAGAAGATTTAGAAATATTAGATTTAATAAAAGATAAGAAAACAATAATTATACTAAATAAAAATGATTTAGACCAAAAAATAGATGAAAATGATGAAAGACTAAGAAAAGTAAGCAATTCTATAATAAAAATTTCTGCATTAAACAAAACAGGAATTGAAGATATTTATGATGAAATTAGCAGATTATTTAATTTAAATGAGATTAATTTAGACCAAGAAGTTGTAATTACGAATATAAGACATAAAAATTTAATAGATAAAGCAATAGAGAGTGTAAAAAAAGCAAGAGAAACTTTAGAACAAAAGATGCCCTTAGATATTATTGCAATATTTATTAAAGATATTTTAGAGGATTTAGGAAATATTACAGGTGAAGTTGTAACTGATGATATTATTGATGAAATTTTTTCTAAATTTTGTTTAGGAAAATAAACACACGAAAATCAAAAATAAGACGCTTTTATATTTTAGACGACTAATTTCACAATAAAAGAACAAAAATTAAGCAAGAACGATTTTGAAAAGAAATAAGGCATAAAGATATATAAGGACAAGTTGTGTTTTTAGAACTTAAAAAAGAATAAATAGATTTATAAAATAATTATACAAAAAGCGAACACTAGTAACATAATCAAAAACAACATAAGTTTATATAAACATTAGAGTTTGTCCTATTTTATCAATTATATGAAAAAAGGAAGATTTAAGCAATAACAGAAATATACATAAAAATTATAACGTAGAACTTATAGGTAAACAATATAATAATTAACATATAGAAATATGATTTCTGTTTCACACGGAATTAAAAATTTTGGGAACATTACAGCCATAACGGATACAAGAGATATAAGCCTGTGGAACATTTGTTGAAACTAAGAAAGGAAGAATATAAATGAAACTAAAAAAAGGAGAATATTTTGCAGGAGAATATGATACTGCAGTAATAGGAGCAGGACATGCTGGTTGTGAAGCTGCACTTGCTTCAGCAAGGCTTGGAAAAAAGACACTGATTTTTTCTATTAGCTTAGAAGCTATAGCTAATATGCCATGTAATCCTCATATTGGAGGAAGTTCTAAGGGACATTTAGTAAGAGAAATAGATGCTCTAGGTGGAGAGATGGGAAAAAATATAGATAAAACTATGATACAAATAAAAATGTTAAATACTTCTAAAGGGCCAGCAGTACATTCACTAAGAGCACAAGCAGATAGAAAGAAATACCAAGCAGAAATGAAACATACTTTAGAAAAACAAAAAAATTTAGAAGTAAAACAATCTGAAATTACAAAAATATTTGTAGAAGATGGAAAAGTAACGGGAATAGAAACAGATTTAGGAACAATTTATTCAGTAAAAACAGTTATTGTTGCAACAGGAACTTATTTAAAAGGAAAAATCTTTATAGGTGAATATTCTAAAGAGAGTGGACCAGATGGGGTTGCTGCTGCAAATAAGTTATCTGATTGCTTAAAAGATTTAGGAATAAATTTAATAAGATTTAAAACAGGAACTCCAGCAAGAATAAATAGAAGAAGCATAGATTTTAGCAAAATGGAAGTTCAAAAGGGAGATGAAGGAATAGAAGCATTTTCTTTTGAAGATGAACCGAAAGATTTTAAGCAAGTAGATTGTTATTTAACATATACAAATGAAAAAACACATGAAATAATTAGAAAAAATTTGAATAGATCTCCATTATTTTCAGGGATGATAGAAGGAACAGGACCTAGATATTGCCCATCAATAGAAGATAAAGTAGTTAGATTTAGTGATAAACCACGTCATCAAGCTTTTGTTGAACCAGTAGGTCTAGATACTGAAGAAATGTATATACAAGGAATGAGTTCATCTCTTCCAGAAGATGTGCAAATTGCTTTATATCATACAATACCAGGATTAGAGCACGCAGAGTTTACAAGACCTGCATATGCTATAGAATATGACTGTATAGATCCTTCTAATTTAAAGCTTTCACTAGAATATAAAGGAATAGAAGGGCTATTTATGGCAGGGCAAATAAATGGAACGTCTGGATATGAAGAAGCAGCTTGCCAAGGACTAATTGCCGGAATAAATTCCTCAAGAAAAATAGATAATAAAGAACCTGTAATTTTAGATAGAAGCCAGGCTTATATTGGTGTTTTGATAGATGATATTGTAACGAAAGGAACAAATGAGCCATATAGAATGATGACATCTAGAGCTGAATATAGGCTTCTTCTAAGACAAGACAATGCAGATTTGAGATTAACACCAATAGGACATGAAATAGGATTAATTTCTAATGAAAGATATGATAAGTTTTTAAAGAAAAAAGAAAATATTGAAAAAGAAATTAAAAGATTACAAAAATTAGTAGTAAAACCAGAAGAAAAGGTAAATAAACTATTGGAAAATGCAGGAACATCTATACTTACAAATGGTACAAAGATGAGTGAATTGCTAAAGCGTACAGAGCTTACATACGATGCCTTAAAAGAAATAGATCCAGAAAGACCAGAACTTTCAAGACAAGAAAAAGAAGAAGTAGAAATACAAATAAAATATGAAGGATATATTAAATTACAAGAAGCACAAGTAGAAAAATTTAAAAAATTAGAAACCAAATTACTTCCAGAAGACATAGATTATGAGACATTAAAAGGAATTAGTTTAGAAGGAAGGCAAAAATTAAATAAATTTAGACCTCGTTCTATTGGTCAAGCATCAAGAATATCAGGTGTTTCACCAGCAGATGTATCTGTTTTACTTGTTTATTTACAACAAAGAAAAGGAGAAGCAAATAGTAAAAGCTAAATTAGGAAAGGAAAATTTATAATGAATATAGAAGAATTTAGCCAAATATTTAAAAGCTATTTAAAAGATTTAAAATTAGAGTTGAATGAAGAACAAATACAAAAATTTTATACATATATGAATTTATTAATAGAGTGGAATGAAAAAATAAATTTAACAGCAATAACTAAACCAGAAGAGATAATTCTTAAACATTTTGTAGATTGTTTAACCATATCTAAATACATAGGAAAAAATTCTACTTTAATAGATGTAGGGACAGGAGCAGGTTTTCCAGGAATACCTTTAAAAATATATAGAAGTGATTTAAAAATAACTTTAATGGATTCTTTAAATAAGAGAATAAACTTCTTAAATGAAGTGATTAAAGATTTAAAATTAGAAAATATAGAAACAATACATGCAAGAGCAGAAGAATTAGGAAAGAATAAAAAATATCGTGAGCAATTTGATATAGCTACTTCAAGAGCAGTTGCAAACCTTTCTACTTTATCTGAATATTTATTACCTTTTATTAAAGTAGGTGGTAAATGTATATGTATGAAAGGCGCAGAAGTAGATGATGAATTAAAAACAGCAAGTAAGGCAATTGAAATATTAGGAGGAAAGCTTAAGAATAAGGATATATTTACATTACCACAAAGTGACTTAGGAAGAAGCATAATCGTATTAGAAAAAATAAAAAGTACACCTGGAAAATTTCCAAGAAAACCAGGAACTCCAGCTAAAGAGCCTATTGCATAAAGTATAAAATTAAGTATGTAAAAACTAATATAAAAATAGAAGAAAAAATAATAAAAAAAGTCATAAAATTATCAAAATTTTATTGACTTTTTTTTATTCTTTATATACAATTGTATTGTAAAAAACTTAGAACTTAATTATAAATATTAACTAAAAATGGGGGCTTTAAAATTGGGAAAAATTATATCAGTAGCAAATCAAAAAGGTGGTGTAGGAAAGACTACAACCACAGTAAATTTAGCAACTATATTAGCTAAAAAAGGGAAAAAAGTTTTATTAATAGATGCAGACCCACAAGGTAATGCAACAAGTGGATTAGGTTTAGATAAAGATCTTACACCTTCTACTTATGATATTTTAGTAAATGATACAGAATTTGATGACGTAATGCAAAAAACTATGATTAAAAATCTAAAAGTATGTCCAGCAAATATGGACTTAGCAGGAGCTGAGGTAGAGCTAGTATCTATGATGTCAAGAGAACAAAGATTAAAAGAAAAGGTTGACATAATTAAAAATAAGTTCGATTACATTTTAATTGACTGTCCTCCTTCTTTAGGTTTGGTTACATTAAATGCTTTTACAGCCTCAAATAGTGTTTTAATACCGGTGCAATGTGAATATTTTGCATTAGAGGGGTTAGGACAATTATTAAACACTATAAATTTAGTAAAGAAACATTTAAATAAAGAAATTAGAATAGAAGGTGCATTGCTTACAATGTATGACATTAGAACAAACCTTTCTAATCAAGTAGTAAAAGAAGTTAAAAAATATTTTGAGAACAAGGTTTATAAAACAGTAATACCAAGAAACGTAAGATTAAGTGAGGCTCCAAGTTATGGTATGCCTATTACTGAATATGACCCTCGTTCTAAAGGGGCAAAAAGCTATATGAAATTTGCAAAGGAATTTTTAAAGATGAATGAAGAAGAAAAGAAGGCAAAACATATGCAAGAATAAAATTATTTTAAGGGGGAATAAATAAAATGACAAAGAAGACAGGGTTAGGAAAAGGATTAGATGCATTATTTGGACCAGTTCCAGAAGAAGAACAAATGCAAGAAAATGATACATTAAGAAATTTGAAAATAACAGAAGTTGAACCAAATAGAGACCAAGCAAGAAAAAGATTTGATCAAGAAGCATTAGAAGAGCTTGCAAGTTCTATTAAAGAGTATGGATTAATACAACCAATAGTTGTAACTAAAAAAGATGATTACTATAGCATAGTAGCAGGCGAAAGAAGATGGAGAGCATCTAAAATTGCAGGGTTAACAGAAATTCCAGCAATTATAAGAGATGATGACGAAAAAGTAAATGCTGAAATATCATTAATAGAAAATATGCAAAGAGAGGACTTAAATCCAATTGAAAAAGCAACAGGAATAAAGACTTTAATGGATAATTATGGTATGTCACAAGAAGAAGTTGCCAAAAAGTTAGGTAAAGCTAGAAGTACTATTGCAAACTGGACAAGAGTTTTAAATCTAGATCCTAGAGTATTAGAAATGGTAAGAGATGGAAAAATAACAGAAGGACATTGTAAAGCATTGCTTGCAATAACAGATCCAGAAAAACAATATATAGCAGCAGTACATATGTTAGAAAGAGGAACAACTGTAAGACAAATGGAAAATAAAGCAAAAGTTAAGATGTCTAAAGAAGAAGAAAACAGAAGACATATTTTATATAAAAATATAGAAGATACTTTCCAAGGATTTTTTGGATCAAAAGTAAAATTAGATCCAGGAAAAAGACGTGGAAAGATAATTATTGAATATACTTCAAATGACGACTTAGAAAGAATCTTAGGATTAATTAGCAATAATGAGTAAAAAGGTGATAATATGGAAAATTTAATAGAAACAATAGGAATGAATAATGTTATATATATATTAGGTGGAATAATAATTGTTTTATTACTTGCTTTTCTAATTTTACTTGGAAAAGTTATAGCATTAAATAAAAGATATAAAAAATTTATGGTAAAACTTGGAGATGGAAAAGACTTACAAGAAGATTTAGAAAATTATATGTATAGAGTAGAAAGAGTAGAAAAACAAAATGCTGATATTTTAAATCAAATAAATGGTTTAGATAAAGATTTAGAAGGATGTATTCAAAAGGTTGGAATACTTAGATATAGTGCTTTTCAAGATACAGGAAGTGATTTAAGTTTTACACTTGCTCTTCTTGACGAGCATGATAATGGTGTTGTATTTAATGGTATATATTCTAGAGAAATGTCTAATATTTACGCAAAGCCAATTGAAAATGGTAAATCTAAGTATACTCTTTCTGAAGAAGAACAAGAAGCAATAAAAAGAGCAATAGAAGGAGATAAACAAAAAAAGTAAGGTAGATAAAATTTCTAAATATTATAATTATACGTTAAAGGTTGAGCAAAAAACTTTTAAAGTTTTCTGCTTCAACCTTTTTTGTTAAGATAGTTTAGCTTTTATTTTTACAAAATCAATATTATAAAATACTTTTTTGGAGAATAATTTTATAAAAATTTCATTGAGAAGTATGAAGAAAGAAAACAAATGAAAAAATAAAACAATAGAAATCGAAAATTTGGCAGATGATAAAACTGAAAAATATTAAAGTAAATACAATTAATATAGCCAAGAAAATCTAATTAATTCTAATAATGGAGATAGCGAGTTAGCAACAAAATCTTATTCAAATCAAGTAATAACTTTAATAATAATTGGTTTTTAACGTTAAGTATTATTTGAATATATGCTTCTATATAAAATATTTTTAAAACAAGGGTAAATTAATGTAGGCAAAATAAAATGTCTACATTGATTTTTTTGCAAATTTATGATAATTAAGTATTAGTATTTATTTTATGGAGAAAATATATGAAGAAAGTAAAAGAAATATTAAGAAAAAAGGAAAACATTTTTATTCTCTTATTAATAATTATTTCATTAATAGGAGTAACATTATGTGTATTTTTGTCTGATAATGATGAATTATGGAATTTCCAAAATGTTTATAAAATGTATAATGGTTTTGAAATATATAAAGATGCAAATGTTATTTGTACACCGTTATTCTTTTATATAGGAAAACTAATATTCCAAATTTTAGGAGCTAACTTCTTTATTTTTAGAATTTATAGTATAGTCATTTTTACTTTTTATTATTTCATGACATATAAAATTTTAAGAATTTTAGGTATTAATGTAAAAGTATCAATGTTATGCACACTAATATTAATTATGTTTGGAAATTATGTACTTCCTAGGGTAATGGCAAATTATAACTCTTTAGCAATAGGAATATGTTTATTAGGAATATATTTACTTTTAAAAAATAAGTGCATAATAAATAATAAAAGCATATTAGAACAAAGTATAATTTGTTTCTTAATTATTTTAACAAAACAAAATATTGGATTATTTTATTTTATAGCTTTATCAGTTATAATATTGATAAGAAAACAAAATGGAAAAATTATAGGTATCTTACAGGAGTTTGGTGTTTTAACAATTTTGGGAATAATTTTTATAGTTTTTCTAAAAATGAATGGTATTTTAGAAGGATTTGTTAATTATACAATATTAGGAATGAGTCAATTTGCATACAAGAATATTTCAATTGATTGGATTTATATTTTTATTACTATAGCTGTTTTGTTAATTAATTTAATTTCATCAGTAAGTATTATAAAAAGAGGAAAAGAACTATTAAAAGATGAAGACAAAAACAATATAATTATTTTAAATTGTTTTTCTATTATGCTTTCTATAGTTATCTTTCCAATTGTAAATGAAGCACATTTTTTATTTGCAATTAATGTTGCCGTAGTTCTTTTAGTATATATCTTAAATATGATAATAGAAAAAAGTGAAATAAAAATGAATAAGTTAGACAAAATATTAACATCAGTTTTAATAATTTTGCTTCTACTAAATGTGGCTATTAATATTTCTAGATTTATTTGTTGGAAAAAAGAGGTATTTAATTCTGAATATATATATAATTATGAAGATCCTTTTTTTGGTACAATAATAGTTGATGAAAAAACAAAAGAAGAAATAAATACAATTACTAATTATATAGAAGAGGAAGATAAAAAGGGAAATAATGTTATCGTTTTTTCTTCTAAGGCAGCTTTATATATGGTGCCTTTGAAAAAAAATAATGGATTTTATGATTTACCTTTTAATGGAAATTTTGGAAATCTTAGTGAAGAAGAAATACTAAATGATTTGGAACAAAAGAAACATACATTAATTTTAGTTGATGAAAATGATGAAGAGGATATAAGGTGGCAAGAAAACAAATTTATTATACAGAAAATAAAGGATGAATTTAAATGTGTTGGACATATTAATGAGTTTGATATTTATGAGCCATAAAAAATAAAAAAAGACTTGACAACGAACAGCTTAATATGTTAATATATTAATTGTCGCAAGACAAATGGAGAGGTGGTCGAGTTGGTTTATGGCACCAGTCTTGAAAATTGGCGTGCGTTAATAGCGTACCGTGGGTTCGAATCCCACCCTCTCCGCCATATAATTTAAGAGTTAGATATATAAAGTGTATCTAACTTTTATTAAAATAAATAATATGTAGGTGTACCCAAGTGGTGAAGGGGGCAGTTTGCTAAACTGCTAGGTCGAGCAATCGGCGCGGAGGTTCGAACCCTCTCACCTACGCCAAGATAATATAAAGTGCTTTACTTTATATTATTTTTTTGTTGATTTGTGATTTAGAAAATTAAGTAAAATATAAGTGTATGTTTATAAAATTTGAAGGCTAATTTAAATGAAAGACGCTATGAATTTGAATAAAAGTCTTTTTTATGTTATAATTGTAAGTAGTAGAGTTTTGTTGAATGAGAGGAATATAATTATGTATCTCTTGATTAATCTACTAATGTTCATTTTTAATATCATAGTTGCAATATTTACAAATTACTGGATTTCTACAATAGTATTTCTCATATTGGGAATTTGTACTATTAAAGAGTACAAGGGACCTGGTATATTTTGTATTATTTTAGCAATTGTGGTATTTGTAAATGGAATATTGTGAAAGAAAAAGACATCTTGTAAGATATCTTGTCAAAAAATCCAATTTTCAATGATTGGATTTTTTGATTTCTAATCTTTTAATTTTTGAAAAATAGGAAAATAAATATTACGAAAATATTACATTTTTATTAAATTATTGATAAAAATATGCAAAAAATTGAAAAAAAACTTAAAATAGTGTATAATTAAATAGAATAATTATTTTTATAAATGGAGAAAAGATATGAAAAAAATATATTTAAAGATAATTACAACTTTTATGATTTTATTTTCTATATTGGTTAATTGTAGTTATGCAAATAGTAATGTCTTGGATAATGACGAACAAGAAAATGAAGGTCCAGTTCATTTAATAACTATTGCGGCTTCAAGTGAAAGTGATAATGGAAGAACAAGTGGAAGTTTTAGTGGAGGTTCAGGCAATAATTTTAAGGAACAAAGTATAGATGAAGTAATATCTGGTGCTGATAACTTTATAGACAATGCAGATACAAATAATACAATATCACAAGATAACTTACAAAAAACAATTGATTTGATTTATAATATACTCTTAGCAATTGGTTTGGTAGTAGCAGTTACTGCTGGTGTTGTATTGGGAATAGAGTTTATGGTGTCTTCTGCAGATGGACAGGCACAAGTAAAAGAAAAGTTAATACCATACGTGGTTGGTTGTGTTATTATATTTGGAGCTTTTGGAATTTGGAAACTAGTTATGGTGTTATTACAAGGATTTTAATTTGAGTAGGTGATACAATGAAAAAAAGAAAGATAGTTTTTGCTTTTTTAATTTTTTTAGTATTAGTTATGCTGTTATCTAATAATGTTATTGCTGGAAGGTCAAGTACAACAACTAATAAGACAATGGTAACAGACCCTAGAGATAATCCAAGTGTATATGAACCAGGAACAATGAGTCAAGCGGATAAAGTAAGTGAAATTGGAAATAGAATAATAGGTATTGTTCAATTTGTTGGTAGTTTTGCATCTGTTATTGTTTTAATTGTCCTAGGTATAAAATATATGACAGGAAGTCTAGAAGAAAGAGCTGAATATAAGAAGACAATGGTTCCCTATATAATAGGAGCAGTTCTTGTATTTGCTATTACAAACATATTAGGAATTATTAATAGCATAACAAATGGTTTAGTATAAAGTTGAGGTGATATAATGAAAAAAAATCAAAAAAGATTATTAATAGTATTGACAATTTTGATTTTTATGATTATTTTAAATGTAGAAAATATTTATGCTTTTTCAGTTACAGATCTTACAGGAACACAAGTTACAAATTCAAATTTACAAGGAATAGGAAATAGTGTTATAACAATATTAACAACTGTGGGTTCAGTTGTTTCAGTTGTAGTTTTGATTTTATTAGGATTAAAGTATATGATGGGAAGTGTAGAAGAAAAAGCAGAATACAAAAAAACATTGTTTCCATATGTAATTGGTGCATTATTAGTATTTGCAGCATCAGCAATTGCAGGAATAATTTATAACGTTTCAATTAATTTGGGATAGTAAAAGTTGCTTTATATTAAAAAATTTGTTATAATATAGTAAGTAGAGTTTTACAAAGTTTTTAAAATTTCTTATATAAATATAAAAATATATAAGAATTTTGAATATATATTTTTATAAAAAAGGAGGAAAAAAATATGAAAAAAATGTCTAAAGTAATATCTGTACTTCTAATAGTTATGATTTTAGTAGCAATAGGAACTAATGTTTTTGCAGCTGTTTCAGGTGTTACTAATCCATCAACATTAACAGGACAAACTGTTCAAGGAACAGATAAAATAACAAATATAGGTAACCAACTTATTACAATATTAACAATAGTTGGTACAGTTGCATCTGTTATTGTTTTAATTGTTTTAGGTTTAAAATACATGATGGGAAGTGCAGAAGAAAAAGCGGAATACAAGAAGACAATGATGCCATATATAATTGGTGCAGCATTAGTATTTGCAGCATCAGCAATTGCAGGAATACTATACAGTTTCTTAAGCAATGTAACAGCATAAGGAGTATAGAAAAACTAAAATTAATAAAAAGGAAAACTTTGGATTTATTCCAAAGTTTTTCTTTTTTTGATTCAAAACAATTTAACAAAAAGATTACAATTATATTACATTATTATTAAAATTAAAAAAAATGCATAAAAATATAGGAAAATGTCTTTTTTTTTGTTATAATATTAAATAAGGATAATTAGATGGATAGGAGTGAAAAAATGGGAACTTATAATATACCAAGAAATGTTAAAGGTGAAGGAAGAATTTTGTTTATATTTTCTACAAAGGCTTTGATATATTCAGGAGTAGGAGCCTTGGCAGGAGGGTTATTTTATATTTTGTTTAATTTATTAGGAATGACTTTAATAGGAATATTATTTGTTGTGCTCTTTGCTTTAATTGGATTTATTATAGGAACTTTTAAGGTACCAAATTTAAATAGATTCGAAATAACAAGAAAAAATGCTGGGCAAAATATAGATGATGTAATAAAAAGAATATTAAAGTTTAAGTCAAAAAAATATAAATATTATGTATATGATGATTGTACAAAGGAGGAAAAAGATGATGAGTAATGTGGATCAAACAACCCAAATGTTAATCTTTCTTTTAATAGGAGCTTTTGTAGTATTGTTTGTACTTGTTCTTATTTACTTTATTTTGAGAAGAAAAGATAATAGAAGAGAAACAAATAATACACAAAATGAAAAAAATGAAGGTATAAAAAGTAAAAACAATAAAAGAATTCAACATAGTCAGTTAGAAAGAAAATCAATATTTGATTTTATGGATTTTGATAAAATTGAAGATAATATGGTAATTCAGCATAATGGTAGAAGATATGTAATGGCAATTGAATGTGCAGGAATAAACTATGATTTAATGTCTGGAGTAGAAAAGACTGGTGTTGAAGAAGGATTTGTACAATTCTTAAATACATTAAGATTTCCTATACAAATATATGTACAAACAAGAACCGTTAATCTAGAGAAAAGTATAGATGGATACAAAAAAAGAATTAATCAAATAGAATCAGAATTATATATGAAAACACAACAATATCAGGAAATGAATGAAAGCGGAGAATATACTAAACAACAACGAGATAAAGCTTTTTATGAACTTACGAAAACAAGAAACTTATATGAGTATGGTAAGGATATTATAGCTGATACGGAAAAGATGAGTTTAAACAGAAACATATTAAATAAAAAATATTACATAATTATTGCTTATTCTCCAAATGAAAGCGGAACAGAAGATTTTGCTAAAGATGAAATACAATCTATGGCTTTTTCAGAATTATACACTAGAGCTCAATCTATAATAAGAACTTTATCTGCTTGTAATGTTAATGGAAAAATTTTAAATTCTTTAGAATTAGCAGAATTATTGTATGTGGCTTATAATAGGGACGAATCAGAAACATTTGATTTGAAAAAGGCTATGAAAGGTAATGTGGATGCTTTATATAGTACAGCTCCAGACGTGTTAGAAAAGAGAACAAAAGAAATTGACAAAGAAATTCAAAAAAGAGCTATGGATATTGTAACTGAAAAAGTTGAAAAATACAGGAGTAAACATAGAGAAAATGTAGAAGAAAAAGAAAATTCTATAAAAGAATTAGCAGACGAAATGGCAAATTTAATATTAAATGAAAATAGAGAATACTTAGGGGATGACGTCGTTGATGGTATTCTTAATGAAAATTCAAAAGAAGGAGGAGAGGCAAAAGATGAGGAAAAGCAAAAAAAGACAAGAACTAGAAAGACAAGAAAATCAACACAAAGAACAACAGAGTAATTTGTTTAAAAGAACTACGATAAAAGAAATAATTGCTCCATCAGGAATAGATGTTTCAAATGTTGATAGGTTAGAGATAATATCAAATATCAAAAGATATACAAGGAGTTTCTTTGTATCGACATTACCTAGAATGTGTACATTTCCAGAATTATTCAGAGATATGTATTTATTTGGGGATATAAACACATCTGTCTATATAAATCCGATACCAGAGTCAAGGTCACAAAATGAATTAAACAGAGTTATAAATGAATTGGAGACGGAAAGAATTGTAGCTGCTGATAAAGGAAATATAAATAGACAAAGTAATCTAACGCAAAAAAGATTTGAAGCCGAACAATTAAGAGACGAAATAGCAGCTGGATATAATAAATTATTTGAAGCTTCAGTAGTAGCAACACTTTTTTCTTATAATTTAGACGAGTTAGAGAAAAATACAAAATTATTAGCAACAGAGATGTCAAAAAGTTTAGTAGAAATAAAAAGTGCTTGGGCAATGCAAGAAGAAGCTTTCCAGAGTAATTTACCTCTTATGGAAAATAAGATAGGAAAAGTCCATACTTTTGATAGAAGATCAATGGCTACAACATTTCCTTTTACAACATCTGAGGTAGGACATTCAACTGGAGTACCAATAGGATTTAATAGACAAACAGGAACACCAATTCTTTTTGATAACTTTCATCCATCTTTAACAAATTATAACATGGTTATATTTGCTAAGTCTGGAGCTGGAAAGTCAGTAACAATGAAGACTTTAATTTCTAGATCATCAGTACTAATGGGAATTGAAAGTTTAGCATTAGATGCAGAAGGTGAATATTCAATTGTTGCTGAAAGTTTGGGTGGAATAAATGTGGTTTTAAGTCCTAACTCAAAAACAATTATAAATTTATTTGATGTAGAAACAGAAAAAGTAAAAGATGAAATAACAGGAAGAGAAAGAACAGTAGTTAATATAGAAAACAAGGTAGAAGACGTTACTCAGGCTTTACTTACAATGGCAAGAGGAAGTACAAGAAGCACAGATGTTAATGAATTGACAAAGCAAATTATAGCAGAGTCTGTTGCAGAAGAATATGCAGCGTTAGGAATAACAAGTAATCCTGATAGCTTGTATAGAGAAAGTAGCAATATTAATAATGGTGATAGGCTTTATAGACAGAAAAAGGATATGCCTACAATTGGAAGTTGGTATAAAAGAATTGAAAGAAAAGCTCAAGAAAATAAGAATAGTGATTATAGCTTCCATTATAGTTATTTATTAAAAGTTATGAAACAATATATTAGGGAATATGATGGCCAAATGGCATACTTTGATGGACAATCAACTTTTGAGTTGCTAGAAGGAGCGCCATTTATAAATCTTGATATTTCTCAACTTGAGGAAAGATTCGCAAGACCACTTGCACAACAGATATTGCTTTCTTGGATTTGGGAAAAGTATGTTAAAAAGAATAGTGAAGATAGGAAAAAAGCTAATAAGAAAAGAGTTATTGTTGATGAAGCATGGATGTTATTACCATATCCAGAAGCTGTAGATTTCTTAAATACTATGGCAAGACGTGCTAGAAAGAGAAATGTTTCCTTAGCAATTATTTCTCAAAGATTTCAAGACTTTTATGAAAAACCAGAGGCTCAAGCAGTTTTAACATCATCAGATACAAAATTATTTTTAGCACAAGATAAATCTGAAATAGAATACTTAAAAGAAGTTTTTAAATTGAGTGAAGGAGAAGCTAATTTCCTAGTAACATGTTTTAAAGGAGAAGGTTTGTTAAAAGTTGGTTCTGAATCAGCAATTATACAAATTACTCCAACACAAAAAGAATTTGAGTTTGTTGAAACAAATATAAATAAATTGGTAGAAATGAGAAAAAGAAAACAAGGAGTTTAATATGAATAATTTTACGAAAAAAGGAATTGTACATAAGATTATCATTACATTAGTTTTTCTTATAATGTTTAATTTTATATATCCTTATATACCAACATATGCAGCAAGTATATTGACTGAGATTTCAGAAATGCCAGAAGTTCAAGAAGCTGCAGCTGAAGGGCAAGTAATGGGAGATGTAGGAGGAGTTTTATTTGAACCCCTATTTAGTCTTATTACAACATTAGGAGAAGGTATAATATATATTTTACAGTTACAATTATTAGGAATACCAGCAACTGTACACATAGATACAGCGAATGAAGGAACTTGGACAACTGTTGGAGGTGTTCTTGGAGGTCTTGCTGGAGGTGCAGCTGCAGTTGGACTACGGACTTCTTATTTTTTCAAATCCTATAGGATTAGGAATAGGAGGGTTAGCACTTGGAGCAGGTGCAGGAGTAGTTGCTGGAGGTACTATAGCAGATGATGCATTACCAGATGCTTTTGATTTACCGTTGTACAGAATTTCACCACAAGAAATTTTTTCAGGATTAATACCTGTATTAGATGTTGATTTTATCAATCCAAGCAATGAATCAACGGCGGTAATAGGAGAACAAGTATCTAAGTGGTATGTTGCATTAAGAAATTTAGTTTTAGTTGGTTTAATGGTTGTTTTACTATATATTGGTATTAGAATAGTAATTAGTTCAACGGCTGGAGAAAAAGCTAAATATAAAGAACATATCAAAGACTGGATTGTAGCTGTCATACTAGTAGTATTTATGCATTATATAATGGCTTTTGCATTGACAATTACGGGATATATAACTAATATATTAAATGTTAATAATAGCATGATTAGGTATGAGCTTACAGAAGAACAAATGAAAGCATACGGAGAAGCATCGGGAGATGATTATACTCAATATAGAGCAGATGATGGAAAGTATTATTTTTATGTTGATTTAATGGGATATGCTAGACTTGAACAGCAACTGTCTACAAGAGATGCAAATGGTAATTCACAGTTTACTTGGACTTATATTGGTTATACAATAATTTATCTAGTTTTAGTTATATATACAGTCATGTTCATAATTATATATTTAAAAAGGGTTGTTTATATGGCTTTCTTAACTGTTATAGCACCACTAGTAGCATTGACATATCCAATAGACAAAATATCAGATGGACAAGCTCAAGCATTTAATATGTGGCTAAAAGAATATGTATATAATTTATTAATACAACCATTCCATTTATTATTATATACTTTATTAGTTGGTTCAGCTATGGATTTAGCAAAAGATAACATGATTTATGCAATAGT
Organism: uncultured Clostridia bacterium; assembly: GCA_944387555.1. Taxonomy (GTDB): domain Bacteria; phylum Bacillota; class Clostridia; order TANB77; family CAG-508; genus CAG-269. Next base: position 81,713 of record CALXFH010000001.1, on the reverse strand, counting down.
TGCAATAGGATTTTTAATGCCAGCTGAGAAATTATTACGTAGATTCTTTGGATTTGATCAAAAAGCTCCAGAAGCAGGAAGTATTGTCGGAGGAGTTGTTGGCGGAAGCCTAGCAATGAGTGCTATAAGAAATATTGGAAAAATAGGTCAAGTTTCAAAAAGAGGAAATGGAGGAAAGGCTTCAGCTTTGGGAGATGGAGAAGAAAAAGGAAAAACTAGATTAACAGAAAGAAAACCTGATAATGATGCACAATCAACAGATGAATTAATAGATGCAGCTTTTGGTGGAAATAATAATAGTGATAGTAGCTTAACTAATAATCAACAGACTAATTTGAGATTATCACCTACACAAGTGAATGGAGATGGCAATGAATCAGAAGATTTACCAGCAGGATATATAAGAACAAGTAGTGGTATTATTGCACCAAATAATGAACCACTACAAATACAAAGACCAGAAAATACTGAAACAAGGGAACAGAATTCAGAGCAAATACAAAGACCAGAAAATTCTGGAACAAGGGAACAGAATTCAGAGCAAATTAGAATGGTACCAAGGAGTACGAATGCTCAAACTCAGTCTCAAGACAATCCAAATATTGTTGCTAGAATAAGAAATAGAGGAAAAAGAACATTAAAGGCACATCCAATAGCGGCAACAGGTTTAAAATATACAGGAAAGGCTATAACAGCAGTTGGAAGAAAAATACCAAGATTAGCAACAAAAACAGCGCTAGGAGCAGCGGTAGGCGTTGCAGGTGTAGCAGCAGGAGTTGCATCAGGAGATTGGTCAAATATTGTATCATATGGTGCAGCAGCAGCAAGTGTTGGAGCAAGTGCTGGAAATGGAGTATCAAATATTGCAGGAAATATTGGAAGTGCTGGAAAAGATACTTTCAATGATATGAGAAGTGACTATATGAGAAGGAGATATACAAGAGATGAAATAAAAGAAATAAACAATGAAAAAGCAGATAAAGAATGGGAGAAATCTGAAAGTACGATAAATTTATATAGAGATAAATTTGGAATGGATGGATATGAAGAAGCAATGAAGAAGGCTAAGGAATATAGAAAGCAAGGTATTACAGATGATAAAGCAATTATAGCAGCACAAAAATTGGAAGGCTTAGATGATGATGGTGCAGAAAAACCATCAGCAGAAAGATTGTTATATGCTAGAGCTTCTTCGATGATTAAAACAGAAGATGACTTAAAAGCATTTGGAGACAGAATGAGAGAAAGAAATGTAGAAGATAAAAAAATAAGAACATTCAATGAAAATATTAGAAAAATGAATGAAATGTAATTGATGGAGGAAATATGCTTAGAAAAATAAGGTTATTTTATTATAATAATAAAAATAAAATATGGTTTGCATTAGGAATATGCATACTTGTATATGCAATTATTCAAATAATAAATTATAATATAAGGAAAAATAATTTAGAAGTGGCAAATAATGGAGAAAATGCTGCATCAAATGTTCAGTATACTCCATCAACTACTAACCCAGTTATGACAGATTCGAAAATATCCGATAATAAATTAAAAAATGATACGGATATAATAGAACAGTTTGTAAATTATGGGAATGAAAACAATGTTGAAGGTGCTTACAGTTTATTAAGTGAAGATTGTAAAAATGAAATGTTTTCTACTATAGATATGTTTTATAATAATTACTTTAAAGATGTTTTTAGTGAAAAAAAATCTTATGAACTTGAAACATGGAGTGCATATAAAGGAAAGGTGACGTATCGAATAAAATATATAAGAGATATTATGGCTACAGGTACAATTGATAATGAATTTATTGAAGATTATTTTACAGTAATAGAAGAAAATGAAGAGAAAAAGTTAAATATTAATGAATTTATTGATAAATCTCAAATGGATAAAAAAGGTCGCGTAGAAGGACTAGATGTTTCTATAATCAATAAATATATTTATTATGATTATGAAGAATATGAATTTGTTTTCACTAATAATTCAGATAAGCAAATTACTATAGATAGTAAAGATAATACAGAAACTATATATATTGAGGATAATAATAATGTTAAATATACATGGTTTGGAAATGAGGTACCAAATGAATATTTAACATTAAATCCAGGAGAAAGCAGAACATTTAGAATTAAATTTAATAAATTATATAACACTGAAAGAGATGATAAATCAATTAATTTTACTGATATAAGAAAAGATGGAGAAGAAGAGATACTAAATTTAGAAATAAGCGTTTAAGGAGGAGAAAATGTTAAATTCGGACCAAATAAAGAAAACAATTATAAGAAGTATGAAAAATTTAATAAAACCAGTAATTATTGTTACCTTAATCGCTTTAATCTTAGTATCATTATTTTGGGGAGTAATAGAAGGAGTGCTAGATAAGGCATCTGAAATTTTTAGTGATATAACAGAAAAAATTCAGATAGTAGGAAATAATTTACAAATAGATCCGGATTATTTAGAAGAAGCAAAAAAGAAACTGGATAATTTAGGGGTGAATTCAAATAGTCTTGGGTTTGGAGAAAATGCAGAATATATAGATAGGTTTTTAGAAGCAGAGATAGTAACTAATTATCCATATCTTGGTGGAGATGGATTGCAAGGAGCGGTCTATTTTGAAAGAGCTAAAATAGATGGTTCTACTACGCAATTAAAATATATAGAATATAATGAATTTTATAATAAAGTAAACAATGGAGATAGCGACATTAATGATTACTTTACAGTGGATACAAATGACTGGACAGTTCATGTGATGAAAAATGATGGTAACGTAGAAAAAATAAATTATAAAAGTATGGTTGAAAAATTTGCAATGCCATTTGAATTTCCTATATCATTAGCATTGGTTTCACAAAATCCGCAATTTGCGGTAGCGGTAGTTAATTTGGTAAAAGAGTCAAGAATAGTAATAACTATAGCAGAGTCAAAAACAACAACAACTACAACAAACACAGAAAGATATCATGAGACTGTTAGACAAACAACTATAAATGATAATGATAACTTTAGGACGCATATAATATCTGAAGGTGACGGTGAAGATGAGCCACAAGTTTCAGTAGAAGAAACATATTCAACTGATATATTTTTGTCAAGAGCTCAAACATGGATATTAAATGAAGTAACAGATTTAAAATATGATACTAGTAGCGAAGATGATGAACCTATTGTGACCGAATTGCCAACTAGCAGTACAGTTCAACAAGACGAAAATACTTACATAACAACTACAAGAGATAATAGAACAAATACTAAAGAAGTACATAGAGATTACCAAAGATGGATAAGAGGAACTTCTAAGGTTATAGAAAAATCAAGTAACTTTACGAATTTAATTTTAAGAGACAGTAGTTTAATTAATGGACAAGGTTTAATAGAAATAGCTAAACAATGTCATGATTATGTAAGAGAAAATGGATTTACATATTTACAAGATTATACACAAAATACAATACCTATTTCAGAAAGTGGGCATAAAACAATAGATTGTAGTAGCTATGTAAGTTGGGTTTTATATGAAGCAGGATATAAAGACTTAGCAGGATATCAAAAGTCAACAGATGATAGTAGTTTTGGAGCTTATGGAGATAGTAAAGGTTGGGAAAGAATACAAAACATAAATGATATACAGCCGGGAGATATTTGTTTCTGGGCTCATGGAACAGATCCTTATCATGTTAATATATATGTAGGAGAAGAAGATGGACAAAGAGTATATTATGATTGTGGTTGGAATGGTGCAATTTCAGCAGTTGATCCAATAAAATATACTGCAGAAGGTGATTTTTATTATGCATTTAGGCTAAATGATGAAATAGCACAAGCATTAAATCCACAAACAAAAGCAGACTTAAAAGAACAAATACAAAATTATATAGATAGAACAACCGAAGGAACATATTCTGTAAGAATTGTAAATTTGGATAAGACATCAGAAGCTATTAGTATAAATAATGAAAGAGTTGAATCAAATGGTCTTATAAAAATATTTATTATGGCGACAGCATATAATGAGATTAGTTTAGGAAGAATAAATGAAGAAGATATATCAGCAGACTTAGAAAGAATGATAACAGCAGATGATAATTCGGCAGCAAATAGCGTACTAAAATCAATAGGAAATGGAGACATACAACAAGGAGTAGATGTAGTTAATCAATATCTTAGAAGTAATGGATATAGTAGTACTAAACTAGAGGGAGAATTGTCGCAAAATGAATATGAAGGAAACGAACAAACATATACAACAGTGGGAAATGTTTCAACTATATTGCAAAGAATATTTAATGGTACATGCATTAGTAAAGAATATTCAGATAAAATGATGAATTTATTAAAAATGCAAATAATTACAGATATGATACCATCAACAATTGTAGAAGGAGAAACAGCGAACAAAACAGGAGAACAAAGTGGTATTGTTCAAGATGCAGCAATTATATCTACAGAAAATTCAAACTATTTAATAGTAATTTCAGCAAAAGATGTACAAAGCACAGATACAGCTAAAAATAATATAAGAGAGATAGCAAATATAGCGAATACATATTTTGCTCAAAATGGTGAACTAAAAGATAATACAGATAATTATGAACAAGATGATGAGTTAGATATAATAATGATAGGTAGAAAAGTTTGTTATAAACTACCAAGCCATGTATACGAATGTCCATTAAAGAACTTAGTAGAAGGAAGAGAAATGCTATTTAAATTGTTAAGAGAAAATGAAAGAACACAAAATCATGAAAGATTAATGAGATATTTATTATATTTATTAACAGGAAATGATTATGGTGTAACAGAGTTCGATTTTAATGAATTTTTAAATGGCTCTTTCTCAGATGTAAGTGGAATATATGGCGGTACAATTCAAGAAAAGGTATGGTGGGCTTTAATAGATGCAGGATATAGCAAAGAAGCAGCAGCAGGAGTTATGGGTAACATAGAAGGTGAGTCAGGATTTAGTCCAACCGCAATAGAAGGAGGAAAAAATGTTAATACAGGAGGAATAGGATTATGTCAGTGGACTAGCCGGAAGAAATACAGCATTAAAGGCGTATGCGGCATCTAAAGGTGTTGACTGGACTGATGAAAATACACAAGTAGAATTCCTTTTAGGAGAATTAAATCCAGGGGGAGGAGCTAATGGATATGCTGAATATAATTTAATGAGAAATCATGGATATACAGCAGAAGATTGGAAAAATGCAAGTACACCAGAAGAAGCAGCAGAAATATTCTGTTGGATATTTGAAAGACCAGGAGTTCCAAGATTGGCTGTTAGACAAGAAGCAGCAAGAAAATATTATGAACAATTTAAAGATGCCCAAAAACCATCAGGAACAACAGATGGAACAGCAACAGAAATGCAAAAAAGAATTGTAGAAATAGCATCTTCACAAGATACATTTGGAATAAGGAAAGGATATTGCCAAGCATGGGTATCAAGAGTTTATCTTAATGCAGGACAACAACCGCAGCAAACAAAACCATGTGCTTCAGAAGCAGCAAATGCTTGGATAGTTTCAACAGATAAAAACAATATACCATTAGGTGCTTGTGTTTATGGCAAGGCATTTGTTCATTCGGATGGAACTAGAACAATGTGTAGTGGTCATGAAGCAGGACATGTAGGAATTTATATAGGAAATGGTCAGGTAGCATCAAATGTTGGAGGAATCCAAATACAGTCTCTAGATTCTTGGGCAGCAACATACGAATGGAAAGGCTGGGGCTGGAACGGAGGAATAGACTATTCAAAATAATAAGGAGGTAACTCGTGAAAAAGTTTAAATATTTATTGTTAGTATTAATTATAATTGTGGTTATTGTAATTATAGCTATAGTAGTTTTTCTATTTCAAAGAAAAAATGAATTAGATAATACAGAAGCAGGACAATATACTGAAATAGCTAATGATATAGAAACGCAAGAAATTATTACTAATAGACTAACTCTTCATGAAGTAGATGATATAGACGATTTCTTTACAGTTGTAAATTGTGTAAATCAATATTTAGGAGCAGTTAATAAGGCTAATATAGAAAATATGGGAGCAACTGAAAATGAAGAATTACAAAATTCAATAAAACTTAGTATATATAATATATTAAGTCAAGAATATATACAGAATAATGGTGTTACACAAGATAATGTATATGACCATGTTGATGATATAAGTGAAACTATATTTTTCGTACCATTAAAAATGAATGTGTTAAATAGCCAAGATGATTCAACAAAAAGATATGTGGTATATGGAATAGAAGAAAACATGGAAAATACTTACTTAAAAGACTTATATATCATTATTAATATTAATGAAAATAATGAGACATTTTCAGTTGAACCAATTCTTGATAATCAATATCAAGATATAAATGATATACAAATTGATAACAAAGCAATTGACATACCTGAAAATGATAATAATATATTGACAGAAATAAATATTAATGATGAGTATATATCACAGAGATATTTAGATTACTATAAGAAATTAGCTTTAGGGAGACCAGATATTATTTATGATTTGATGGATGAAGAATATAAAGAAAAAAGATTTGGAAGTCTTGAAGCATATGAACAATATATTCAAGAAAATATAAATGATGTAAAAGTTATACAACTAAAACAATATATGGTAAATAGATATGACGATTACAATGAATATGTTTGTAGAGATGCATATGGTAAATTATATATTTTTGACGGAAGAAATCCAATGGATGTGTCAATAAAATTGGATACATATACTATAAACACAGATGCATTTAATCAGCAATATGAAAATGGAAATGAACAAACAAAAGTACAAATGAATATTAACAAATTTGTCTTAATGATTAACAACCAAGACTATCAAGCAGCTTATAATGTTTTAGATGAAGATTTTAAGAGCAACTATTTTAGAACAATAGATGATTTTAAAAACTATGTACAACTACATGCATATAAGTATAATGATATTGAAGCAAATAGTTTTGATGTTACAGGAAACGTATATTCATGTGGAGTTACTTTAACAGATTTAACTGGAGGTCTTTATGTAGATGAAAGTAAAGGAACTGGTGGATCAGGATATGCATTTGATTGGAATTTCTATGTACAATTAAACGAAGGAACAGATTTTAAATTAGCTTTTGAGGTAAATCAGTAAAAGAAAAGTAAAATGGAAGATTTTTAATCTTCCATTTTTACTTTTTAAATAATGTATTTTAAGTAAATAAATTTACAATGTATTGTAATATGCCATTTTCTTCATATAACTTTATAAAGAAGTTGTGAATAAAAGGAATATGCCAAAGAGCTATAAGTATAACAATAGTTATAATCAAAGCGAGAAAATTTTTAAAATATTCTTTTGGCGTTTTTTTGTATTTAATTTTGTAACCTCTATTTTTTAAATCTTGAATATAAGCATCATGATAGGCTTTTTCTCTTGCTTGTTGTATTTGGTTTTGATATTCCAATTGTTCTTCATATTGTTTTTGGTATTCTTCTTGTTGTCTTCTAAGTGCGTCTTCTTCATAATAATTATCTTGAGTATTATTATCAGTGTTAGTAGTATTATAGGTACTTCTAGAATTATAATTTTTTAATTTATTAATTTCATTATATAAATTTCTATTTTCTTCTGATAATCTATTAAAATCTTCTTCTGAAACTTCACTTTGTTTTAATGTGGCATCATATTTGGCCCTAGAATTAGGATTAGAAAGAATTTCATATGCTTCGTTGATTAACTTTAGCTTTTCTTCAGCTTCTTGCTTCATATTTGATTCTTGTAAGTCTGGATGATATTTCTTTGCTAAAGCTTTATAAGCTTTTTCTATTACTTCAGAAGAAGCATCTCTATCAACCTCTAATATTTTATAGTAATTATTCATTTGTATAGGTCTCCTTTTAAATTACTTTAATACTAATATAACATAAAACGTAAAAACCTTCAATAAATCACAGTTAAAAAATTAAAACATAAGATAGAATATGTGATTTTTATGGAAAATGGTTTGTGTTTAGCAGGTGGAGGGGTAAAAGGAGCAGCGCATATAGGAGTGATAAATGTTACTTTTAAAGAAGAGAAAATAGCAAATAATTGTGATAAAACTCGATTGAAGTTGTAGATAGCTCAATAGGACTTCTTGATCTGGATAAAATTAAAAGAACAGAAATAATACCAATTTTAAAGAGAATTACAAAGTCAAAAAGTTTAAATCTGTATATGCAACTTTTTGTATATAATATAGAAAAATTAAAACAACTCTAATTTATAGAGTTGTTTTAATCTTTAATTAGTTATATTTTTTAATATAAATGGTTAAGAGATACTAATTTGCAACTTTAGTTTCTTCTGTATTTCTATTTTCTTCCTCATTTTCTTTATCAATAGCTTTTTTTCTATTTTGTTTAGCCTTTAGATTGTCTTTAGCAACAGTCATAAGAAGTTTAATTCTGTTAGTTTGGTTAGCTTCACTTGCACCTGGATCATAATCAATAGGTGAGATGTTAGCTTCAGGATATTTACTACGAATAGTTTTAATAACACCTTTACCAACAACATGGTTAGGAAGACATGCAAATGGTTGAACACAAACAATATTTGGAATACCATGCTCAATATATTCAATCATTTCAGCAGTTAAGAACCAACCTTCACCTGTTTGGTTACCAATAGATAAAATATCCTTAACTTTATCTTCTAACTCCCAAATGTCACATGGTTGTAAATAACCTTTCTTAGAATTTGCTAAAGCAATTTTAACATCTTTTTCTAGTATATCAATTAATTTAATAGCTACTTTACTGATTTTAGATGAAGTTTTATTTGTATTTAATAACTTGTTAAAAGTGATTTTATGTGTTGCCATAAATTTAACAAATCCCATAAAGTCAGGTAAAATAACTTCTGCACCTTCTTGTTCTAAGATATCTGCAACATGGTTATTTCCAAATGGATGATATTTAATTAAAACTTCACCAACAATACCAACTTTAGGTTTTTCAACTGATGTATCTAATTCAATTTTTTCAAAATCATTTACAATATCATAAATACTTTGTTTAAATTCTTTATTAGTAGATTTTGTAAGAAGTTTTTTACATTTTTCCATCCACTTATCAAATAGTTCTTTAGTTTCACCTTTATGTACCTCATAAGCTCTATTCTTAGTTAGCATTTTTTGTAAAAGGTCAGCATAAACTACAGTTTTAAATAATCTTTCAATAAGTGGAACTGTTAGTTTAAATCCTGGCATTTTTTCCATACCAACAAAGTTTAGAGATATTACAGGAACATTTGGGAATCCTGCATCTTTTAAAGCTTTTCTAATAAATCCTATATAATTAGTTGCTCTACATCCACCACCAGTTTGTGAAATAATTAAAGCAGTTTTATTAACGTCATATTTTCCAGATTGAAGAGCTTCAATCATTTGGCCTGTAACTAATATAGATGGATAACAAGCATCATTATTTACATATTTAAGACCAGTATCAACTGTTTTTTGAGTACAATTTCTCAAAAGCTCTATATTATATCCAGAAGCTCTAGCAGCAGTTTCTAAAAGTTCAAAATGTATAGGTGCCATTTGAGGGAATAATATAGTATATTCCTTTTTCATATCTTTAGTAAATATCTTTTTGTGAATTCCGTAATCTCCATCAGCTTTTGCTTCTATTTTTTCTTGTTCACGTTTCTTCATACTAGCAATAAGTGAACGAATACGAATACGTACAGCACCTAAGTTATTTACTTCATCTATTTTAATTAAAGTATACATCTTACCATAGCTAGAAAGTATTTCTTCTACTTGGTCAGTAGTTACAGCATCTACACCACAACCAAATGAATTTAGTTGTACTAATTCTAATGAGTCGTGTTTTCCAACAAAGTCAGCTGCAGCATAAAGTCTTGCATGGAATACCCATTGGTCAACAACTCTTAAAGGCCTTTTTGCTTCTGTTTTATCAGAAACACTGTCTTCTGTTAAAACACATAAACCAAGAGAAGTAATTAAAGTATCAATACCGTGGTTAATTTCAGGGTCTACATGATAAGGACGTCCTGCTAGTACAATTCCCTTTAAATTATTTTCTTCTATGTATTTAACAGTTTCAGCACCTTTTTGTCTAATATCAGCCTTACATTTTTGATATTCGGCCTCTGCCTTGTCAGCAGCTTCCTCTAATTCAGCTTTTGTAAAGTTGTATTCTTTAAATTCATCTAATTCTAATATTTTCTTAACTAAGTTTTTCTTATCAAGAGGAAGGAATGGGTTAATAAATTTAACACCAGGAGCTTTTAAGTCTTCTACATTGTTCTTTAAAACCTCTGAATAAGAAATAACTATAGGACAGTTATAATGGTTATCTGCTTTTTCATATTCTTTTCTAGAATATGGAATACAAGGATAGAATATTGTTTTAATACCTTGTTCTAGTAAACTTTCTACATGTCCATGAGAAAGTTTTGCAGGATAACAAACAGATTCAGAAGGCATAGATTCCATACCTTTTTCATAAGTTGCACGAGTACTTTTTTCTGATATTATTACTCTAAATCCTAAGCTAGTTAGGAAAGTAAACCAGAAAGGATAATCCTCATACATATTTAAAACTCTAGGAATACCAATAGTTCCTCTTGTAGCATATTGTTCTTCTAGAGGTGTATAATCAAAAATTCTCTTATATTTATATTGAACTAAATTTGGTAAATCCTTTTTCTTTGTAATAGCACCAGCTCCTCTTTCACAACGGTTACCAGATACATGTATTTGACCATTACTAAATCTATTTATAGTTAATTTACAATGGTTTTCACAGATACCACAACGTGTATGTGTAACTTTGATTTCTAACTTATCTAATTCATCTTCTTTTAAAATAGTAGATCTATATTCCATATCAAGGTTTGCTTCATATTGTTCTTTAGATAAAAGAGCCATACCATAAGCACCCATAAGACCTGCTATATCTGGTCTTACAACATCTTTACCAACTATTAATTCAAAAGCACGTAAAACTGCATCATTATAGAAAGTTCCACCTTGTACAACAATATGGTCTCCTAATGTTTCTACGTCTCTTACTTTCATAACTTTTTGTATAGCATTTTTAATAACAGAATATGAAAGTCCTGCAGAGATATCTCCAACAGAATATCCTTCTTTTTGAGCTTGTTTAATCTTAGAATTCATAAATACAGTACATCTAGAACCTAAGTCAACAGGTGTTTTAGATTTAATGGCTTCTTTTACAAATTCTGAAATCTCTATATTTAAACTTTTAGCAAAAGTTTCTATAAAAGAACCACAACCTGAAGAACAAGCCTCATTAAGCATAATATTATCAATTGAACCATTTTTCATTTTAATATATTTCATATCTTGACCACCGATGTCAACGATACTTGTAACATCTGGCTCGAATTCTTTAGCAGCAGTATAATGTGCAATAGTTTCTATTTCATTTAAGTCAACGTTTAAAGCTGTTTGTATCAACTGCTCACCATATCCAGTAACACCACTATATCTTAAAACTGCTTTTTCTGGTAATTCATGATATAGTTTTTTTAGCATTGCCATAACACTTTTTAAAGGGTTTCCTTCATTGCTTCCATATAAAGAATAAAGAAGGTTTCCATCTCTATCAATTAACACTAGTTTTGTAGTTGTAGAACCAGCATCAATTCCAAGATAACAATCACCTTGGTATGAAGCTAAATCTCCTCTTTTTACCTTATCTTTTTCATGTCTTTCTTTAAAAGCTTTATATTCATCATCATTTTTAAATAATGGGGCTAATGGTTTTGAAGTATTATCATGAGAAACTCTTAAATTTTGAATTTTCTTAGCTAATTCATCAGGTGTAATAGGAGTTGTATTTATAGAATCTAAAGCAGCACCTTTAGCAACTAAAAGATGAGCTTCTTCTGGTACTATAATTTCATCATCCTTTAAATGAAGAGTTTCTATAAATCTTTTACGTAATTCTGGTAAATAATTAAGTGGCCCTCCTAAAAATGCAACATTACCCCTAATTGGTCTTCCACAAGCTAAACCACTAATAGTTTGGTTTACAACAGCTTGGAAAATAGATGCAGCAATATCTTCTTTTGCAGCACCATCGTTAATTAAAGGTTGAATATCAGTTTTAGCAAAAACACCACAACGAGATGCAATAGGATAAATAGTCTTGTAATTTTTTGCAAGCTCATTTAATCCTTGAGTATCAGTATGAAGTAGTGATGCCATTTGGTCTAAGAACGCACCTGTACCACCAGCACAAGTACCATTCATACGTTGCTCTATAGATTGGTCAAAATAAATAATCTTTGCATCTTCACCACCAAGCTCAATTACAACATCAGTTCTTGGTATGTATTTTTCAACAGCTCTTTTACAAGAAACAACCTCTTGAATAAAGTCTACCCCTAAAAATTTAGCAGCAGACATAGCACCAGAACCTGTTAAAGCTAGTGTGTATGTGTTATTTGGATATTTTAATAATAAATCTTCTAAGACACTACATACAGTATTTTTTGTATCTGAAAAGTGTCTTTGATAGTTTTTATATATGGTATTTAGGTCCTTATCCATAACTATAATCTTTACAGTTGTAGAGCCCACATCAAGACCTACATGTAATAATTCATTATTCATGACAAAATCTTCCTTTCTGTCTATATAAATATACTTTTCAACACCTTAATTTTATACGGAAATCGGCATTTTGTCAAATGTAAAATATTGTAAAAAACAGAGCAAAAGCAAAAATAATAATACTATTAAAATAAATGTAAAATATATGTAAAAAATGAATTGAAATTCATGTTCTAAAAAGGACAAACAAATAATAAAATTGAATATAATAATAAAAAAGAAGAAGGAGGATAAAATGAAAAATAAAAAAATAATTATAATATTTTCTATTTTACTTATAATTTTGGTAGTTGGTGGATATTTTTTAATTAATTATTTAAGAAAAAATAAAACGGAAGAACAACAAATTGTAGAAGAATACACACCTCAAGAAGAAATATCAGAAGAACAATCAAGACAAACAATTGTAAGTTTATATTTTCCTAACAAAGAAACTAAAGAGTTAGAGCCAGAAGCAAGGTTAGTAGATATAAAGGAAATATTAGAAAATCCATATGAAAAAATAGTAGATTTATTAATAGAAGGACCCAAAGATGAAGGAAAAGAAAGAATTATTCCAGAAAATACAAAGTTGTTAAGCACACAACTAGAAGGAGATTGTCTAACACTAACTTTTTCATCTGACTTTTTAAATTATGATAAAACAGATGAAAAAGCAAAAGAAAATTTAATAAATTCTATAGTAAATACATTAACACAATTAAATGAAGTAAATAGTATAAAAATATTAATAGATGGGACAGAAAATGAGGAGTTTAATGAAGTTTACACTGTTCAAAAGCCTACTTCTTAAAGAATTTATATAAATGTAAATAACGTTTAAAATCTCTTAGATTATTTAAAAAATATTCAACTTCTCTTAGTGATTTAACTGTGTTATTTTTACAAGTATGAAAATTAAATTGTTTTTTATGAGGTGGTTTTTTATCACCTCTATTTTCATTATATTCCATAATATACCTCTAAACTTTGATTTTTTCACTATTTTATTATATAATATAATATGTTAAAAATATTAAAATGTTTAAAGGAAAATAAAATGAAAGTAAATTTAAAAGAAAATGAAAGAATAGATGATTTAGAATTTAAAGGTTTAAAAATAATTCAAAATGAAAAAGGATTTTGTTTTGGAATAGATAGTGTGTTACTCTCTGATTTTGCTAAAAATATAAGGAAAGGTAGCAAAGTTTTAGATTTAGGAACAGGGACAGGAATTATTCCTATATTACTTTGCGGAAAAACAAATTTAAGTAAAGTAATAGGAGTAGAGTTGCAAGAAGAAGTAGCTGATATGGCAAAAAGAAGTAGTAAGCTAAATAATTTAGAAGATAGATTTGAAATTTTAAATGAAAATATTTTAAACCTAAATAAAATATATGAAAATCAAACATTTGACACAATAGTAACAAACCCACCATATAAAAAAGTGGGTAGCGGTATAATTAATGATGATGAAAGAAAAATCATATCAAGACATGAAATAACAGCTTCTTTAGAAGATTTTATAAAAATATCGAAAGACTTATTAAAAGATAAAGGTGAGTTTTATATGGTACATAGACCTGAAAGATTAGTAGATATTTTAAGTCTTTTAAGAAAATATAAAATAGAGCCTAAAGAAATGAGATTTGTATATTCAAATATAAATAAACCACCTAAATTGGTATTAATCAAGGGAATTAAAAATGCTAAGCAGTATTTAAAAGTAGATAAAAATTTATATATTTATGATGATAAAGGAAATTATACAGAGGAAATATTAAAGATTTATCATAAAATATAAATTTAAGAAAAATATAATGATAAAAAGCAAGAAAATGAAAATAGGAGGAAAAAAATGGAACAAAACCAAGAAGGAACTTTATATTTAGTTGCAACTCCAATAGGAAATTTAGATGATATTACATTAAGAGCAATAAAAGTATTAAAAGAAGCGGATTTAATAGCGGCAGAAGATACAAGACATACATTAAAATTATTAAATCATTTAGAAATTTCAAAACCAATGATTAGTTATCACCGTCATAATGAAGAGTTCAGATGTGAATATTTAATTAAAGAATTAAAAGAAGGAAAAAATATTGCATTAGTATCAGATGCAGGAACACCAGGAATTAGTGATCCAGGAGAAGAAATAGTAAAAAATAGTATTAAAGAAAACATAAAAATAGTTCCAATTCCAGGTGCATGTGCTTTTGTTAATGCTTTAATTACTTCAGGAATTAGTACTAAAGAGTTTTGTTTTTATGGATTTTTACCATTAAATAAGAAAAATAGAAAAGAAAAATTAGAGGAAATAAGAGATATAAATAAAACAGTAATTCTTTATGAAGCACCTCATAAAATAAAAAATACTTTAGAAGATTTGGAAAAAATATTAGATAAAGATAGAAAAATAGTTCTTGCTAGAGAAATAACTAAAATTCATGAGGAATTTATAAGAGGAAATATAGACGAAATACTAGAAAAATTAGAGAACTTAAAAGGTGAAATGGTTTTAATTATTGAAGGAAATAACAAAGTAAAAGAAAATGAACTATGTGATTTAAGTATAGAAGAACATTATAAGTACTATGAAAAACAAGGTTTAGATAAAAAAGAAATTATTAAAAAAATTGCAAAAGATAGAAATGTAAATAAAAATGAAATATATAAATTATTTATAAATAAAGAAGAAGAATAAACTTCTTCTTTATTTTGTTTTATTTTCTTTTAAATCACCTATTTTTTTAGAACAATCCTTACAAATTAATTTATTATGATATTCTAATAAATTTTTTGTATTTCCACAAAAGATACAATTAGGTTCGAATTTTTTTAACACTATTGAAGAGCCATCTACATAAATTTCAATTGGATCTTTTTGTCCTATATTAAACTGATTTCTTATTTCAATTGGAATTACTACTCTACCTAGTTCGTCCATTCTTCTAATAATACCTGTTGATTTCATAATTAAATCAATCCTCCTTAAATGTTATATATAAACAATCCATTGCTTATGGTTTACTATATCATAAATAAAAGACTTGGTCAATTACATTTGGAATAAAAAGTGTAATTCTTAAATAAAATTAAGTGGTGATAGTATGTTAAATATAGTTTGGCCAATTTTTATAATAATATCATTTTCTTATGCAATTTTTTCAGGAAATTTGGAAAATTTGAATAATTCTATTTTCGTAAGCACTAATTCGGCAATTACCTTATCAATAGATTTATTAGGTAGTATGTGTCTTTGGAGTGGAATTATGCAGATTGCGAGTAAGACTAGCTTAATAGAAAATTTAACAAAAGTTTTAGAACCAGCGCTTAATTTCTTGTTCCCTAAATTAAGAGAAAATAAAAAAATTAAAAAAGAAATATCGATGAATATGGTAGCAAATATATTGGGGTTAGGAAATGCAGCAACTCCTTTAGGGTTAAAGGCAATGAAATCTATGCAAGAAGAAAATAATAAAAAAGATACTTTATCAGATTCAATGATGATGTTTATAGTAATAAATACAGCATCAATACAAATTATTCCAACAACTGTTATTGCAATTAGAAGTTCGTTAGGTTCTATAAATCCAACTTCAATTGTATTTCCGACTTGGATTGCAACTATAATTGCAGCAATAGTTGGTATTACTGTTGCTAAAATTGTAATCAAACTTACAAAAGGAGAGAAAATTAAGTGAAAATAATAAATTTTTTATCAAGTGTAGCAATGCCTATGGTAATTTTACTAATTGTTATGTATGGCGTAAAAGAAAAAAACAAAGTATTTGATACTTTTTTAGAAGGAGCAAAAGAAGGAATTAAAACAACTTTAAGTATTTTGCCAACGTTGATAGGACTATTTTTAGCAATTGGAGCATTACGTAGTTCAGGAGTTTTAGAATTAATTATAAAATTAGCAAGCCCAATTCTTGATATGTTAAATTTTCCAAGTGAGCTTATGCCATTAGCTATATTAAGACCAATATCAGGAAGCGGTTCAATTGCGGTTGCAACAGACATTATGAAAAATTGTGGAGTTGATAGTTTAATAGGAAATATTGCATCAGTAATAATGGGTTCAACAGAAACAACTCTATATACAATTGCAGTTTATACAAGCTGTATAAAAGTAAAGAAGACAAGATATATTTTATTAGCTGCATTAGCAGCTGATATTGCCGGAATAATTGCAAGTACTGTTATATGCAAAATGCTGTCATAAAAGCATTAGTAGATAGTTTATTAGTGCTTTCTAGAGGAGTAAAAAAATTTTTAAAAATATCTATTGACATAATCGGTTTAAAGTGATATTATGATTACACTTTAAATCATAGAAATATTAATTCTTAAAGAGAGATTCGCTCTTGTAGATTCCAATATAATAAAAAGCTAACAAAGAAAGTGGTGAATTGCTGTATAATAATAAATAGAAAAATATATATTTATTTTTAACAATTATTTAAATATATTCATTTATATTAATTTATTTTGTATTAGATCTTAAAATTAGATTTTATTTTTGTGGAATTTATTTTAAATTAAAAATTTCAATTCTTGAATATTAAAACTCAATTAAAACAAATTAAAAATAAGAGGAAACATGAGAAAAATAAAGAAAACAATAAAAAAGTTATAGTTTTATTAAAAGAAAACTGCAATTTACTTCAAAATAAATCTTGACTTTAAACTTTAATAATAATACAATAGAGGTGATAAAAAATATGGCAGAATTAGTAGGAAGTGTACATGAATTTACACATGAACAATTTGTTAAATGTATGTCAAATGAAGCATTTAGAAATTTCATTTTAGAAGAAGTACAAGTATATATAGAAAAATATGAAATGGAAAAGTCAGAAGTAGACAAAAAACATGATAAAATAATTAAAAATATAATATCAATAAAAAAAGAAGGAGTAAAACATCTAAATAAAAAATTTCATTTAAATTTAAAACTGGATGAAGTGGAATTATATGATAAAGAATTTAGACAAAAAGGAGGAAAAGTATTAGAAGCAGATATAATATATAAAATGAAAGACAGAAACGTATTCTTTCTCATAGAACGTCAAACTAAAAAAGATTATCATATGCCATTTAAAATATTAAAATATGAAATGGAAATAATGCGAACATGTGAAGCAAAAGGAAAAGAAGAAAAAGAGGCTATGGTATTGGCTTCAGTAATACATACAGGACCAGATAAATGGGATGTACCAACAAGCTTGTTGGAAATACAAGAAGATATAGACAATGGAATTGAAAAAATATTAGGAAATGTGAAGAATTTAGGAAATTATGGGTTAGAAGATGTAAATGATTATACAAAGGAAGAATTATTAGAAAGTGATAGTTTGTTAGATAAGGTAATGTATTTAGAAAAGATAAGAGATACAAATGATTTTTTGGAAAGCATCAGAGAAGTTTATAAGAGAATAAATGCAGAAGAAAAGAAAGAGATGGATGAAGTAGTAAGAATAGCTTTATCTGGAAATATGATACCTGAAGAAATAGAAGAATTTATAATAGAGTTAAATGAAGGAGGAGAAGGAACAATGTTAGCATTAAAAGAAAGAATAGATGCAGATTTTAAAAGACAAAGAGAAGAGGGGAAAAGAGAAGGAATAAAAATTGGGGAAGAACGAGCAGGAGAAATTAATTTAAATATAGGAAGAAAAGAGCGGAAGAAAAAATGGACTACGTGAGGTGGCAAATAATTTATTAAAAATGGGATATGATAAAAAGGAAATAGAAAAAGCAACAGGATTAAGTATAGAAGAAATTGAAAGGATAAAAGAAAAACTAGATAAAAAATAGAATTTGAGAGGTGTTTATGAAACTAATATTATTTATTTCAATATTTTTTATAGTAAGAAAATTAGTTATTCAAAGGTTATCCAAAAAAATATTAAAAGAATTAGAAAAAAACAAATTAAGATATTAAATTTGTAGAGAAAATCTCTATGGTTTATAGGCACCTATTTCCATTTTAGTATTTTCTCTACAAAATATAAAAAATATGTATTATCTATGATAAGTTTCACCATGTGAAATTTTAAAAGCTCTAAAAATTTGCTCTAATAAAAATACTCTAATCAATTGATGTGGAAAAGTCATTTTAGAAAAGCAAATTTTTAAGTTACAATTATCTAAAACTTCTTTAGTTAACCCCAAAGAACCGCCAATAATAAAAGAAATATGACTGTTTTCCATTGAGATTTCGTCTAGTTTTTTAGAAAATTCTTCAGAAGAAAATTCTTTACCTTTCAAATCTAAAGCAATTTTAAAACTATCTTTGGGTAAATGTGAAAGAATTTTATTTGCTTCTTTTTCTTTAATTTCTAATTCTAAACTAGAATTTAATTTATCAGGAATTTTCTCATCAGGAAGTTCTATAAAATCTAATTTACAGTATCTAGATAATCGTTTACTATATTCATCTATAGCATCTTTTAAATAATTTTCTTTTATTTTGCCAACGCAAACTATATGTATATTTAACATATAAGGCTATTACTCCTTTATATTAATAATTTTACTATGAGAATCTCTTGAAGCAACGCTAAGAGAAAGATTATTCTCATTATAATTTTTAGAAATTAATTCATCAACAACAGTTTGGTAAGCAAGTTCTGGAAAGTTGCTTTCTTTACTTAAATGCCCTAACATTGCATTTTTTAAGCCAGATTGTATCAAGTGTGAGATAGTTTTTCCAGCAATTTCATTTGATAAATGACCAGTAGGACCTGCAATTCTTGTTTTCAAAGAAAATGGATATGGGGAATATCTTAAAACCTCTGGGTCATAATTTGCTTCTAACATAACAAATAAACTTTCTTCTAAATTTTTTAATATATTATTTGTCATATGACCAATATCTGTTGCAACACTTATTTTTTTATCATCCTTATATAAGCTAAAACCACAAGGATTTGCGGCATCATGAGGAATTGAAAATGGTTTTATTAACAAATCTCCAATTTCAAATTTATCAGCTACCTTAAAAATGTGTATATTTTCATCTGATATTTTATCTCTTTGTTTTGGCATAGCATCTAAAGTTTCTTGATTAACAAATACAGGTAAATTGAATTTTTTAGATAAAGTTCCTAAAGATTGAACATGGTCTATATGTTCATGTGTAACTAAAATTCCATCTAAAGATCTAGGGTCAATATCTATATCATTTAAAGCGGTTTCTATTTTTTTACAACTAACACCTGCATCAATTAAAATTTTAGTATTTTTAGTTTCTACAAAAAGACTATTTCCACTGCTTCCGCTATATAAACTACAAAAATTAAACATTGTTTCTTACTTCCTTATTCTTCTGTTACTCTTTTAATATTTGCTCCGATTTTTCTAAATTTTCCTTCTATATCTTCGTATCCACGGTCAATATGTTGTAAATTATAAATATCTGTTTCACCTTGTGCAGCAGTTCCAGCAATTACAAGAGCTGCTCCTGCTCTTAAATCAGTAGAATATACTGGTGCACCATATAATTTTTTAACACCTTCAAAAAATGCTGTTTTCCCTTGAGCTGTTATTTTTGCTCCCATTTTGTTTAATTCATCTGTATATTGGAATCTTGAATCCCAAATACTTTCATTAATAACACTAGTACCATTTGCAAGAGAAAGTACAACACCCATTTGAGGTTGTAAATCTGTTGGAAATCCTGGATATGGTAAAGTTTTTATATTTGCTTTATTTGGTCTTTTGTTGCACCAAACACGGATACTATCACCGTTATCTTCAACATTTCCACCAACTTCTATAATTTTAGCTGTTATAGATTCTAAGTGTTTTGTAATACAATTTTTTAAAGTTAAATCTCCTCTTGTTGCAACTGCTGCTAGCATAAATGTTCCAGCTTCTATTTGGTCAGGAACTACTGAATATGTAGCTCCTCCGTGTAATTTTTCAACACCATTAATTTTTATTACATCAGTTCCAGCACCACGAATATCAGCTCCCATTGTATTTAAGAAGTTTGCAACATCAACTATATGTGGCTCTTTTGCAGCATTATCTATTGTTGTAGTTCCTTTGGCAAGTACTGCTGCTAACATTACGTTAATAGTTGCTCCAACAGAAACTATATCCATATATATAGAATTTCCTTTTAATTTTTTAGCTTTACCATTTATTTTTCCTTTTTCTACAGTAACTGTAGCACCTAAAGCTTCAAAACCTTTGATATGTTGGTCAATAGGCCTTGCACCTAACTTACAACCACCAGGCATACCAACTTCAATTTCACCTTTTCTGCCAAGCATAGCTCCTATTAAATAGTAAGAAGCTCTAAATTTGCTTGTCAAATCTAAAGGTGCTTTTGTTGTTGTAATATTCGTAGTATCTATAGTAATACTATGTTTATCATTCCAAGTGATTTTAGCACCTAATTTTTCTAGTATTTTACAAGATATTTCTATATCACTAATGTGTGGTAAATTTTCAATAGTGCAAACACCATCTATTAAAAGTGTTGCAGGTAAAATTGCTACTGCTGCATTTTTTGCTCCACTTATTACAACCTCTCCTTTTAATTGAGTAGGTCCTGTAACTACTAATTTTTCCAATTATATTACCTCCATTAATTAATTATTCGCTATTTCATATAAAAATAGAGTGTATATTATTACACTCTATTACTCCTTAAATATAACATAAAGTTAAATACTTTGCAACTATTTTTTTGCAGTTATAAAACCATTTTCGTTGAAAAATTCAAGTATTTTAAATTTGAATTGTATTTTCACATCAGAATCCTCAGAAACTAGAGCATATTCTTCTTCTGACAAGTTATCCTCTAATTGTTCTTTAGACTCCTCTGGAACAACTCCAGAAGTTACATCAACAAAACATAGAGGAGGAAACATTACACACCACCAGTTTTGACCTTTGGCTTCACCAATTTCAACTCTTAAAGCATCATAGTATCCAGCAGGTAAAGAAATATCTCCATAATCTTTTGTAGGAAATTCGAAATTACCTATACTAATATTTACATCATAAGAATAACCATTATCTTTAATTGTTTGCAAGGCAATTTGTTTAAATTCCTCTTGATGTTCTGTAACTAAGGCGATTGCTTCATCTTTACTTTTACAATCACCACAAATTTCTTTCATATATTTAAGTAAGCTATCTCTTACTTTATATTTTAAATCTTGGTCTTCTTTACTATCACTATTTGCAATTACATGTAATCTAAAAACGCTATTTGCAATATCTGTTGAGACATTTTCAGCATAAGAAAATGCACAAACTGTTGTATATAAGAAAAGTAAAAAACTTAAAATAATTACCATTTTTACCTTGGAATTTTTAAATAAATTTAATATTTTTTTCATAAGTTACCTCCTAAAAACTTTTTTTCTAAAATCTTCTTGTTTTAAGTATTAACAAATAAAAAATATTTTATACATATTTTGTTATAATTAATTATTTTTGAAAAAAATGTCGAAAACTTTTTTTGAAATATATTTGAAATAATATTGACATATTTGTAAAGAAATGGTAAAATTTACCAGTAAGCAGATAGAGAAAAACTTTATTTCCGTATGCTTCCAAAAGAAAAGGAGAGGTTTTTTAATGAGTAAAAATCAAATAACGAAAGAAAAAACATGTGCATTTTATGCAAGCGATTATCATTTTGAAATGATAACTTTACCTTATATTGAGAAGAACTTAGAAGAAAATAAAAATATTGTGGTTTTGACGGAAAATAATTTAGAAGATACTATGAAAACTTTAATGTCAAGAATTAATTTAAAAGAAGAAAAAAAGAGTAATATTTTTAAAATCAATTGGAAAAATGACGATCTAAATAAATTCAAAGAAATAAAAAGAGATGTAAAAGAAGATAAAGATTTAATAATTTTAATAAAAGGAAAAGAAAATTATATAAAAAATATAAATGAGAATATAGAAAAATGGATAAGTAAAAAAGAAAAAGTAAAAATCATAGATTGTTATGACGTAGAGGAAGTTGGCAAACATTTTGCAGATATTATAAATCAATATGAAAAGGTCTTAAGTACTACGGGAGAAAAGAAAATAGAAAAATAAAATTTAAAAAAGGTTGATATTTTTTTTAAAATAGTATATATATTAAAATATAAATATTTTACAAAAAGGAGTTGTCAAAATGGATGATAAATTAGAAGAAGTAAAAGCTATTTTAAAAAAATATGGGCAAGAGCATCTATTAAATCATTATGACAAACTAGATGATACTCATAAGAAAAAATTATTAGAGCAAATTGAAGAAATTGATTTTGAACTTGTAAATAGTTTGTATGAAAGTACAAAAAAAGAAGTAAAAAACAGTAAAGATGAAATTACACCAATAGATTATTTAGATAAGTTTAAATTAGGAGACAAATATAAATATTACGAAGATATTGGTAAAAAAGCAATAAAAGAAGGAAAATTAGCAGCAGTTACAATGGCTGGAGGACAGGGAACAAGACTTGGTCATTCAGGACCAAAAGGAACTTATGATATAGGTCTAGATTCACACAAATCTTTATTTGAATTATTATGTGATGGACTAAAAGAAGAAGGAAAAAAATACGGAGTAACAATTCCTTGGTTTATTATGACTAGCAAAGAAAACAATAAAGAAACAGAAGATTTCTTTAGAGAGCATAAATATTTTGGATATGAAAAAGATAAAAATTTATTCTTCTTTATCCAAGGAGAATTACCAATGATGGATACAGAAGGTAAAATCCTAATTGGTGAAGATGGACTAATTAAACTTGCAGCAGATGGACATGGCGGAGTTTACGAGTCACTTGTTAAAGACGGAATGACAAAAAAGATGAGAGAATTAGGAGTAGAATGGGTATTTATAGGTGGAGTAGATAATTGCCTTGTAAATATGGTAGACCCAGTTCTTATGGGAATTGCAATTGATAAGAAAGTAACAGTTGCTTGTAAATCTGTTGTAAAAGCTAACCCTCATGAAAAAGTAGGAGTATTTTGCAGAAAAAATGGAAAGCCAAATGTAATTGAATATTCAGAAATAACAGATGAAATGGCAGAAGCAAGAGATAAAGATGGAGAATTATTATATGGAGAATCTCATATTCTATGTAATCTATTTAGTGTGGATGCAATAGAAAGAATGGGAGCAGAACCACTTCCTTATCATGTTGCATATAAGAAAGCAACATACATAGATAAAGATGGTAATTTAGTAAAGCCAGATTCACCAAATGCTTATAAATTTGAAGCGTTCCTTTTTGATGCATTTAGTGAAGTAGATGATATGGCAGTCTTAAGAGTAAAAAGAGAAGAAGAATTTGCACCAGTAAAAAATGCAGATTCAGCAGGAGTGGACTGTCCAAAAACAGCTAGAGAATTATATAAAAAATTTCATAAATTAGATTAAAGAAAAGTCGCATAGGAGGTGTTTATTTAGATATATTTTAAAAAGCACTTTTATTGCGACACTTTTTAATAAAAATAAATATAAAAGAAAATGGAGGAATTAAAAATGAATTATATGGAAGAGTACAAAAAATGGTGTGAAAGCCCAGAATTTGATGAAGAAACTAAAAAGGAATTATTATCAATTAAAGATGATGAAAAGGAAATTGAAGATAGATTTTATAAAGAGCTAGAATTTGGAACAGCAGGATTAAGAGGAGTAATAGGTGCTGGAACAAATAGAATGAATAAATATACAGTAGGAAAAGCAACACAAGGATTAGCAAATTATATAGTAGAACAAGGAACAGGGGATAAGGGAGTAGCAATTAGTTATGACTCTAGAAGAATGTCAAAAGAATTTAGTATGCAAACAGCATTAATATTAAATGCAAATGGAATAAAAACATATTTATTCCAAAACTTAAGACCAGTTCCAGAATTATCATTTGCAGTAAGAGAACTTGGATGTACAGCAGGTGTTATGATAACAGCAAGTCATAATCCACCAAAATATAACGGATATAAAGTATATTGGGATGATGGCTCTCAAATAGTAGCTCCAAGAGATAAAGATATAATAGCAAAAGTAAGAGCAGTTGAAAGCTATAGTGAGATAAAAGAAATTTCAAGAGAAGAAGCAGAAGAAAAAGGTTTATTTAATGTAATTGGAACAGAAATGGATGATAAATATTTAGGAGTGTTAAAATCTAAAGTATTAAATCCAGAAGTTGTAAAAGAAGAAGGAAAAACATTAAAAGTAGTTTATACTCCTTTACATGGAACAGGAAATACTGTAGCAGAAAGACTTTTACATGAAATAGGATTAGAAAATGTATATGTAGTACCAGAGCAAAAAGACCCAGATGGAAATTTCCCAACAGTTAGTTATCCAAACCCTGAAGATAAAAAAGCATTTAAATTAGCACTAGAACTTGGTGAAAAAGTAGATGCAGATGTAGTATTAGCAACAGATCCAGATGCAGATAGATTAGGAATATTTGCAAAAGATAGTAAAACAGGAAAATATATGGAATATACAGGAAATATGTCAGCACTACTAATTGCAGAATATAGAATATCTCAAATGAAAGAAAAAGGAATATTACCAAAAGATGGTATGATTATTACAACAATAGTGTCTTCAAATTTAACAAGAGCAATAGCAAAAGAATATGGCTTAGAATGTATAGAAGTTTTAACAGGATTTAAAAACATTGGAGCTGTAATGAAAAAAGCAGAAGAAAATAAAGATAAAACATATGTATTTGGATTTGAAGAAAGTTATGGTTGTTTAATAGGAGATTATGCAAGAGATAAAGATGGAATTGCAGCAGTAATGGCACTTTGTGAAGCAGCATGTTATTATAAATCAAAAGGAAAAACTTTATGGGACGCAATGGAAGATATTTATAAAAAATATGGATATTATAAAGAAACACAAGTGTCAATTGTATTAGAAGGAGCAGAAGGAGCAGAAAAAATCCAAGAGATGATGACTAATATGAGAAATACAGATGTAGAAAAAATAGGAGATTATAAAGTATTAGAATTTAAAGACATAGAAAAAGATGTTAACAAAAATATGGAAACAGGAGAAGTAAAATCTACAGGATTACCAAAATCAAACGTTTTATATTATGAATTAGAAAATGACGCTTGGTGTTGTGTAAGACCATCAGGAACAGAGCCTAAAATAAAACTATATATGGGTGTTAAAGGTTCTTCTGATGAGGATGCTAGAAAGAAATTAGAAGATTTAAAAGATGCAATGGTAGCAATCGTAAAATAGAAATAAGTGCTGTTTTTTGGGACGGGGTCAAAAAACAGCACTTATTGATTTTGTTAAAAAAATATATTATAATATTAATATGTAAATATTTGGTAGCCGATTATTAGCTAAGTTGTTAGCTAAAGAAGGGAGGACAAATGTCCACGGCAAGCCAGAGTATCTTTAGGATGATTGAAAAAGGAGAGGAGATTAGAATTTTACTGGCAGATTCTGAAGAATATGATTTTGAAAAGAGGATTGTTTGTCCAGTACATATTTGCTTTTCTGATAGTAGTTGTTTTCCTTATAGGAAAGAAACTGCTCATCACAAGAAAGTAAGCGATGAACCTGAACTTATGGTAAATCAAAGACAAAGAATGATATATTTGTTAGATTGCCCAAAGGTTAGAGGTACTAAATGTAAGTTGCAAAACGCAAATGATTATCTACTTAAAAGTGGAGAAGATTATTATGCGTTTGCCCAAGTGAAATGAAGAGAAGAAATAACTCCTGATTTTAAAATTGTTCTAAAAATAGCCCACAGTTAGTTTCATAACTGTGGGTTTTAAATTATTTTTTATCTAGTTTCCATTCTGGAAGATTTCTTTGGATTGCTCCAAATAAATTTGCCCTAACCATTGGAATGTTTTTTCCTAAAGTATAAATTAATTGTTTCATATCTTCACGTTTAGAAGTTCCATCCATTGGACAAACTTTAGGCATTACAGATAAATTATTCTTTTTAATAAACCTTTTTGTTTCTTTTTCAGGTGTATATATTAAAGGTCTAATTAAAGTTATTTTAGTTCTATCCATATAGCTCATAGGTGCAAATGTGCCAATATTTCCAGTATATAATAAGTTTAATAAAAATGTTTCTAAAACATCGTCTTGGTTGTGACCTAAAGCTATTTTATTACATCCTTCACGTATTGCTACAGAATTGATAACACCTCTTCTTAAATTAGCACATAATGAACAAGGATTTTTTTCTTTTCTAATATCAAAAACAATTTCTTTTGCATGACTTTTCTCAATAAATAAAGGTATCTCTAAATTATCGCATATTTCTTGTAAAAATTTAGTATCGAAAAATTCAAAACCAGGGTCTATACTAATTGCAACTAATTCGAATTTTTTAGGATAAAATCTTTGTAGAGATTTGAATGCATGAAGCATTGTTATTGAGTCTTTCCCTCCAGATAAACATAAAGCGATTTTATCTCCTTCATCTATCATTTTATATTCTTCTATTGCTTTTCTCATATGACTTAATATTCTTTGCATTATAATCACCTATAATATTATAACAGACATTGTCAAGGAAAAGTAAAATTATTAAAAAATGTATATTATTTTTATTAAAGTCAATGAAAGATTTGTAATTGTTGACTTTTTTGGTTTAATATTTTATAATTAAAGCGTTATAAAAAAGATTTAAATTAAATATGTACCAGTAGCTCACCAGGATAGAGCGCTTCCCTCCTAAGGAAGAGGTAGGGGGTTCGAGTCCCTTCTGGTACACCATTTTTTTATTTAAGGAAATTAATATGGAAGAAAAAGAAAAGTTTATGAAGGAAGCTTTAAAAGAAGCAAAAAAAGCATATGATAAGTTAGAAGTCCCAGTAGGGGCAGTAATTGTTAAAGACGGAAAAATAATTGCGAGAGCTCATAATTTAAAAGAAACAAAAAAGGACACGACAAAACACGCAGAGATCTTAGCAATAGAAAAAGCAAGTAAGAAATTAGGAGCTTGGAGACTTTTAGACTGTGAAATGTATGTAACCTTAGAGCCTTGTTCAATGTGTGCAGGAGCAATGATAAATTCAAGAATAAAAAAATTATATATCGGAGCATTAGATGAAAAAACAGGAGCGGCAGGCTCAGTCTTAAATTTATTTGATTATCCATTTAATCATAAAGTAGAAGTAGAAAAAGGTATTATGAAAGAAAATTGTGAAAAGATATTAAAAAATTTTTTTAAAGATTTAAGAAAAT
The DNA here is from genome assembly GCA_944387555.1 of uncultured Clostridia bacterium. GTDB lineage: Bacteria > Bacillota > Clostridia > TANB77 > CAG-508 > CAG-269. Next base: position 53,831 of record CALXFH010000001.1, on the reverse strand, counting down.
TAAAGAAAAATAATACCTAAAATTTAGGAGGATTTATGAGAGATAAGATAAAATATATAACAAGTAAAAAATCATTCCATATTTGTATGACAATTGTGATAGTAGCAATTATATTATTTGCTGCTGGGATAATGATATTGAGATACCAAGTAGAAGGTGAAACAAATATGCCATTTAAAATAACAAAAATAACTCTAATTAGTACATCAGATGGCGTTGATAAAAACCAAGAAGGAGAGGCCACTAATTGGGCTTTTGATATAAATCAAAATAACGATATATATATTTATTTAGAAAAGAATAATAATTACAAGGAAGAAGAAGCTATAAAAAGTATTGTTATAGATAATTTAAATGTTCAAAAAGAAAAAGAATTAGGTACAGTTAAATTTTATAGACCTAATATAGAAGAAAGTGGAGGAAATTTTAGTAATACAGAAGAAAATGAAGTACAATCTTTAGAATATACAGGTGGGCTAGAGTCAGATATTAAAAATTTAGTAATAGGAAATCAAGGAGGAATTATACTTTTTAGATATGCAAATAATAATGTTGCAGAATATACATCTGATATATCTACAAATAGTGAAATAACAACTAATCAATTACTAAAAAGTGCTAATGTAAATGAAGAAGATTTAAAAGCAAAATTGACATTTGATTTGAGCTTAACAACAGAAGATGGAAAAGAATATAAAGCAAACATATCTTTAGATGTACCAGTAGAAGGAGTTGTAGAAAATGGAACAGCTTCAAAAGAAATTACTAATTTAGATGATATTGTATTTAAAAGAACTAAAAATTAAAATTATACTTGATAAAAAATAAATTTCATTATATAATACGAATGGTATGTACCTTAAATCTTTGTATGGAGAGTAGACCAATAAAGACCTATGAACCTTGTCAGGTCCGGGAGGAAGCAGCAATAAGTAGATATCTTTATGTGGAATACTTTCCATAGAGAGATTTAAAGTAACTACCATTTTTTATATAAAGGATGTGATAAAATTGGCATACACAGCTCTTTATAGAAAGTTTAGACCTCTAACATTTTCAGAAATAGTAGGTCAAGACCATATAACAAGAACTTTAAAAAATCAAATTATTGCAGGAAGGGTAGGACACGCTTATTTATTTAATGGTGGAAGAGGAACAGGTAAAACATCAGCAGCAAAAGTACTAGCTAGAGCAATTAACTGTTTAAATCCAAAAGATGGAGAGCCTTGCAATGAATGTGAAATATGTAAAGGAGCCTTAAATGGGTCTTTAACAGATATTGTTGAAATGGATGCGGCATCTAATAATAGTGTAGAAGATATAAGAGCTATTCGTGAGGAAGTAAACTTTTTACCAACAAAAGCAAAATATAGAGTATATATTATAGATGAGGTTCATATGTTATCAACAGGGGCATTTAATGCACTACTTAAAACCCTAGAAGAACCACCAGAGCATGTAAAATTTATACTAGCTACAACAGAGCCACAAAAGTTACCTGCAACAATTTTATCTAGATGTCAAAGATTTGATTTTAAAAGAATATCTAATGATAATATTATAAAAAGACTAAAAATAGTTTGCAGTGAGAGTAATATAGAAATAACAGATGAAGCTATGCAAATGATTGCAGTTTTAGCAGAAGGAGCAATGAGAGATGCTTTATCAATTTTAGAGAGATGCGTACAAGATGGAGAAAACAAAATAGACGAAAACAAGATTAGGGATTTAGTAGGAATTCCTAAAATAACTTATGTTCATAATATAGTAGAAGGAATTATTGATTATGATGTAGATAAAGCATTACAAGGAGTAGACGTAGTTTTAAATGAAGGAAAAGATATAACAAATTTACTTTGGGAAATGATTAAATATGTTAAAGATATTTTAGTATTTAAAACTTCTAAAAAATTAGATTTGTATACTGATGAAGAATTAAAGGCAATTGAAGAATTATCAAATAAAGTAGATAAAGAAAAGCTAATTGATTTAGTATATAAATTGTCAGAACTAGAAAGTGATATAAAATGGTCAACACAAAAAACTATAGTATTTCAAGCTGGAATAATTAAATTGTGTAATAAACAAGCTGAGGTTAGTTCTAACTTAGAAGAACGTGTTGAAAAAATTGAAAAATATTTAAAATCAGGAAAAGGTATAACAGTAACTGCTAATAATGTGCAAACAAATAATGTGATTGCAGAGCGCAACCAACAAATAAATAGAGTTGTTCAAAATAATAGTAGTATCGCGCAAAATAGGAGTATACCTAGAACCAAAACAACAGGTGGAACTACTACAAAATTCTCAAATAAAGCGGAAGAATATTGGCCACAAATAATTAATGAGTTAAAACAAAATGGAAAAATTGTTTTATGTACAAGTTTGAATGGCTCAAAAGCGACTGAATTAAATGATATGACTGTAGGGATAGAATTCCCAAATGGTATGAGTTCATTTAATAGAACTGTTTTAGAAAAGCCAGAAAATATGAAAGAAATTTCTACAATGGTATCTATGGCGTGTGGAAAGCCTATGCAAATAAAATATTTGTCAGGAAGTAGTAATGTACATCAGATGTCAGAAGAAGAAAACTTGCAAAAACTAGCAAGTGATTCAGATATACCATTTAACATTGTTGAATAAAATAAAAAGGAGGAAATTATAATGTCAAAAAGAGGTGGATTCCCAGGAGGAATGGGAGGATTCGGAGGAATGAATCTAGGAAATTTAATGAAAGAAGCAAAGAAAATGCAAGCTGATATGGAAAAATCACAAGCAGAATTAGCTACAAAGGAATTTGAAGCTTCAGCAGGTGGTGGAGCAGTAACAGTAAAAGTATCTGGAGAAAAAATGATTAAAGAAATAAAGATAAAACCAGAAGTAGTAGATCCAGATGATGTAGAAATGCTTGAAGATTTAGTTTTAACTTGTGTAAATGAAGCTTTAAGACAAGTTGACTCAGCACAAGCACAATCTCTTGGAAAATATAATATACCAGGATTAGGACTTTAATTGGAGGAATAAAGGATGTCATTATATTCACCATCAATAGAAAAGCTAATAGAAAGTTTTGAAAGATTACCAAGTATTGGTCATAAAACAGCAGCAAGGCTTGCGTTTTATATACTTAATTGCTCAGAAGAAGAAACTAATGAATTTGTTTCTTCAATTATAAATGCTAAGAAGAATTTAAAATATTGTAGTGTTTGTTATAATATTTCAGACACAGATCCTTGTAATATATGTAGTAATCCTAAAAGAGATAAAAGTGTAATCTGTGTTGTAGAAGATGTGCGTGATGTTGTTGCTATGGAAAAAACACATGAATTTAAGGGTGTTTATCATGTATTACATGGCTCAATATCGCCAATGAATGGAGTAGGACCAGATGATATAAAGATAAAAGAACTTCTATCTAGATTAATGGGTGGAGAAGTAAAAGAAGTAATACTTGCTACTAACCCAAGAGTAGAAGGAGAAGCAACTGCTATGTATTTATCTAAATTAATTAAACCTTTAGGAATAAAAGTTACAAGAATAGCACATGGAATTCCAGTAGGTGGAGACTTAGAGTATACAGATGAAATTACTTTAACAAAGGCTCTAGAAGGAAGAACAGAAATGTAAAAAGAGTTCAGAAAATGAACTCTTTAATTTTTTTCTAATAATATTTTACAAATATCAGTTGTTGAATTAGGTTTTGCTAATATTTTAGTATTTTCTTTCATGGTTTTTAGTTTTTCTTTATCAGCTAAAAGTTTTTCAATTACTTCTTTACTATTGTCAGTCTTTTTAATCCAAACAGCAATTCCTTTACTCTCAAGAAATTCTGCATTTTCTTCTTCTTGACCTGGAATTGGGTTAATAACAACCATAGGAAGGTTAGATGCTAAACTCTCAGAAGTAGTAAGTCCACCAGGCTTTGTAACAACAAGGTCTGAAATACTCATAAGTTTTGGAACTTCATTAGAAAATCCTATAATTTTAACATTATCTTCTGCATTGTTGTTATTTACTATTTCTTCGAAAGCAGATTTCATTTTAGGATTTTTACCTGAAATTGCAATTATTTGAATATTGTGTTTGTGTGTTTCATTAACAAAATTTTCAAAAATTTGAACAGTTCTAGTTTTTCCCAGACCAAATTCGCCGCCACCAAAAAATAATATAGTAAATTTATTTTCATCTAAATCATATTTTTTAATGATTTCATTTTTATCGTATTTTTCTTGGAATTTTTCAGAAATAGGAATTCCAGTAGCAAATACTTTGTTTTCAGGAATGTCTTTACTAATTAAATAATTTTTCATTTTATCGTGTGCAACAAAGAAATAATCAGTAAATTCATGTCCTACAAGCCATTGGTCATGTGGTGCAAAATCTGTCATTATAGTTGCAATTTTAGCTGTTATTTTATTTTTCCTTTTTAAATAACTACACATTTGACTACCAAATGGATGTGTAGAAATTATTAAATCAGGCTTCTTTTCTCTAAGTAATTTTAATAATTTAATTGCCATAATTTTATTAGACCTTGTTGTAATATGAGCAAGAGGTCCTTTTTGTGCATCAGAATAAATTCTACCCCAAGCCCAAGGTGCTTTTTTTGCCATTTCACGGTATGCAGCAGTGGTAACTTTTTCAATAGTTTTATTTACGTATTTCATACAGTCAATTAATTCTACATCTACTTCTTTATAATTAGTTTTTATGCAATTCTCAATTGATTTAGCAGCATTTAAATGCCCTCCTCCATAAGATGCATAAAATATTAAAACTTTCATATGATTTCTCCTTTTATTAACATAGTGATATTTTAACATAAAAAAAGAAAAATTTCAAAAAATGGAATAAATCTTAAGAATTTTATACAAAATAATAAAAATTGGAAAAAGAAAAATAAAATTAAAAAAGAAAAAGGTGATTATTTGAAAAATTTAATAAAGATAATAATTTTGTTTTTAATCTTATTAATATTTGCAATTGCAATAATAGTATTGGATAACAATTTAGTGGAACAAAATGTTAGTTATGCAGCAAGTTCTAATACATCAGATGTTCAGTTAATGGCAAGAGCAATAAATGGAGAAGCAAGAGGGGAGCCATATGAAGGTCAGGTTGCAGTTGGAGCAGTTATATTAAATAGAGTAAAAAGCTCACAATTTCCCAATACAATAGCAGGTGTAATATATCAATCAGGGGCATTCACAGCAGTAGCAGATGGACAGATAAATGTTCCTATTGCTGAAGGTTCTACAGTGTATAAAGCAGCAAGAGATGCAATGAATGGATGGGATCCAACAGGTGGATGTATATATTATTTTAATCCAAGTACAGCAACAAACAAGTGGATTTGGTCTAGACCACAAGTAAAAACAATAGGAAAGCATATATTTTGTAAATAAGAAAGGACGAAAATTATGAAAAATATATTAGTAGATTGGAAAAATAGATTAAAAAAAGGACATATGTTAAGTGTTATTTGTGTTTTACTTATCATAGTAGCGGTTTTAGGTGTTCTTCTTTATAGAAAACAACGAGAATATAGACAAGCATCAGAAAATAGTTACAATATGGCTTTTTATGAATTAGTAGATTATGTGCAAAATGTAGAAACATATTTAGCTAAATCTTTAATTTCATCAACACCAGAACATGGAGCAGAAACACTAACGCATTTATGGAGAGAAGCAAACTTGGCACAGGCATATTTAAGTAGACTTCCAATAGAAAGCCAAGAACTTGCAAATACAGAGAAATTCTTAAACCAAGTAAGTGATTATAGTTATAGTTTATCTAGAAAAAATATCTATAATGAGAGTTTATCAGATGAAGATTTAAATAATTTAAAAGAATTACACACATATAGTGTTGATTTAGAAAATACTTTAAACCAATTATCAGAAGATTTAAATAGTGGAAGATTTGATTGGGGAGAATTAACAGAAAAAGGAACAGTTGCATTTGCACAAGAAGTAGATAATATTTCAAAAGAAAGCTTTAGTAACTTAGAGGAAAATTTCCATGAATATTCTGGTTTGATTTATGATGGTGCTTATTCAGAGCATTTAACAAGTAGTGAGCCAAAAGGTTTAACAGGTGATGATATAGATGAAAATAAAGCAAAAGAAATAGCAGAAGAATTTGTAGGAAAAGACAATATTAAAGAAACTTCAAGCTTAGGTTTCTCAGAAAACGCAACAATACCTGTATATGATTTTTCTATTACAAATAATAATGATGAAACTATAAATATATCAATATCTAAAAAAGGTGGACATGTTGTAAATATGAATACTAATAGAGATGTTTCATCTGAAATAATTTCCCAGGAGGAAGCGGGAACAAAAGCAAAAGAATTTTTAGACAATAAAGGATTTCCTAATATGCAAGAAACTTATTATTTAAAACAAGAAGGAATTGTAACTATAAACTATGCGTATAAACAAGATAATGTGATAATGTATCCAGATTTAATAAAAGTAAAAGTTGCTCTAGATAATGGGGAAGTATTAGGAATTGAAACGACTGGTTATTTAAATAATCATACTGAGAGAGATATTAGTAATGTCAAAATTACAGAGGAAGAAGCAAGAAAAGATTTAAATCAAAGCTTAGAAATAACATCAAGTGGAATGGCAGTAATACCTACAGAATGGGAGTCTGAAATTCTTTGTTATGAATTTAAAGGTAAAGTTGAAGATAAAGAATTCTTAGTATATATTAATGCTGAAAATGGAAGAGAGGAAGATATTTTAATTATTACAAATACACCAAATGGAACATTAGCTATGTAAATTAGAGTGCTGTTTTTGGGATGGGGTTAAAAAACAGCACTTCTTTTGTAAATATTAAAGGGGATTGGAGTGATTTTTTCTTTTATAACATAAAAAAGGCTGTTTTAAAAACAGTCTTTTAAGTATTTTTTTCTATAAATGTATTTGCAATATTTTCACATAAACTTATATATAATTTTTGGTTTTCTTTTGGTATCTTTTCTAATATTTTAGAAAAAGTTTTATCTATGTTTGTATCTGAAATACCAAATACTAAATAGTCTAAATCAAGTTTTAAAACATTTGCAATTTTAGTAATTGTAGCTAAACTTGAAATACCTGTTCCTCTTTCTATTTCACTTATATAAGTAGGTGATATTTCTAACATTTCTGATAGTTTTTCTTGAGTTAATTTCAGTTCTTTTCTTTTTTGTTTTATTCTTTTACCAATTTCTACATAGTTTATTTTATCCAAAAAAATCACCTCTTTACAATAAATTATTTTATAATGAAAAAATATTAAATAAAACAAACTAAAATTGTTGAACTTAAACTAAAATTGTAGTAAAATAATTTTAGTTTAAATTTTTTATTTGAAAGGTGGAAAAAGTATGAGAAACAAAAGAAGATTTATAAAAAGAGAAAGTAATGGTATTACACTTATAGCTTTAGTGATTACAATAATTGTTTTGCTTATACTTGCAGGAGTATCAATAGCAATGTTAACAGGAGAAAATGGAATACTTACACAAGCGCAAAATGCTAAAAATAAAACAGAAGAAGCAGAAGAAATGGAGAAAATACAAGTAGCAACATATTCAGCAAGATTAGAAGATGGAGATTATAAATTAACAGAGGAAAACTTACAAAAGGAAATAGATAAAGAGTTTGGAGAAGGAGAAACAAGGGTATATGCAAATGAAAAGGATGCTTTTTCAATAATATTTCAAAATAAAGAAAGTAACTTTAGAATAGAAAAAGATGGAACAATAAATAAAATAGATATAGCTTTAAAAATTTATGATGCAGATGATTTAAAAGCATTTATGACAGAAGTAAATGATGGAAATACTTTTGAAAATCAATATGTTTATTTAATGGATAATATAGACTTAGAAAACCAAACTTGGAATGTAATAGGAAGTTATACAGATGATAATAATAACCAACCATTTTCAGGAACATTTGAAGGAAATAATAAAACAATAAGTGGATTAAGTATTAGTAAAAACCAAGATTATGTAGGACTATTTGCATATAATATAGGTACTATAAGAGATGTAATATTAGAAAGTGGAAGTATAACTGGAACGGGAAGAGTTGCAGGAATTACGGCTTTAAATGCAGGAATAATAGAAAATTGTCATAATAAAGGAGTTACAATTAATATAACAGGAACATCAGGTGGTGGTGGAATGGCTGCAAGAAGTACAGGAGAGATAACTTATTGTAGTAATTCAGTAGATATAACTAGTCAAACAGCGTCATATATTGGTGGAATAGTAGGAGCTTTAAATTATACAAATATAACTAATTGTTATAATACAGGTAATATACAAGGAGTATCAAATGTAGGCGGTATAATAGGTGGAAATACTGGTTCAATGGTAAAATATTGCTATAATATAGGAAGTATAGATGGCACAGGTAGAGATGAAGCAGGTGGAACATATGCCGGAGGAATAGCAGGATCTGTGAATAGTGATAAAATTATTGTATGCTATAATACAGGAAGTATTAGAGGAGAATATGCAAATGTAGGAGGAATTACTGGACAACTAAGAAATAGTGCAGAAGTTAAAGATTGTTATAATATAGGAGTAGTAGAAAGCCAGGAAGAGCATACAGGAAATATAGTTGGTGCAGTATTTGCCAATTCAATAATAAATAATTGTTATTTCAGTAAAGAAATATGTGATTTAAATGGTGTGGGATATACTAATATAACAACACAACAAGAAACAATAGACAAAACTATGGATTATATGAAAACAAGTAGCTTCGTAAATGATTTAAATAAAGATGAAGATGCATTTGCGATTTTTGATAGTTTAAATAATGGTTATCCGATATTAGAATGGCAAATGGAATAAAAATAAAAGGATTTAAAACTTAAATGTTCTAAATCCTTTTTTATATAGTGCTGTTTTTTGCCCCATCCTAAAAAACAGCTATTAATGTCTTTTATATGTATCTTTTGAAAGTAGAATTCTACTTACTTCTTTTCCATCACGTTTTAAAATTTTATATGCTTCTGAATAAATGGCTGTTGCTGTTCTTCCTGTTTCATAAGATAAGATTTCAACATCATAATCATCATCTTGTTTCATACCAAATATTTGGAATTGTGCAACTCCGCCAGATACAGAACATGTTATTTTTATTGGATAATTTCTATTGTTTTTAAATTGAAAGTCAATAGATCCATAAACAACAGTTGCATCTCTACTTGCTGTGACATAAGAAGGTACAAATTGGTGATTACTTCTTTGCGTTACTTCTAGATTTGCATATACAACGGCATTATATAATGTTGAAGTGATTTGACAAATACCACCACCTAATCCATCTACAACTTCACCACTTACGTATATTGGAGCTTCTTTATATCCTGCAGCTATTGTTCTTTCTCCTACAACTTTATTATAAGAGAATGTTTCTCCTGGCATTAAAACGGTTCCATTAATCTTATTTGCTGCAAGTTGTAAGTTTGTTGTTCTATCTCTATCTCTTGTAGAATATTTAGTAGAAAATTGAGATAGTAAATCAGGAAAAGCTTCTGTTCCTATCATATTAGTAGTTACATTTGGATATAATGTTTTTAATGGAATTGTATATTCTGTAGCATTTGGGTCACTTATAATATTTTTAGCTTCATCAATTGATACATTAAAATCTAAACCATTTTCAGATGGATATACAGAAAATGGATTTTGTGTATAATATGCATCTTTAGGTTCTTTATATATCTCTGAATGAATTTTATCAATATCAATAGCTTGTGGTGTTTGAGGTGTTACAGCTATTTCTACAGGTTCATTAATTGTAGAGAAGTTTGAAATAGCAGATTTTATAGCTTCTATTGTAGCTTGCACATCAACTACATTTCCCTCTTTTCCATTAGTTATTATTAAATTATTTCCATCTATGTAATAACTACTTTCAACTACTTTATCTGGTAATTGTGTTGAAATTTCATTTAAGTTTTGTGTTAATTGTTCTTCATCTAAATTTAAAGATGGTTCTATATTTACTTTTCCAAACATTGTAGATAAAACATAAAAATTATTTTGGAAAAGATTTCCTTGTCTACCTACATTATAAGCATTATTTACAGCATTTTTAACATCAAAACTAACACCTATTTGTGAAAGTGATATTGTTGTTTGATAATCTCCGTGCTTTAGAGTTATTTCTTCTGGTAATGAGCTATTAATATAATTTTCTACTTGATATTTAGCATCAGATTTACTCATATTTGAAACATCTATACCTTTTATATGTACACCAGAAACTATATTTTGGTTTAATGCATTATAACCAGTAAATATAAGAAATGCTATAACAAGAATAGTTATAATAATAAAAATCAAAATTCCAAAAATAGATAAAGCACTTCTTTTTTTCTTTTCATTTTCCACAGGTTTAAATTCTTGAATTGGTTCTTCACTATTATCAGAAGTTGGTTTAACTTCTTCTTTTATAGGTGTAACTTCTTGAATGGCTTCATCGTTTTTTTCTTCAATTTTTTTTGAATTTTCTTCCTTTTTTAAATTTTTTTCTAATTCTTTATTATTTTTTTCTAATTCCTTTTCAATTTGTTTTGTGCTCATTCTTTACTCCTTTTGCAAAATATCCATTTAATTATACCATATATTTTTGTCAAAAAAAATATATTTATATAAAAAAATGTCAAAATAAAATTTTAAAATTTGTTTATACTATAATTATAAAACATTGATTAATGTTTTATGAATCCAAAATAGAAATTTTCAAAATTAGAAAATTTACAAGGGGGATATTATGAGTAAGTTAATATCTAATAATTTAAGAGAAGAAATAGCAAAAGAACTAGGAGTTTACGACAAAGTAGCACAAGATGGTGGTAGTTGGGCAAACGTATCATCAAGAGATTGTGGTAACATTGTAAAAAAAGCAATAGAAATAGCAAATAGAAGTGTAGAAAATAAATAGCAAAGAAAAAACTTGGGGCAAAAGCTCCAAGTTTTAAAATTTCTAATATTGAAAAAAGAGGGCAAAAAGAAAAAAATAGAGAAAATGCAAAATGCCCACAAAATAAAAGTTAAAAATTTTATAATAAACAAAATGAATAAATGGAGAAAAATAGCCTAAAAAAAAGAAGAAAATAAAAATATTTTACACAAATGTAGGCTTTTACTTGACAAAAGCCTGCATTTGTGATTATAATTAAGAGGGGAGAAAAATGGTATATAGTTATAAAGAATTGCTCGATAGTAAATTAAATAAATATCAAATAGAGAAAAAAATAGAAAATGGTAAATTGTTTAGAGTATCAAAAGGAATTTATTCAGATGAAGAATTTCCAAGTGAATTAGCTATTTTAGTAAAAAAATATCCAAATTCAATATTGACTTTAAATAGTGCATTTTTTTACTATGGATTAACTGATAAAATACCAGAATATTATTATTTAGCTACAGACAGAAAAGCTCATATTATAAAAGACAATTCAGTAAAACAAATTTTTATGAAAAAAGAATTTTTAAATATTGGGCAAACAAAGATGAAAATAGAAGATGTAGAAGCAAATATTTATGATGAGGAAAGAATGTTGATAGAATTGATAAGATATAAATCAAAATTGCCGTTTGAACTATATAAAGAAGTTATAAATAATTATAGAAAAATAAAAGATAAATTAGATTTTATAAAATTGTATAAGTATGCACAAAAATTTAATAAATCTTATATATTAAAAACTATTGAAATGGAGGTAATGTAAATGAACAGTTTACAAGAATGCGTAGATGAATATATAAAAGATGGATATACTAGAAATTATGCAATTTCTAAGGTATGCCAAGATATTATAATAAATAGAATATATAATTCTAAATATAGTGATAGAATAACAATTAAAGGTGGAGTTGTCATGTTCCATTTAACTAAAAATATTCGTAGGGCGACAATAGATATTGATATGGATTTAATAAATATGTCTATTGCTACAGATAATATAGTAAATATATTTATGGAACTAGGTAAGTTAGATAATATTGATGGCTTTAAATTGGAAATAGATAAAGATAATATTGAAGAACTATCACAACAAGATTATCATGGGAAAAGGCTAACTGCTACAATATCTGATAAATATAATAAGAGCTATAAAATAAAATTAGATATTGGAGTACATAAACATGCAGATATCTTACAGGATACATTATTATTGGATACAAAAATAATAGATGGTAATGTAAGTTTTCTAGTTAATCCAAAAGAAGAGATATTTGTTGAAAAATTAATACCTTTATTAAAATTTGGACCATTATCTACAAGATATAGAGATATATTTGATTTATATTGGTTAATAACTGAAGGTAATTTAAATAAAGAAAAGGTATTACAAAACATGAAAATTCTAATTTTTGATATTGAAATAAGTGTTAATGATATAAACGAAGTTTCTAATATTATTAATATGGTTTTTAGTGAAAAAATGTTTATTAGAAATTTATCTAACAATAATAATTGGACAGGAGAAAGCATTAAAAACGTTATAAAGACAATAAAAAAATATATTTATGAATTAAAATTTTAGATATTATAGTTTTGATTTTAATTAAAATATAATTTATAAAAAAAGCAGTACACACAATTTACTGCTTTTATTTATATTTTTCTTTATTATTTGTTAATTCAGCGATGTAATCTAAAGATGTATTGTAAAATTTAGCTAAAATAATTGCAAGTTCAAAAGGTAAATCTCTTTTTCCTGTTTCATATAAACTATATTGTTGCTGTTTTATTTTTAAAACATCAGCAATTTCTTGTTGTGTAAAATCATTATCTTCTCTTAAATCTTTTAGCCTTTTTAAATACATAAGATTACCTCCATAAATATATTTTACATACATTCAAATAAATGTATTGACATTACAATCATTTGGTTGTAAAATATTTTTGAAATTACAAAAGAGGTGGTAATATGTATAGAGAAAAAAATGGAATAACACTTATAGCATTAGTATTAACAATTATTGTTTTACTTATTCTTGCAGGTGTATCAATTGCAATGCTAACAGGTAATAATGGGATACTTACACAAGCACAAAGAGCGAAAGAATTAACAGAGGTTTCTAGTGAAGAAGAATATATAAATCTTTTAATTGTAGAACATCAAATGAAAAACAACACTTATGGTAAAGAATTAAAAAAAGTACAATTTAATACATTAGAAGATACAACAAGTATATATGACTCAGAAACAGGAACAACGTATGCAGATGGTTGGTATTATTTAAAACCAGAAGATGTAAATGATTATGAATTAAAAAACTCTTATATAATAGATTATGATACGGGAGAATTTGTAAGGTTTGATGCAGAAAAACATAAAGTGGTAACAAATGAATTACTTTGTATAAAAGATGGCTTAGTATATTCAGCAGACCCAAAGAATATGACAAGTTCTAATTCTTGGGGAGATGCAATACTTCACAATTTTAATGAAGGTGATGCTAATAGTGGTTGGTCAGAAAATGCATTAATGTTTGATGGAATAGATGATGGTATAGAAGTAAAAGATAATTCCGACTATAGCCAAGGAATAACATTAGAAATGTATTTTACATTAAAAGGAAAGAGTACATCAAATGTAGCACAAATATTAATGATGAAAAGAACAGAAATAAATAATGGTTTCTTTATGTTTTTAGGTGGTGGAGGAGATTATGCTGATTATTCTAAATATAGTCTATTGTCAATTGATATTGGTGGAGCAAATGACGAAGCTGGAATAGTAACAGCTAAGAATAGATTTATTACAAATGTAATAGTTCAAGAAAATGTACCAATATATATAACATATACATACAATCCAAATTTAGATAATGAAAAAGGTGTTTTATATGTAAATGGTAAAAAAACACAAACAACAAATTTGGGAATTATAGAAAATTTAATAAATACTCCAGAAAATACTCCAATACAAATAGGTTCAGATATATATGCAACAGTAGGTGAAGGAAGTGGAAGTAATAATAAATATCCGTTTTATGGAGAGATATATGCCTCAAGAGTGTATAATAGACCTTTGACGGAAAAAGAAGTGGAATATAATTATAATATGACAGTAAATAATAGTAATTAAAATTATAAAGTAGTAGAGAAATTTACTACTTTTATTTTTTTTGTTGCAAAAATAAATAAAAAGACATATAATTTAGCAAAGAAAAAATTAAGGAGAAAGTTATGAAAGATTTAAGTGTAAAAAATATATTGGAAGTAACAAATGGAGAGCTTATTGTAGGTAATGAAGATTATATTGTTAAATCTTATTCTAAAGATACAAGAACAATAAAAAATGGAGACTGTTATATAGGAATAAAGGGAGAAACTTTTGATGGAAGTAAGTTTTGGGAACAGGCATTAGAAAATGGAGCTTCCACAGTTATTGTACAAAATGTGGATATTGATAGTGGAAAAATAGAAAAATGGGCAGATAAAAATATAATAAAAGTACAAGATACATTAGAAGCTTTATATTCAATTGCAGGATATAAAAGGAGTTTATATGATATACCAGTAATTGCAATAACAGGAAGTGTAGGAAAAACAAGCACAAAAGATATAGTTGCAAATGTGGTTGCTAAAAAATATAAAACTTTAAAAACTGAAGGGAATAACAATAATAATATAGGATTACCATTTACAATACTTAGAATGCAAGATGAAGAAGCAGCAGTATTAGAAATGGGAATGAACCATTTTGGAGAAATAAGTTTGCTTGCCTCAATTGCTAATCCTAATATTTGTATAATTACTAATATTGGAACATCACATATAGGAAATTTAGGCTCAAGAGAAAATATATTAAAAGCAAAATTAGAAATATTAGAAGGAAGTAAAAAACAAGCAGTAATTGTTAACAATGATAATGATTTACTACATAAATGGTATGGAGAAAACAAAGAAAATTATAATATAAAAACTTATGGGTTGATTGAGAATAGTGATGTAATGGCAAAAGATATTGTTTTAAAAGAAAACTCAAGTGATTTTACTTGTAAAATAGGCAATAAAGAAGAAAGAATAACAGTTCCAGTAGGTGGAGAACATTTTGTATTAAATAGCTTATGTGCTATAACAGTAGGAGAAGTATTAGGAATAGAGCCAGATAAAATAAAATCTGGAATAGAAAGTTTTGAGCTTACTAAAAAGAGAATGGATATAATTGAACTAAAAAATGGTGTAAAAATTATAAATGATGCATATAATGCAAGCTTAGAGTCAATGAAAGCTTCTTTAAAGGTATTATCAGAATTTAAAGGAAATAGAAAAATAGCAGTTTTAGGAGACATGTTTGAGTTAGGAGATTTTGCAAAAGAATTACACAAAAAAGTAGGGGAAGAAGTTGCAAAAAATAAAATAGATATATTAATTGCATCTGGAGAAAACTCAAAATATATGGCAGAGGGTGCTAAAAAAGAACTTGGAGAAGAAAATGTTTATTATTTAGAAAATAAAGAAGATATAGAAAGCTTATTACAAAAAATAGTAAAATCAGGTGATGTCATTTTATTTAAAGCCTCAAATGGGATGAGGTATTATAAAATAGCCGAAAGGATGGTGGAATTATGGCAAATAAAAAATTAGGAATTATATTTGGAGGAATGTCAACAGAAAATGAGGTGTCTGTTGTATCAGCAGGGTCAATACTTAGTAATATAGACAGAAAAAAATATGAAGTATTTCCAATATACATAGATAAACAAGGAAATTGGTTTAGATATGTAGAAGATGGTAAAAAAAGAGAATTTGGTGCAGAAGTAGAAAATATAACAAAAATAGAAAATGTAACAGAATATTTAAAAAAATTAGATGTAATCTTTCCAGTATTACATGGACTATATGGAGAAGATGGAACTATTCAAGGACTATTTGAATTACTAAAAATACCTTATGTTGGTTGTAGGGTTTTAGCTTCTAGCGTAGGAATGGATAAAGTTTATACAAAAATAGTATTTGAAAAAGCAGGGCTAAATCAAACACCTTATGAATATGTTAGAAAATATAAAGATAAATATATTTATGTAGATAAAAACTTTGATGAAAGTGTTGTAACAGTAGAAGAAGCAGCAAAAAGAATAGCTAAAAATTTAAAATTTCCTATGTTTGTAAAACCATCTAATTCAGGTTCAAGCGTAGGTGTTAGAAAAGCAGATACTTTAGAGGAACTTATAGAAAACATAGAATATGCAGCATCTTTTGATAAAAAAGTATTAATAGAACAGGGAATAGATGGTAAAGAAGTAGAATGTGCAGTACTTGGAAATGAAGAAGTCATTGCATCTTGCGTTGGTGAAATAAAAGCAGCAGATGAATTTTATAGTTATGATGCTAAATATAAAAATGAAGAATCTAGAACAGAAATACCAGCAGATATTCCAGAAGAATTGTCAAATGAAATTAGAAAACAAGCAATAAAAGCATTTAAATCAATAGATGGAAAAGGATTATCAAGAGTAGATTTCTTTATAGAAAATGGTACAAATAAAATTTATATAAATGAAATAAACACTATGCCAGGATTTACAAATATTAGTATGTATCCTAAAATGTTTGAAGCAAGTGGAGTGCCATATAAAGAGTTGCTAACAAAATTAATAGAATTAGCAGAAGAGGGAGTTTAAAACTTCCTTTTTTCTTTATTTTGTGATAATATAAAAATGATTTTTATTTTATTTTTAAGGAGGTTTTTATGATGAATGAAGTTATTAAAAATATTGAGGAAAGAAGAAGTATAAGAAAATATAAGGAAGATATGGTACCAAAAGAAATAATAGAAAAAATAGTAGAAGCGGGAACATATGCACCAAGTGGAATGGGAAAACAGTCAAGTATTATAATTGCTATAACAAATAAAGATGTAAGAGACAGATTATCAAAACTAAATGCAAAAATAATGGGAGAAAATACAGATCCTTTTTATGGTGCACCAGTTGTTTTAGTAGTGTTAGCTAAAAAAGATGTACCAACACATATTTATGATGGAAGTTTAGTAATGGAGAACTTAATGCTTGCTGCAAATTCTTTAGGAATAGGAAGTTGCTGGATACATAGAGCAAAAGAAGAATTTGAGACAGAGGAAGGAAGAGAGATTTTAAAATCTTTAGGAATAAATCCAGATGAATATGAAGGAATTGGTAATTGTATTTTAGGTTATAAAGATGAAGAAGGAAAATTAGAGCCTAGAAAAGCTAATTATGCGTACTATATTGATTAAAAAATACTTTAATAGATATTTGTGGAGATGACTATTTTGCAAAATCAAAGAGTAGAAAGAGTTTTAGAAAGGTTATCTAAATCAAATTTTAGAAGCAAGTTTTATTTAAAAGAAAAAGATAAGGAATATGTAAGAGAAAAAGGAATAAATGTTATAGAAGAACATGCAAGAGATTTTATAGAAAAAAGATTAGCACCAGCATTTCCTAGAAATGACGGAAAACAAACGCCAATGAGAGGTCATCCAGTTTTTACTGCACAGCATGCAACAGCTTGTTGTTGTAGAGGATGTCTATATAAATGGCACAAAATACCTAAAAACATAGAATTATCAAAAGAACAAAAAGATTATATTGTAGAAGTAATTATGACATGGATAAAAAGACAAATGGAAAATCAAAAAAATGTATAGATTTTTGTATTATTATGTGATAAAATAAGCTTACCAAATTATTGGGAGGATGTAGAAAAAATGGTCGTTAAAAA
Organism: uncultured Clostridia bacterium; assembly: GCA_944387555.1. Lineage (GTDB taxonomy): Bacteria > Bacillota > Clostridia > TANB77 > CAG-508 > CAG-269. The sequence goes on along the minus strand of CALXFH010000001.1, from coordinate 36,078 downwards.
TTATTACAAAATATTAAATTTAGAAACAAGCCATGTTTCAATAGATGAAATAAGGCAAGCATATAGACAGGCTGCTAAAAAATATCATCCAGATTTAAATGTAGGTGATAGCTTAGCAGAAGAAAAGATAAAAGATATAAATGAAGCTTATAAGGTATTATCAGTACCTGCATCAAAAAGAAAATATGATAGAATGTGGAATTCAAAATTTGGTAAAGGCCCAAAAGCATTTGATAAATCACAAAAAGGTGCTATATTTAGTATATTTTTAGGAAATATAGATAATGAAAATAAAGAAGAAAAACCTAAAAGAAATCCAGTAAAAGGAGAAAATATAGAAACAGAAATTAATGTAAGTATTTATGATGCTTTTTATGGATTAGATAAGCAAATAGCTTTAAAAGATGTGGACGGAAACTCAAAAACGTATACTGTAAAAATACCAAAAGGAATTCGTAACGGTGAAAAGATAAGATTAATAGGTCAAGGAAAACCAGGAGAAAATGGTGGAAAAAGCGGAGATTTATTAATTAAAATAAATATTGAAGATGATAATAATTTTAAATTAGAGGGATATGATTTATATACAGATTTACTTTTAACTCCTTGGGAAGCAGCTTTAGGAACAAGAACTACAGTTAAAACTATAGATGATGAAACTAATGTATATGTACCAGAAGGAATACAAAGTGGAGAAAAGATACGAATACCAAATAAAGGATATTATGCGAGCAAAGATACTAGAGGAGACTTAGTAGCAGAGGTAAAAGTAGTAGTACCAAAACATTTAAGTAAAGAGGAAAAAAACATATATCAAGAACTTAGTAAAATATCAAAATTTAATCCAAGAGCTTAAAAAACGGACTTTACATAAATTTTATATTGACAAAAGCTTGATTTTTCGCTATAATTAATATAGTGTTAACAAAAGACGAGCTATGGATTAGAACATAGGAGTGAGGTGTAAAAGATGGACGCTATACAAGGAAAACATTTTAGTATAACAGATCCAGAGGGTATCAAAACTGTAATATATCAAGTAAATAAAACAAAAAAAGAGTACTGGGATCAATATCCTAAATATACAGTAGAAAGACTTGATTTTACAGAAGAAATAGTAGGTAAATATAATAAAAAGACATTCTATGTGGAAAATCCACAAAAAGATGGGAATCAATTAATTATTTTATCATTTGGAGAAGATAAAGTAGTTATTAATAATGGTGTCTTAATAGGCGATGAAGTTAAAATAACAAAAAAGCCAACTCCATTTAAGTTTGACACAATTTATTCAGATAAGCCAGTGGAATATAAGGAATTCCAATATACACCAAACTTAAAAAGACCAATATCAATTATAGACCCGGAAACAACAGAAGAAGTAAAGCCAATGCTTTATTTTGATGAAAAAACAAATGAAGTAAAAGGAAAATGTAAATTAAAACCATATAAATCTTATTTCGCATTCGAGATAAGAGAGAAATAGGGAGGAAAAGCAATGTCAGATAAAAAAATGACGGAAAAGAAAGATTATATTGAAGGACCAGCAGGAGTAAATGATACTTTTACAATTAATGGTGTTGAAATGCAACAAATTTTTAAAGGTGATGAAGAAAAAGCAACTAAGGAAAATGCTAAGACAGTTACACCAAATTATGTTAGAAGAGAAGTGTTAAGCACTGAACTAGCAGAAGGAATGACTATAAAAGCAGAAGATGGTGGAAAACCAAAATCAAGAGATGGAGAATCTAGATAAAACAAAAGAGTAGGTGTATAATATGAATTACAAATTAGAAGGAGCTATTAGAAGAAATAGAAAATATTTTGTAATATATGCAATACTATGGGTAGTAATTGCTATATTACTTGTTTCGCCATTTAGTTATAGTGCACATGTTGCAGGACTAGATGGCAAATTTGATTTAGCAATTTTTTTGGAAACATTTGGAACATCAATAATTAATCCTTTTGGAACATTTGGAAATTTATTTTCAAATGGAGCAATAGGAAATTATATATCAACATTATTAGTTGTAACTATTTTCTATACAGTATTTTTCTTTATAGGTTTTGTAAGGTCAGCTCCTAAGAATGAATATTCTGATATAGAACATGGTTCTAGTGATTGGAGTCAAAGAGGAGAGCAATATACAATTTTAAGTAAAAATAAAGGAATAATACTTGCAGAAGATAATTATTTACCACTTGATAAAAGAGGTAATATAAATGTTTTGGTAGTTGGACGGTTCAGGTTCTGGTAAATCTGCATCATATTCAATACCAAATGCATATCAATGTTTAGGTTCTTATGTATTTACAGACCCTAAAGGAGAACTTTATGATAGAACAGCAGGTTATTTAAAATCAAAAGGATATGATATTAAAGTATTAAACTTAGTAAGACCACAATATAGTGATGGATATAACCCTTTAATGCATATTTCATCAGAATTAGATGTAGACGTAATTGCAAATACAGTAGTAAAAGGACAACAATCAGAAGGTTCAAGTTCTGACCCATATTGGGATGATATGGCAGAACTATTATTAAAATCATTAATATATTATTTAATAGCAACAAGACCAGAAGAAGAACAAAACTTAGCAAGCTGTGCAGAACTAGTAAGAGCAGCAAATAATAAAGGTGGAAGTAACTTACTTTCAGAGCTAATGAGTCAACTTCCATATGACCATCCAGCAAGAATGAACTATAAATCTATAGAAATAGCACCAGAAAAAACATATGGTTCAATTCTAAGTTCATTACAATCTAAGCTAGGTAAATTTGACTCAAAAGAAATAGCAGAATTAACATCAACAGATACAATAGATTTTGAAGAGATAGGAAATAAGAAAACAGCAGTATATGTTATATCATCAGATACGCATACAGCTTATGACTTCTTACTTACAATATTCTTTTCTCAAATGATACAACAATTATATGATTATGCAGACTTAAATGGTGGACAATTAAAAGAAAAAACATTCTTTATTCTAGATGAGTTTGCAAACATAGGTAAAATACCAGATTTTGATAAAAAGATTTCTACATCAAGAAGTAGAGGAATATCATTTAGTGTAATATTACAAAATGTTGACCAGTTAGAGGCAGTTTATGAAAAATCATATGAAACAATAATGGGTAACTGTGATACACACGTATTCTTAGGAAGTAACTCATATAAAACAGTAGAATACTTCTCTAAAGCATTAGGAGAAAAAACAATTGAAAGAGATAGTGTATCAATAAATAGAGATAGACAAAACTGGAAAACAGGAAAATCAGTATCAGACCAAGTAATGGCAAGAGCATTAATGACACCAGATGAACTTCGTAGATTAGATAATGATCTATGTATCATATTTGAAAAAGGTATAAAACCAGTAAAGGCACAAAAATATTATTACTTTAAACATTCAATGGCTAAAGAATTAGCAAGAACAGAAATAAGCCACAATGATATTGGTGAAATAGATAGAGGAACTTGGAGAAAATATAATCCTTATAACCCTTATGTAGAAGAAAATGACGAAGATAAAAATAAAAAACAAGACTTAAAAATAGAGTCTTTAGATGATTTATTTGATGATGAACCAGAAGTAAAACAAGAAGAGCCAAGAAAAGAAGTAAAGCAAGCAGTAAAAAATAAAAATTTAAACAATGATATAGAAGAATTAAAACCAATAAATGAAATATCAAATAAAGCTAATAAAGAAAATAAAAAAGAAGAAATACAAACATTAGATTTAGAAGACTTTAACAATGCACCAATATTACCGCAAGAAAGTGAAGAAGAGGACGAATATGATTTACAAAAAGAATTAGAAGCTAAATTTGATGAATTATTTGGACCAATTGATGATGAATAATAAAATGTTGTTTTCTGGGACGGGGTCAAAAAACAGCAAAAAATAAAAGTTAGGAAATATTAATTATTTTCTAACTTTTTTCTATTTAACAGGGATTTGGAGCAAGTTTTTAGATTTAAGCTTCGCTTACCGTCAGTTTTACTACCCTTAATTTCCCTACGTAAAGCTGCCTAATCTAAAAACTTGCTTATATTTTTCTTTTAAATCTACAAAGTACAAAGAAATTTAAAGAACTTTATAATATAAAAATCAAAGGACTGTATAAATTATTCGGCATCATTATTTGGCACATATTCTAGTATATCTTCTACTTTACAATCAAGTGAATAACAAAGTTTTGCAAGGACTTCGAAATCAATTCTTGAAGATTTATTAATTCTTAAATTTTGAATTGTTTGGAATTTTATATTTGCTTTACTATTTAATTCATAATTAGATACATCTAATCTTTTCATAATTTCGTCTAATTTTACGATTATTTTTCCATATTGTATTTCATAAACAATAGGCTTAATATTTTCTTTTTTCATATATATACACCTCTTTTTATAAAATAATCATAATATAGACAGTTTTAAAAAATAACATACTATAAAGTAGTACTTGACAGTCAATAAAAATTTAGATAAAATAGTTTTGAAATTAATTATAATATTATGAACTTATACAAGAGAGAAGGAGAGGAAAGATATGAGAAAGAATGAAAGAGGAATTACACTTATAGCACTTGTTATTACTGTAATAGTTTTATTAATACTTGCAGGAGTAAGTATTGCAATGTTAACAGGAAATAATGGAATACTAACCCAAGCACAAAGAGCAAAAAATGAAACAGAACAAGCGCAAGCAAACGAAGAAAATTTATTAGGTAATTATGAAGACACTATATATAAAGCAACTGGAGATGTAAAACAAGTTGATGATAGTAATCCAGGAGTACTTGAAGGAAGTGGAACGCAGCAAGAACCTTTTGTTATAAATAGTATAGAAGATTTAGTTGTATTTGCTGATAATGTAACAAAAGGTACGAATACTTATCAAAATCAATATGTAGAATTAGGGTTAAGTCTAGATTTTAATTCTGATAAATCATATGTAAATCCAGATAGTGAAGATTATGCACAATATGGTTATAATGGAAAATTAAAAGAAGTGTTAAATACAAGTGGATTTATTCCAATAGGATTAGAAGAAGGAACAATAGCGGAGATTGAAGAAAAAAGTTTTTATGGAGAGTTTAATGGAAAAGGTTTTTCAGTAAATAATATGAAAATTCATCAAGAAAAAACTATTGAAAAAGATGATTATTTCCTTTCTGGAATGTTTTCAAATAATATGGGGAGTATTGAAAATTTATATATACGAAATGGAATAATTTATGAGGATATTAAAGGAGGCAATTCTTATTCGGCTTCAGCATTATTAGTTGGGAGAAATAAGGGAACAATACAAAATAGTTATGTTTCTGGAAAGATTAATACTTTAAAATTAGATTGGGCTTGCAATATAGGAGGATTAGTTGGTGCAAATAGTGGTGGAAAAATAAAGGAGTGCTGTAATGAAGCAGATGTATATGCAAAATATTCAATAAAGGAAAATAGAGTAGGTGGAATAAGTGGTGTTAATGAAGAGAGTGGAATAATAGAAAATGTATATAATACTGGAAGTATAAGTTCAGAAATATTTGATAAACAATCTGAAGATGATGATGTATGTTATGTAGGAGGAATTTTAGGAAGAAATAATGTGGGAAGTGTTAAAAATGCATATTCTATTGGAAAAGTATCAAATATAAACAATGAAGAGGCTAGAACAGAAATCGGTGGTGTAGTAGGATATAATTACAATGCATCATCTGAAAAGTGTGATTTGAATAACTGTTATTATTTAGAAAATCTAATTAGTTCATCTAATATAAATACAAAAATATCAGAAGATGGTGAAGTAAAGGAAAGTAGCCAAATGAAAAGTCAAGAGTTTTTAGATTTATTAAATCAAGATAATAGTGGAATGTGGAAATTTAGTAGTGGAAAAAATAATGGATATCCAGTTCTTTATTGGGAGTAAAGAGGATAAAAGGTCTATATTTAATATAGGTCTTTTATTTTTTTTAGAGAAAAGCTTGCAAAAATATGTTCGATGTGATATAAGATATAAGAAAGTAGAAAAAAGAGGTGTAAAGATGAAATTTGTTCATATTGCAGATATGCACTTTGATAGTGCGTTTTCTAATTTATCAGATAAAGATATAATGGGAGATTTAAGAAGATTAGAACAAAGAAAAGTATTTAAGAAAATAATAGAATATATAAAACAAAATGGTATAGAGTATTTATTTATATCAGGAGACTTATATGAGCATAAATATATAAAACAATCAACTATAGAATATATAAATAACTTATTTAAGGAAATACCAGAAACTAAAATATTTATAGCAGCAGGAAATCACGACCCAAAAGTAAAAAACTCATATTACAATAAATTTAATTGGAATCCTAATGTGAGAATATTTGACTCATTTATAGAGAAAGTAGAAGAACCAGAGTGTAATATTTATGGTTATAGTTTTGATGAATTTTATTGTAATAATTCTGGAATTGAAGATTTTATTGTAGAGCAAAATGGAAAACCAAATATTTTAGTAATACACGGAAATTTAGATGGAGCAAAAAAAGATGATAAGCCATATAATCCTATATCTAAAAAGATGTTATTAGAAAAAGGTTTTGATTATGTTGCATTAGGTCATATTCATAAACCAGATTATGAAAATCAAAAAATAGTATATCCAGGTTCTACTGTATCTTTAGGTTTTGATGAACTTGGAAAACATGGGATGATAGTAGGCAATCTTAGTGAAGATTTAAAAATAGAATTTGTACCATTAGATGATGAAGAATTCACAGTAAGAGAATTAAATGTGGATAACTTAGGGTCAAAAGAGGAATTAATTGAAACTATAAATGGGTTAAATATTAATTCAAATGAATATGTAGAAATAATACTTACAGGTGGAAGAAATTTTGAAATAGACAAATATGATATTTTTAAATATGTTCAAAATGACAGAATTATAAAAATAAAAGATGAAACAAAAATCGCAAGAGATTTGGAAAAAATAGCAAATGAGAGTACATTAAGAGGATTATTTGTTAAAGAAATGTTAGAAAAATTAAAAAATGAAGAAGATTTAGAAAAGAAAGATATATTAGAAAAAGCAGTAGAAATAGGCTTAGATGCATTAGAATAGGTGGTGATATTTTGAAAATTAATAAAATAAAAATAAATTCTTATGGAAAATTAAAAGATAAAGAAATAAATTTAAAAGATGGAATAAATATAATATATGGAAAAAACGAAGCAGGAAAATCAACACTTCTAAGATTTATAATAAATAGTTTTTATGGAATATCTAAAAATAAAAAAGGAAAAGAATATTCAGATTATGATAGATACAAGCCATGGGATACTGAAGAATTTTCAGGAAATGTTGAATATGAATTAAATGATAAGACAAAATATGAAATACATAGAGATTTTAAAAAGAAAAATCCAAATATCTATAATGAGCAAAAAGAAGATGTATCAAAAGAATTTAATATAGACAAAACAAATGGAAATCAATTTTTCTATGAACAAACAAAAGTAGATGAAGATTTATTTTTATCTACCATGGTAGTAGGACAAAAGGAAGTAGAGTTAGAAAGCAAACAACAAAGTATGTTAGTACAAAAAATCGCAAACTTGGTGGGAACAGGAGAAGATAATGTTTCATTTAAAAGAGCAATAGATAGAATAAATAGAAGACAATTAAATGAAGTAGGAACATCAAACTCTAGGGAAAAGCCAATAAACGTAACTGCTAGAAAAATAGAAGAATTAGAAACTCAAAAAAATGAATTATCTAAATATGAAAATTTTAAATATGATATAGAAGAAAACAAAAATAATTTAAAAGAAGAAATATCAAAATTAGAAAATGAAAATAATTTATTAAAAGAAATTAAATTATTAAATGAAAAAGAAAAAATAGAAAAAGAAAAAATAAAAATTCAAGAAAATATAAAAAATGAAAATAATGAAAAAATAAATGGGGTAAAAAATAAAATAGAAGAAATAAAAAATAATAATAAAAATATTTTAGAAAATAATTTTGATAAATCAAAAAATAATAAAAAAATAAATAGAGAAAAAAATAAATTGAATAAAAAAATAATTTTAATATTTATTTTAGTAATATTAATTAATGTAATGCAATTTATATTTATTAAAAATAATATATTTAATTATATTTTCCTACTTACAGTACCAATAGCTATAGGTGTTTCTTGTTTATTAAAAAATAAATTAAATAAAAAAATAAAACAAGAAGAATTAGAAGAAAATAAAAAACAAGAATTATTTAATAATATAAATTCAGAAATAAATAATTTAGAACAAGAAATAAAATTATTAGAAAATAATAATTTAGAAACAGAAAATAAATTAAATAATTTAAAAAACAATTTTAATTTAAAAATTAATTTAGAAAAAGAAAAAATAAAAAATAAATATTTAGAAAAAATGGAAAATGATAAATTAAATAATTTAATTAATTTAGAAAATATAAATTATGAAGTAGAAAATATGCAAAATAGAATAAATAATAAAAATATAGAACTTCATAAATTAGAATTAGACCAAAAAAATATAGAACCAAAATTAGATAATTTATCAAAAACAGAAGAAGAATTAGTTAACAATAATAATAAAATGTTAACTTTGAGAAAAAATAATGAAAGTTTTAATTTAGCAAAAGAAGTTTTAACAAATGCATATGAGGAAATGAAAAATACAGTTACCCCTAAGTTTACAGAGGAGTTATCTAAAAATATTTCTAACATAACAAATGGAAAGTATACTAATGTAAGATTTAATGATGAAGTTGGCTTAATAGTAGAACTTCCAAATGGTGAATATGTTTCAGCATCTAAATTAAGTGTGGGTACAATTGACCAATTATATTTATCATTAAGATTATCTATGATAGAAGATTTATCAGATGAAAGTATGCCAATAATATTAGATGAAGCTTTTGCATATTTTGATGAAGAAAGATTAGAAAATATTTTAAAATATATGAAAAACAAATTCAAAAATCATCAAGTAATATTATTGACTTGTACAAATAGAGAAAAGAAAATATTAGAAAAAGATAATATAGAATTTAACTATTACGAGCTGTAACACAAAAGTTAATTGACATAATTTAAAGAAAGTGCTAAAATAAGCATACGGCTAAAAAGCCTTAGAGGTAGATCAATTTTCTGTAGAAGGGAACAATATGAAAGTACTGAAAAGAGAAAATACAAATACTTGGGGAACTGTACAGATATGTACAGGATATGGAAATGGAGGCAACGGTTGTGGAGCATTACTTTTAGTTAGAGAAGAAGATATATTTGCAACTTTTTTGGATGATATTAGAACTCCTGAAACAAAATTTTTCTATACTTTTAAATGTCCAATCTGCGGAAGGCTTACTGATATTCTTGAAGATGAAATTCCTGATAAGGTAAAAAAATCAGTGATGAAACGCTTAGGGAATAGATAATGTAAGGCTAGTAAAGTAGAGTATATAGGATTGAAGAAATTTTATCTTATATGCTCTATTTATTTTTGCTTAAATTTAAGTCTTGTAATAGAGCTTAAAATGTAGTATAATAATTGTTGTTAAAAATTGTAAAGGAGAAATTTATATGTTTGAGAAATTAGAGGCAATTGAAAAAAGATATGAAGAATTAACTAAGGAAATATCAAATCCAGAATTAATTTCAAACCAAGCAGAATGGCGAAAAGCAATGAAAGAACATGCTGATTTAGAGGAATTAGTACAAAAATTTCGTGAATATAAAAAAGTAAAAAAAGAGATGGAAGAAGCAGAAGAATTACTAAAAGACCCAGAAATGAAGGAACTTGCAGAACAAGAATATTATGAGAAAAAAGAACAATTACCAAAACTAGAAGAAGAAATGAAATTCTTGTTAATTCCAAAAGACCCTGATGATGATAAAAACATTATCTGTGAAATAAGAGCAGGAGCTGGTGGAGAAGAAGCAGCATTATTTGCAGGAACATTATTTAGAATGTATTCAATGTATGCAGAGAAAAAACATTGGAAAGTAGAAGTTTTAAACGAAAATGATACAGGTCTTGGTGGATATAAAGAAATATCTTTTATGGTTACTGGAAAAGGTGTATATAGTAGATTAAAATTCGAAAGTGGAGTACATAGAGTACAAAGAGTTCCAGATACAGAAAGTAGTGGAAGAATACATACATCTACAGTAACAGTAGCAGTACTTCCAGTCGTAGAAGATGTAGAAATAGAAATAAATCCAGCAGATATAAAAATGGAAGTATTTAGATCTTCAGGAGCTGGTGGACAACACATTAATAAAACATCATCAGCAGTAAGATTAATACATATTCCTACAGGAATTACAGTAGAATGCCAAACAGAAAGATCTCAATTCCAAAATAGAGATAATGCTATGAAAATGTTAAGAACTAAACTTTATGAAATGGAAAAAGCAAAACAAGATAGTACAATAGCAAATGCAAGAAAATCACAAGTAGGTTCAGGAGATAGAAGCGAAAAAATAAGAACATATAACTATCCACAAGGAAGAATAACAGACCATAGAATTGGTATGAGTATCTATCAAATGGAAAACTTCTTAAATGGTGATTTAGATGAAATGATAGATAATTTAATTGCAGCAGATAGAGCAGAAAAATTAAAAGGAGACGAGGAATAATATGAAATTATTAGTAATATCTGATATTCACGGCTCATACTATTATGCTAAAAAAATATTAGAAATAGAAAAAAGAGAAAATCCAGATAAAATAGTATTATTAGGTGATTTATATTATCATGGACCAAGAAATGACTTAACACAAGAATATAACCCAATGGAAGTTTCTAAAATACTAAATTATTTAAAAGATAAACTAATAGTGACAAAAGGAAATTGTGATGCAGAAGTAGATGAAATGATTTCAGAATTTCCATTTAAAGAATATGTAGAAATGAATGTAAATGGATATAATTTATTCTTATCTCATGGACATAAATATAACATAGATAATTTACCACCTATAGGTGTAAAAATAGATATAATGATGTATGGACATTTTCATGTAGGCTTTATAAAAGAAAAAGATGGAATTGTTTTTGCAAATCCAGGGTCAATTTCTTTACCTAAAGAAAATAGTAAACATAGCTATCTAATTTTTGATGATAATAAATTAATATTAAAAGATGTAGATGGAACGGTAATAGAAGAATATAATTTAAAAAAGGATTAAAAAAGAATATTATTAAACTCTTTACAATAAATTAGAATATAGGAAATTGTAAGGAGTTTTTTATTTATGGAAATATTAAAGACTACACTTTTAGGGTTGTTTTTTGGAACATTTGGAACAACTTTAGGAGGGATTTTAGGTGTTGTTATAAAGAAACAATCAAATAAATTTTTAAGCTTTATTTTAGCATTAGCATCAGGATTGATGATGGCAGTAATATGTTTTGATTTAATACCTGAAGCTCTAGAAATAAGTAATATATTAGAAGTAGTAATTGGAGTAATTTTAGGAATAATTGCTATGATTTTTTGTGATTTGTTAGTAGATAAAAAGTTCAGTAGCAAAGTACAAGTACATAATAAACAAAGTAAATTACTAAAAACAGGAATGATAGTATCTATTGGCTTAGCTATTCATAATTTTCCAGAAGGCTTAGCAATAGGTTCTGGTTTTGAGTCTTCTTTAAAATTAGGATTAAGCCTTGCAATTGCAATATGTTTACATGATGTGCCAGAGGGAATTTCAATGTCAATTCCTATGAAAAACGGAGGAATGAACCCATTTAAAGTTATTTTCTATGTTATTTTATCAGGAGTAACAACAGGAATAGGAGCATTTTTTGGAGCAATAGTAGGTTCAATTTCAGAACAAGTAATTTCTATTTGTCTAAGTTTTGCAGCAGGAGCAATGTTATATATAGTTTCTGGTGAATTAATTCCAGAGTCAAATAGTTTATATCATGGAAGAATGACAGCAGTTGGAAATATGTTAGGTTTTTTAATAGGTATTTTTGCTACTAAGCTGTAAATTCCTAGATAATAGGTAGGTAAATTAGAGAAAACGGACTTGAAGAGAATAACACTGTCGGAAAACCAACATTGGTAATTCAAAAAAACAATAAAAAAGACGATATAAAAATAATAAAAAAAGCTGCTAATTTTAAAATTTGAGCAACCAAAGAAATAAAAAAATATATGATAAATGAGACATTATCGATGAAGAAATATTAGAAGAAAAAATAAATATAAATAAGATGATAAAAAATGCTTGACAAATAAAATAAAACCTTGTAAAATACAAACAAAAGTTCAAACAAAATGGAGGAAATTAAGATTGAATAGTATAGAAAATTTAAAGGATTTAATAATATATCAAAGTCAGAATAATAAAAATATATCAGTAGAAGTTTTATATGATGAAGAGGATTTTTGGCTAACTCAAAAATCAATGGCAGAATTATTTAATGTAGCAGAAAACAATATTACATATCATTTACAAAATATATTTAAAACTGGAGAATTAGAAGAAAATCGAACTACTCAAAAAATTAGAGTAGTTCAAAAAGAAGGAAATAGAAAGGTTTCAAGAGAATTAACATTTTATAGTTTAGATGCAATTATAGCAGTTGGTTATAGAGTAAATTCAAAAGAAGCTACTGATTTTAGAATATGGGCAACTAAAACATTAAAAGAATATATAAAAAAAGGTTTTGTTGTTAATAGTGAGTTTTTAAAAAATGGACCTAAATTCGGCAAAGATTATTTTGATGAATTATTAGTTAAAATAAAAGAAATTAGAGCAAGCGAAAGAAGATTTTACCAAAAGATAACAGATATATATAAAGAATGTAGTTATGATTATGATAAAAATAGTGAAACAACAAAAGAATTTTATAAGAATGTTCAAAATAAATTACATTATGCAATTACTGGAATGACTGCTCCAGAAATCATATACAATAGGGCAGATAGCAAAAAAGAGAATATGGGACTAACTACTTGGAAGAATGCACCAGATGGAAAAATATTAGAAACAGATGTTACAGTAGCAAAAAATTATTTATCACAAGAAGAAATTTCAGAGTTAAATAATTTAGTATCAATGTATTTAGATTATGCAGAAAGACAAGTAAAATTGGGTAAAATAATCTCAATGAAAGAATGGAAAGATAAATTAGAAGTATTTTTAAAAGTTAATGAATATAATATTTTAAAAGATAATGGAAAAATAAAAAGAGAAATAGCAAATAAACTTGCATTGGATGAGTATAAAAAATATAGAGTGGTGCAAGATAGAGAATATGTATCTGATTTTGACGAACTCTTAAATGAAACAAAGAAATTAGAAGGTGGACAAGAAGGTTAAGGGTTAAATGGAGGCAAAAATATATGAATATAATGTTTGTATGTACAGGAAATATCTGTAGAAGTGCAATGGCACATCATTTGTTAGAAAAAAGGTTAAAAGATTTAAAGATAGAAAATGTAAAAGTATATTCTTGTGGAGTTCATGCTTATAATGGAGAAAAATCTACTTGGGAAGCAAAATATGTAATGAAAAATTACTATGATGTAGATTTAGAAAAACATAGAGCAACAAATATTAGAAATTCTAATATAAAAAATATGGATTTGGTATTGTGTGCTACAAAATACCATAAACAAGATGTTTTAGAATTATATCCAGAGTTACAAGGAAAAGTATTTACAATGAAAGAATATGTAGAATATAATGAACCAAATCACGATGAGATTGATATAGCAGACCCTTGGGGATATGATAAAGAAACATATTTAGAGTGTAGTAAAGAAATTAGTGAATGTATAGAATTATTGCTGAAAAAAATAAAAGAAAATGCTTAAGAAAGCTATTCCAAAAGAGTAGCTTTTTTCTTATAAAAAAGTTTAGTGTTCGCTTGTAAAAAATAATGTTAATTGTTATAATTAGAAAAGTCAAAAAAAGAAGGAAGGAAAAAATAAATGTCAGAAATATTAGATGGATTAAATGATAAACAATACGAAGCCGTAGTAAATACAGAAGGTCCTTGCTTAGTAATAGCAGGTGCAGGAAGCGGAAAAACAAAAGTATTAACACATAAAATTGCATATTTAATAAAAGAAAAAGGAGTAAAACCTTGGGATATTTTAGCAATAACATTTACAAATAAAGCAGCAAATGAAATGAAAGAAAGAATAGTAAATTTAGTAGGTGATGTAGCTTCAGATATTTGGATGGGGACATTCCACTCTATTTGTGTACGTATTTTAAGAAGATTTATAGATAGAATAGGATTTGACACATCATTTATAATATTTGATACATCAGACCAAAGAACACTAGTAAAAAACTGTTTAAAAGATTTAAATATAGATGATAAATTATTTAATGATAGAGCAGTTTTATCAGAAATAAGTAATGCAAAAAATGAAATGCTAGAACCAGAAGAGTATTCAGCAAGAGCAAATGGAGATTATAGAAAAGAAAAAATTGCAACTGTATATGAATTATACCAAAAAAGATTAAAAGAAAATAATGCAATAGACTTTGATGATATTATAAATTATACAATTAAAATACTTGAAGAAAATGAGGATATTAGAGAATATTATAGCGGTAAATTCAAATATGTTCTAGTAGATGAATATCAGGATACAAACAAATCACAATTTACATTAGTTACTATCTTAGCATCAAAATATAAAAATATAACAGTTGTAGGAGATAATGACCAAGGAATATATTCATTTAGAGGAGCAGATATTTCAAATATATTAAACTTTGAAAAAGATTTTCCAGGAACTAAAATAATAAAATTAGAGCAAAACTATCGTTGTACTGGAAATATATTAAAAGCAGCAAATAGTGTAATTTCAAATAACGAAGTAAAATATAAAAAAGAATTATGGACACAAAATGAAGAAGGAAATCTACCAAAAGTATATCAAGCAGAAAATGAATATGATGAGGCAAGTTATATTGTAGAACAAATAGAACATTTAAAAAGAGAAGAATATTATAAGTATCAAGATTTTGCAATTTTGTATAGAATGAATACTCAATCAAGAGCAATAGAGGATATTTTAAGAAGAGAAAATATACCTTACAAAATAATTGGTGGTTTAAAATTCTATGAAAGAAAAGAAATTAAAGATATTATTGCATATTTAAGATTAATACAAAATCCAAATGACAATTTAAGCTTAAGAAGAATAATAAATGAACCAAAACGTGGAATTGGTAAAACAAGTTTAGATAAAATAGAAGCAATATCTAATGAAACAGAAGTACCTATGTATGAAATAATTAAAAGAGCAGATGAATTTGGTTTAAATAGAGTATTTTTAAATTCAAGAGAATTTGTAAATGTAATAGAAGAATTAAGAGCTAAAAAGGATGAAATGCCAATATCAGATTTAATAAAAGAAACATTAAATAAAACCGGTTATACAAAAGCTCTTCAAAATGAAAATACAATTGAAGCAGAAAATAGAATGCAAAACTTAGATGAATTTTTAACAGTTGCAATAGAATTTGAGGAAGAAGAAGCGGAAAATGGTTTAAGAGAATTCTTAGAAGGAATAACATTATCAAGTGACATAGATGATTTAGATGAAGATGCAGATTATGTAACATTAATGACTTTGCATAGTGCAAAAGGACTAGAATTTCCTGTAGTATTTTTAGTAGGAATGGAAGAAGGGATATTTCCTGGATATAAATCAATATCAGAGCCAAAAGAGTTAGAAGAAGAAAGACGTTTATGCTATGTTGGAATAACTAGAGCAAAGGAACATCTATTTTTAACTTGTAGCAAACAAAGAACTATATTTGGCTCAACAAGTTATAACCAAGTATCAAGATTTTTAAAAGAAATACCTGAAGATTTATTAGATGGATATGAAGAAGTATTTGGAGAAACAACAAATAAAGATAGAATGTTTAAAGATTCTTCTTACAGTTGGACATACGGGGGTAGAGACAATGGAAAAGTTAAAAGCTATAAAGTAGATAACAAAGAAACAGAAAAGGTTGCAGCTAAAAGTACTGGAACTAATAGTGGATTTATGTTTAGAACAGCAGAAAGCTTCTTAAGCGGATTAAATAAAAAGAAAAATAATGCTGAGGTTGATTTATCACAATATAAAGAAGGAGTAAGAATATTCCATAAGAAGTTTGGAGAAGGTACAATAAATAAGGTAGAGCCAGAGGGAGAAGATTTAAAAGTTGATATTAATTTTGACAAAGTAGGACATAAGAGATTAATGGCTAAGTTTGCAAATTTAGAAGTAATAGATAATTAAAAAGGATAGATGTTTATGAAAAAATTAATAGTAGATATGGATGATGTTATAACAGAAAAAGGATTTATTAGAATGATAAATGAGTTTTTAGGAACAAATTATACTCAAGAAGATGCAGGAAGTTATTATATAAATGATTTAATACCAAAAGATAGAATGGATGAATGGATAGAATTTTATTCAAAAAAGAATGTGTATGATTATGCAAATATAGTAGAAGGTGCAAAAGAAACACTAAAAAAATTAAATGAAAAATATGATTTATATATAGCTACTGCATATGTATTTAGAGATGCACCAGAGGTATCTGGAAAGACTTTATGTGATAAATATAATTTCTTAAGTGAAAACTTTCCTTTTATAGACCCACATAAATTTATATTTATTTCCAATAAAGATTTATTAGATGCAGATATAAGAATTGATGATAGTCCTAAAAAGTTAATGGGAAAAGCAGAACTAAAATTATTGTTTACAGCATATCATAATAAAAATATGACAGATGAAGAACTAAAAGAAAATAACTTTGTAAGAGTAAATGGTTGGAAAGATGTAGAAAATATTTTATTAAAATAAAAATGAAAACAGAGAAATCTGTTTTTATTTTTTTGTATAAAAGATTTAAAACTGGAAATAATAAATTTAGAATTTATATGAAAGGAAGGATAAATATGCCAGATTTAAATCAAGTAGAATTACAACATTTAAGACATCTAATAGGAGCACATGAAACAACATATCAAAAATTAAACACATATGCAGGTCAAGCAGTTGATCCACAGATTAAGCAAATGTTTACAAAATCAGCTCAAGATGCATTAAACACAAAACAAAAATTAATGAGTTTTTTAGGAAATAATTAAAAAGGAGGAAAAGTAATGGACGAAAAAGTAATGGTAAATGATATTTTGGCAGGAGTAAAGTCAGACTTAACAGCATATCAAACAGCTATTTCAGAATGTGAAAATATGCAATTAAGACAAACATTTCAACAAATAAGAAATAATGATGAAAGTTTTCAATATGAGTTATTTAAAGTAGCACAAAGTAAAGGTTATTATATACCAGCTCAAAAAGCTACAGTAACTGAAATAAATACAGTAAAAACAGAAATGCAAGGATAAAATAAAAATGCCGTGAGAGTAATTCTTATACGGCATTTTTCTATTTTCAAAAAGCATTTTTTAGAAAAAACGAGATAAAACGAAAAAAAATGAGATAAAATGAAAAAAACAAAGAAAACCTACGGAAATTAGAGAAAGAATATCTTTGCAAAAAAAGAAATATTACAATATGATTACAATGAAAAATAGGAAATAAAATTTACAAAGGAGAGAATATTGATGTTAAAAAAAGTGTTGATACATACAAAAAGAGGAATTAAATTTATAATTCTTTTTGTGATAGCAGCTTTTTTAATTATAGGAACAATAGCCTTTTTATATAAACCAACATATAGTGTTTTTATAAATGGTGAGCAAGTAGGATATACAGAAGATAGAGCAAGTTTACAACATAGAATAAATGACTATGTTGATAACGGAGATGGAACAAATTCTAATGTAGCATTTGTTCAAGTAGATAAAATGCCAGAGTATAAACTTTGTTTGTTAAAAAAGAATATCGTAACTAATGATGATGAAATATTTAATAAAATAAAAGAATCAGGAGTTACATATTATAGATATTATGCAATAACAGATAATCAAGAAGAAAAAGCATATGTAGGGACTTTTGAAGATGCAGAAAATGTTGTTAACAGTTTGAAAGAAAAAAACAGTTCTAATATAGAAAATGTTGCAATTGTAGAAAAGTATGAGACAGAAATGAAAGATTTAGTAACATCAGAAGAGGCTATATCAAAATTGTATGTAGAACCACCAAAACCAGTTGTAGTAGCATCAACTAGTAGAAGTGCTACAAAATATGCAGCAACTGGAACGGTAAATACAAAAGGGACAACATCAAGCGCAAAAGCAAATATTGGAATAAGTTTAATAAGGCCAATATCAGGAGTAATAACATCTAGATTTGGCGCATCAAGTAGTATTAGAAGATCATCACATACAGGACTTGATATTTCAGCATCAGCTGGAACACCAATAAAAGCAGCAGCATCAGGAACAGTAACATTTGCAGGGTATAAAGGGTCTTATGGAAATATGCTAGTAATAAGTCATGGAAATGGTGTACAAACTTATTATTGTCATTGTAGTAAATTATATGTAGGAGTTGGAACTGAAGTTTCACAAGGACAAACTGTTGCAGCAGTTGGCTCAACTGGAAACTCTACAGGACCACATTTGCACTTAGAAGTTAGAGTAAATGGAGTTGCATATAATCCACAAAACTATGTTTATTAAAAAATATATAAAAAGCCGGATATAAAATCCGGTTTTATTTATGTGCAAAATATTTTATTCCAGTAAGTATAGCATTACCTTTAATAATTAATTTGCCGTGTTCTAATAATTTACTCTCAAAATTGTTAGAGTAATGAACAGGTACTAAAAATTCAGAAGCAATAGAGTAAAAATTTTTAAGAGCAATGTTGTCTATACTAATGTTTTTCATAAACAAGTAATATGTATTATTATATAAATATAAATATGTATTTTTAGAAAGTTTCTTAATATCAAATTTATATTCATTGTTTATACACTCACAAAAATCACAAAATTCGTCGAAGTTCTTTAGTTTGTATAAAGCTTGTTTATTAGTTATATTTAAAGACTTTCTTTTTACTTTAAGTCCAACTTTATTTGGGTTTAATATCTTATTTGATATATTTTCATATTTAGTTATTGTAAAAACTAAAATATCATCAGAAGTTGAAAAAGCTTCAATTAATAGCCTACAGCCATCTGTGTTAAAACCGACTTCATCTTTTGCTTTTTCTAACATATGTATAAAAAATCCTTGACGTTCTATAGCTTTAGTCATTATAGAGTGAACATCTAAATTTTCTAGTTCTAAATCAGAAGGATTAACGATTATTCTTATCTTATCCTCTGTTAATTTCTCTATTTTCATAAAGTAAATACCTCCTAAAATAATACTAATTTAATTATACTACTAATATTATTATATTTAAATATATAATTTTTGGTAATTCTTTTTATTAAATTTTAAATTTCTTTATAATATAACACAGCAATTTTCACATTTCAATAAACTTGTTTGTAAAAAAGTAAAATTAATAAAAAAATAATATTATTTACTTGAAAAATTTGCTAATTCAATATATAATACCTGTGTGGAAAAATGAATAGCCGTAAGAGAAAAAGAAATTTTTGGAGGGATAAAAATGGCAACGAAAGAAAAAAATGTATGGATATTATTAGTTTTTATATTATCAGGAATAGTAATAGGTGGATTATTAGGAGAATTAGCATCAAGAGTTAGTTGGCTTTGGTGGCTTTCTTATGGTCAAAGTTTTGGACTAAATACACCTATAACACTTGATTTAAGTGTTATACAAATAACATTTGGATTAATGTTTAAAATTAATATCTCAAGCATAATAGGAATGGTACTTGCAATATTTATCTATAAAAAAATATAGGGGATAATAGGGGCAAAATATAGGGAAATCTTAAAAAGAAAGGATTTGATATATTTTGTCTATGAAAATAAAAGAATTACCAGAATTAGAAAGGCCATATGAAAAATTAGAAATGTATGGAGAAAAAGCATTATCAGATGCAGAGTTATTAGCAATAATAATAAAGACAGGAACTAGAGAAGAAACAGCTGTACAGTTAGCTCAAAAGCTACTTAGTCTAAATAATACAACTGATGAGAATTTAAATTATCTAAATACATTAACAATACCAGAATTAATGGAATTAAAAGGAATAGGAAAAGTAAAAGCAATACAATTAAAAGCTGTAGGAGAAATAGCTATAAGGATGTTCAAAACATCAAAATATAAGAGAAAAGTCATAAAAAATCCACAAGATTTAGCTAAAATATTAATGAGTAGCTTGTGCTTTAGGAAAGAAGAAATTGTACAAGTAGTTGTTTTAAATAGTAAAAATGAAATTTTAAAAATAGAAGATGTAGCAAAAGGAACAATTAATTTTATAGAAATTCCTATAAGGGATATTTTGTATGAACCAATTAGAATGAAAGCACCAAAGTTTATACTAGTGCATAACCACCCAAGTGGAAACTTAAAACCAAGCGATGAAGACATAATATATACTGGAAAATTAATGAAGGCAGCAAAAGATATTGGAATAGAGATGCTAGACCATTTAATAATTGGAAATATGCAATATGTAAGTTTTTTAAATGAAATTAATAAAGAAAACAAATGAAAAATAACATAAAGATTAAAACTTAAATAAAAGAAAGGAACTTGGATTATGAAATTTTTTACATTTGGATCAAAAGATATTGGAATTGATTTAGGAACAGCTAATCTTTTAGTAGCTTTAAAAGGAAAAGGAATTGTTTTAAAAGAGCCATCAGTGGTTGCAATAAATAAAAGAACAGGAAATATTGTAGCAACTGGAACTGAGGCAAAAGAAATGCTGGGAAGAACACCAGAACAAATAAGAGCTGTAAGACCTATGAAAGATGGTGTTATAGCAGATTTTACAGCAACACAATTAATGCTTAAGAACATAATTGCAAAAGTAGGTAAAAGATATAATATAGGAAAACCAAGAGTAGTGGTAGGTGTACCATCAGGAATAACAGAAGTAGAGGAAAGAGCAGTAGAAGAAGCTGTAATGCAAGCAGGAGCAAGAGAAGTATATTTAATAGAAGAGCCTATGGCAGCAGCAATTGGAGCGTCTTTAGATGTTGGTGAGCCTAGTGGAAACATCATTGTAGACATTGGAGGAGGAACAACAGAAGTAGCGGTTATTTCATTAGGAGGAATTGTAGTAAGTCATTCACTAAGAGTTGCAGGAGATGAGCTTGATGAAGATATAGTAAATTATATAAAACGTGAGTTAAACTTAGCAATTGGTGACACAACAGCAGAGCAAATAAAAATACAACTTGGTTGTGCAATGCCACTTATGACTGAAATGAGTATGGAAATTAGAGGAAGAGACTTAAGTACAGGATTACCAAAAAATGTAACAATAACATCAACGCAAATAGAAGAGGCTATGAAAGAGTCAATTTCAAAAATAGTAGAAATAGTAAAAATGACATTAGAAAAAACACCACCAGAGTTAGCAGCGGATATTATGGAAAAAGGTATAGTATTAGCTGGAGGTGGAGCTTTAATTAAGAATTTAGACAAGCTGATAAGTCAAGAAACAGGAATGCCTGTTTATGTAGCAGAAGAACCATTAGACTGTGTTGTAAGAGGAGCAGGAAAAACATTAGAAGATATAGAACGTTTAGGAAGAGTTCTTGTAAATGCAAGAAATAATAAAAGATAAAGACAAGGAGTAAAAAATGTATAGAAAGAAAAAAGGCGGAATTATAGGAATTATTATTACTATAATAATATTAATTTTAATTGTAATATTTTCAAACGGAGAAAGTAATAGTAGCTTTTTTGAAAATGCTGCAACTAACTTAGTTATGCCTATACAAAATGGTTTGACATATTTAAAAAATAAATTAAGTGGAAATAGCACATTTTTTACAGATATTAATAATTTACAAGCAGAAAATGAAGATCTAAGACAAAAAAATAGTGAATTAGAACAATCAGTAAGAGAGCTTGAAAATATAAAAACACAAAATGAAACATTGCAAGAATATTTAAATTTAAGTGAAAAATATGGTGAATATACAACAGTACCAGGATATGTAATAAATAAAGATATTAGTAATTATTCAAAAACAATAGTCATTAACGTGGGAAGTGATGACGGAGTCAAAGAAGATATGACAGTAATAGGTGACCAAGGTTTAGTAGGACACGTAATTTCTGTAACAAATAATACAGCAAAAGTACAGACAATTATTGACACAGCAAGTTCTGTTAGCTGTACAATGAGTACAACAGAAGATAGTATTGTGTGTAAAGGAACATTGGATGAAAATTCTACATTAAGAGGAATGTATATACCAACAGATGCTAATGTTGTTCAAGGAGATAGTGTTGAAACGTCAGGACTTGGAGGTATTTACCCAAAAGGTATTCATGTAGGAACAATAAGAAGTGTTGAAAACGCACAAAATATAACTGATAGATATGCAATAATTGATACGGCAGTAGATTTTGATAAATTAGATACAGTACTTGTAATTACAAATCAATAAAGAGGTGAATTAATTGAAAAAACTAGTAATTAATATAGGTTTAGTAATAGTACGGATTAATTATATATTATCTTCAATCAAACTTCTTTACTTGGTTTAAAATTGCGGGTGTTATGCCTAATTTATTTGTTATATATGTATTGTTTATAGGTTTGTTTGCAAGTAGAACTGTTGGTACAATTTATGGAGTAGTAACTGGTTTAATACTAGATTTTTTACTTGGTCAGCAAATAGGTATTAATGCCGTAACATTAGGGTTGATAGGATTTTTAGCTGGTGTGTTTGATAAAAACTTTTCAAAAGATAGTAGAATGACTATAATGCTTATGGTATTTGGCTCTACATTATTAGTGGAAGTTTTAAATTATTTGCTAGGTTATATGTTTTCTGCAATAAATGTTGAAATAATGAGTTTTATAAGGATACTTGCAATTGAGATTGTATATAATTTGATTTTAACTATAATATTATATCCAATAATACAAAAAGCAGGATATTATATTGAGAATGAATATAAAGGAAATAAAATATTAACAAGATATTTCTAAATAATAAATGTAACAAAGAAAGAAGGTGATAGTTTGATAAGAAGAAGAAAAGAACACAAAAAAGCAAATATAAATTTTAGATTTAATTTATTAACAGTTGTTGTTTATATTATAGGAATAATATTAATTGTCAGACTATTTAGCCTTCAAATAGTACATGGGGCAGAGTACAGAGAAGAATCAAATACAAGACTTACAAGAGAAAGTACTTTAGAAGCAGCAAGGGGAGATATTTTAGATAGAACAGGTGCAACCTTAGTTACTTCTGATATGCAATTTTCATTAGAGATGTATAAAACTAAAATAGACGATAATCAGCTTAATATTTCTATTTTAAATATGATACAAGTATTAGAAAAATACGGAGTTTCTTATCCGGATAATTTTCCAATTAGTATAAATCCATATAATTTTACAATATCAGGTGATGATCTTAATAAATGGAAAGAAGATAATGACTTGGATGAAAATATAAGTGCAGAAGCAGCTTTTAATAAATTTGTTAATAAATATGAGATAACTAATACAACTAATGTTGATGAAATAAGAAAAATAATAGCAATTAGATATCAAATATCTATAGAAGGTTATAGTAGTACAAAATCAATTACAATAGCGGATAATATACCAAGAGAAGCAGTTGCAGAATTTAGCGAAAGTTCAGATAAATTTGCAGGAATAAATATTTCAGTAAAACCTGTAAGAGAATATACATCAGGAACACTTGCAGCACATATTTTAGGTTATGCTTCACAAATAAGTAGTGAGGAATATCAAACAAGAAAAGATACATATAGCCAAAATGATATTATTGGAAAAACTGGAATTGAATCTGTTTTTGAAGAATATTTAAAAGGAAAAAATGGAACAAAACAAATAGATATGGCTGTTGATGGAACAACAACTGCTGAATATGTTTCAGAAGAAGCTGTATCTGGTTCAGATGTAGTACTTACAATAGATGCTAACCTTCAAAAAGTAACAGAAGATGCATTGGCAGCAAATATACAAAAAATTGCAAGTGGAGGTTTTGGACAAAGGTTTGATACAAATGCAGGTGCTTGTGTTGTTATGAATGTAAACAGTGGAGAAATTTTAGCAATGGCAAGTTACCCTACATATAATCCGGCAGACTTTGTAGGAGGAATAAGTACAGAAAATTGGAACAAGTATAATAATGATTCAGCACATCCTTTGGTAAATAAAGCAGTACAAAATTCATACTCACCAGGTTCAACATTTAAAATGGTAACAGCGATAGCAGGGTTAGAATCAGGTGTTATAGATTTAAATACAAGAATAAATGATACAGGTGTGTATACAAAGTATGCAAAATCAGGGTATACACCAAAATGTTGGTATTATAGTGATTATGGAAGAGGTCATGGATGGCTTAATGTATCACAAGCGATTGAAAGATCTTGTAACTATTTCTTCTATGAGACAGCGGACAGAATGGGTATAGATACTTTAGCAAAATTTGCAAAATATTTTGGTTTAGGAAGTAAAACAGGAGTAGAATTACCAAGTGAAACATCAGGATATGTTGCATGTCCTGAAACAAAAGCAGTGTTACATCCAAAAGATCCAAACTGGTATGCTGGAAATACTTTACAAGCTGCTATTGGACAAAGTGATAACTATTTTACTCCTGTACAAATGGCAAGATACATAAGTATACTAGCAAATGGAGGAAATAGAATACAACCTACGATAGTAAGAACAATAAGAAGATCAGATGGTTCAGAAGTATCAAAAGAAGAAATAGAAAGTTTTGTAAATAAAAAATTAGGAATACAAGAAGAGCAAGTAGAAGATATTGATATAAAGCAAGAATATTTAGATGCAGTTTTAGCAGGTATGGAATCTGTTACACAAGATAGTGCAGGTACAGCATATGTAAGATTTAAAGATTTTGGAATTAGTGTTGGTGGTAAAACTGGTTCTGCAGAAGCAGAAAATGGTAAAGTAAATGCTTGGTTTGTTGGTTTTGCACCTTTTGAAAATCCTGAAATCGCAATTGTAGTTATAGTAGAAAATGGTGGTCATGGAAACTATACTGCAGAGGTTGTAAGAGATATTATGGAAGAATATTTTGGAATGAATGTACAAACTGTAGAAGAAGACATGACAGCAGAACCTTACGTGCAAATAATGAATTAAAGAGACAAGTGAGAATTTCGTATCACTTTGTAAAATAATGAAAATGAAAATAAATATGTAAAGAGCTATGAAAATAATTAAGAACATAGCTCTTTTATAAGGATTATTTACATTTCCCTTGACAATAAAAAAAATCTATATTATATTTTAAGTGTAAATAAGGATTGGAAGGATGTAAAAATGAAAAATAATTATGTAAGTATTAATTTAAGGAAAGATGAAATAGTAATAAAATTAGATGAAAATGCAAATCAAGAACAAATAATTTACACATTAAGAAAAAAATTGCCAGAACTAAAAAAACTATATAAAGATGAAAAAACACCAATAAGAGTGACGGGGAAAATATTAAAAAATAAAGAAATAGATGAAATACAAGAATTAATAAAAAGCAAAATAGATGTAGAAATAGATTTTGATATGCCTAAGACCCTAGGGCTTTCTAGCATTAAGAGAGCATTTGATAAAGAAATAGCAGTATCAGAAACAAAATTTCATAGGGGTTCTCTAAGGTCTGGACAAAAATTGGAATCAGAAGGAAGTTTGGTAATTTTAGGAGACGTAAATTCAGGTGCAGAAGTAATGGCATCTGATAATATAGTTGTTTTAGGAGCATTAAGAGGATTAGCACATGCAGGAGCAAAGGGAAATAAACAAGCGATTATTGCAGCTGGACTATTTGATGCAGTACAAGTAAGAATAGCAAACATAGTAAAAGAAATTAATCGTGACGAGGAACCCCTACATAAACAAGCGTATATTAGTGTAGATGGAGATAAAATAATAATAGAATAGTTAACTTAAAAGAAGCATAAGAAGTATTCCAAACAAGATTTCATCTTGTACATCTTCTTTATAAAGGAAAAATAATAAACCAATTATAATAAGGTCATCTAAATATAATTTAATGCCTAATATTTCAACTACTGGAGTATTTATATCAGACTCTAGCAAAGCAGAAATATTAATATTTGCAAAAGAATTATATTTAGATGTCCTTTTTCCATTTGCTTTATTATTGTAATTTCTATTTTCTTGTACGTTTTCATTTTGCTCTTTTATTTCCTCTTGTCCATTTTGTTTTTCTTCTATTTTGCCTTTTTTATTTTCTTGATTATCATTATTTATAATTGCGTTATGATTTTGAAAATTTCTATTATTATAATAATTATTATGATAGCGAGAATAATAATTATTATAATAAGTTGGATAAAAAGGGAAAATAGGCATTATTTAGGCTCCTTGTTATCATTTTTTAATATTTCTGCAATTTTAGCAAAATTAATAAGGTTTGCATATTGGTCTAGCTTTTCTTTTTTACTATCACGAAGATATGGCTTTAAAGAACTAAGCAAATTACTTCTAGGGTCATTAGTGTTGTTCATTTTTTCCATAATATTTTTCATTTTCATAATAGTATTCATATCAATATTACTAAAATCAAAAGAATTAGAATTATTATTAGTATTATTACTAGTACTATTATTTATAGTATTGCTATTTTCAGCTTTATTGTTATTATTACTATTATTGTTATTCATCATAGAAGAAAAGTTTTGCATCATTTCTGGAGGAATCTGAGAAATTAAATTAGAAATATCTCCGTTTTTCATCATGTCATTTAATTTATTCATAGTATTTTTATCTATATTAAAATTGTTATTATTATTATCCAAATAAATCACCTCTATTTAAATATATGCAAATTAATATTATCTATGAAATATAATATGAAGGTAAAATGTGAAATGTTACAAATTGTAATAAAAAAAACATATAAATGAAATATTTATTTCAAAAATTTGTAAAAATAGCTTCCGTAAGGGTAAAAAGATAAAAATAA
Source organism: uncultured Clostridia bacterium (assembly GCA_944387555.1). Lineage (GTDB taxonomy): Bacteria > Bacillota > Clostridia > TANB77 > CAG-508 > CAG-269. Next base: position 8,977 of record CALXFH010000001.1, on the reverse strand, counting down.
CAATATTAACATAAAAAGTTTATAAAATATCAACAAAAACCTTGAAAAAACTGGTAAATCAGGTTATAATATTAAATAGAGGTATTATAAACTAAGGAGGTTTATTATGAAAGGTAAAATTATTAAAATAGTAACAGTAATGTTATTGTTAATTACTCTAACTATGGTTAATTTTATTTATGTTGGAGCAGGTTTTGTAAGCTTAGCTGCAGAAGATGTTTCTACAAACCATAGAAATGTAGAATTTACAGCTGAACTAAAAAGTGAAAACTTATTAACATTAAGTGTTGCTGTAAAAAATGAAGGATATTTTAATGGAGAAATTACTTTAGATAATAGTAATTTTAATTTAAAAAATTCTAGTAGCGAGTATGTAAATAAAATAGAAGGGAACAAAATAACATTAAATCAAATAAATGCTGGAACAACAGCTAGTTTTGATGTTGAAATAGAACCTGTAAAAGATGACAGTTTAGACGCAGGTTTATTAACTGCTGTATCTGATTTAAATTTAACAGGTATTTATAGAGATAGTACAGAAAAAGATATAAACATAAAAGCTACAAGAGAAGTAAAATTAGAATATAGCGAAAACAATAATGAGGAAAGTGTAGAAAATACAGCTGAAATAATTACAAATAAGGTTGTAAAAGTAAATGGTGTAGAAAAAAGGGTTTTACAACTTTCTATAAACATGGGATTAAAAGAAAATAATTATCCAATAAAAGAAATTGTATCAAATGTTACTCTACCAGAAACTGAAGAACAACCAGAGATTGTGACAAAAGCTAATTTTAATACAATGACCCACTTTGAATATAAGTATAGCGGAAATAACGTAGAGCTAAAATTTACAAATGAGCCAAACGATGAAAATAAAATCTTATGGAAAAAATCAGGATGTGAAAATGTAATTTTAACTTTAGTTTATAATAAAGATGAGAACTTAGAAGAAGCAAAATTACCAATAGAACAAACTGTAAAATTATATAATGATAAAGAGATAAAAGTTTCAAATACAGTAGAAGTGGGAACTGAAGAAAAAGACTCTTTAGTTCAAGTAAGTAATACAAGTTCAGAAGGAACTATATATAAAGGAAGAATAAATGCTTCTTTGGATAGAACATTTGAAACAAAAACAGAATTAAAAGTAAATTTAGCAAACAGCGAAGATAGTATTTCTGTAAAAGAAGATGCAAGTTATTATGCTTTAGCAGATGGAAATACAGTAGCTTCAGATGTTGTATATAATAGAACAACTATTTCAAAAGATAGTTTTGATGAGATTTTAGGACAAAATGGTACTATAACAATATTAAACGAAAATAGTGAAGTATTAGCTACTATAGATTCATCAACACCAATAGATGAAAATAGAAATATTGTTGTGGATTATAGTGGAAAAGAGCCATCAAGTATAGAAATAAGAACATCAACACCAGTAAAAGAGGGAGATTTAGTATTTACACATACTAAGACAATAAGAGCAGGACAAGCAGAAAATGTTAAGAATGCAAGCGAGTTAGTATCAAATGTAACTATTGATTATAGTGCAGGGGTAACAGCAAATGCAGAAGCAAGAATAAAATTAGAAGAATCAAAAACAGATGCTAAATTAGAAGTAAACAAAGATACTTTATCAACAGTAGTATCAAATGATGTGGAAATAAGAGCTACATTAAGAAGTAATAATGAACAATATAACTTATATGAAAATCCAACAATTACTTTTGAATTACCAGAGCCAGTAGAAAATGTTACTATAAATAGTATAGATTTAGTCTATGAAACAGAATTGTCTATTGCGAACTATTCTGTAAATGGAAGAACAATAACAGTTAATTTATCAGGAAAGCAAACAAGTTATAAAGATGCAGGAATAGAAGGGGCAATATTAGTAATAGATGCTAGCGTACAAGTAAATAGAAAAGCTGCAACACAAGATGGAAAAGTTACAATGAATCTTCAAAACAAAGGAGAAGTACTAACTTCTGAAAAAGATATAAAAGTAGTAGCTCCAACAGATATGACAGTAATACATTCTATTTCTGATTTAGGAATAGAAACAATAGGTCAGGAAGAGAGTGTAGTAGCAAATCTTGAAAGAGGAGCAAAAGCAAGAAATTTACAAACACAAATAGAGGTTATAAATAATAACGAAAATACTGTAGAAAATGTAAAAGTATTGGGAACATTCCCAACAAGAAATAATGAAAATAATATAGATACTACAATAACAGAAGGTCTAAATGTACAAGGTGTTGAAGGGGCAAAAGTATATTATACAGAGAATGAAAATGCAACAGATGATATACAAAATAGTGAGAATGGATGGCAAGAAGGAATAGTAGATGGAACAAAAGTTAGAAAATATTTAATAGAAGTACCTACAATGGAATCAGGAACAAGTATGCAAGCTACATATACTGCAAATGTACCATCTTCACTAGAATATAACCAACAAGCTAGCCAAGATTATACAGTAAATTATCAAAATACTGTAACTAAAGCTACAAATCAAATGCAAGCAACAGCAATTAACATGGAAACAGGTGTTGGCCCAAACTTAGAAACAAAATTAACAGCTAGTATAGCAGGTAGCGATGAACAAAATGGCGGAACTGTAAAAAATGGTGAAGTTATAAAATATAAAATAGAAGTATCTAATGTAGGTAGTGTTGATATGAGAAATGTCTCAGTTCAAGGAACTGTACCAGATGGAACTACATTAGTAGAGCCAGAAGATCATTACGAATATACAGGTTCTTCATACTATAAAGAGTTAGAAGATAGAACTTACGAAGATACAATTGATAGCTTAGGTGTAGGACAAGTTGTAACTAGAGAATATGAAGTAAGAGTAAATAGTGATACTGAAGCTGGAACAAATTTAGTAAGTAAATCTACTATTACTTATGGAGATGTAACAAAAGAATCAGAAGAAACAACTTTAGTTACATCTGAAGGAAATATCCGTGCAACAGTAAAAAGAGTAACAGATAGAAGTGTTAATTTATATGAAACAGGTTCAGTGCAATATTTTGCTATAATAGAAAATATTTCTGATGAACCACAAGATAATGTAATAGTTAGAACAAACTTACCAGAAAGCTTAGATGTAGCTAGATTAAATTTAATTTCAGGAATGACTGCAGAAGAAGTAACAGATGGAGATCTTCAAAGTACTGCAGAAGGAAGTACAGAGGAAACAGGAGTAACAGAAGTAACAGAGGAAGAGTTAACACAAGGCGATACTGACAATACTACAATGGAAACATTAGAATATCAAGATGAAATAAATATTGGAACATTACAACCAGGTGAAAATAAAGTGTTAAGTTATGACATGAATATAAATAAACTAGACAATGTTTCATCAATAGATTTTTCTGTAGTAGCAAAAACTGGAGAAGAAGAATATCGCTCAAATGAAGTAACAGATAATGTAAGAAAAGCAGAGATATCTTTAGTGATGACAGCAAATCCAGAGGGGGATTATTTAAAAGCAGGAGATACATTAGAATATACTATTAACATAAAAAATAATGGAACTGAGGATATTGAGGGAATTACAATAACAGATACAATACCTAATAGTTTAACAGTTAATAAAGTAACATTTGATAATGAAGAAGTTACAGAATTAAGTGGAAATAATAATATAGAACTTAATTGTGATATAACAGCAGGAACTGAGAGTGTAATAAAAGTCGAAACAATTGTTAACTATTCAGAAGGAAGAACAGAGGCAGAAGCTATAACAAATGTAGCGTATGCAAAATTATTAGGAGAAGAAATTGCAAGAACAGCAGAAATTACACATATAATTGAAGCAAATGAAAACCAAGGTGGAGAAACTGAAAATCCAAATACAGGTAATAATGTTGAAAATAACGACATAGCAAATGGAACTGGAATTATAACAGGTGTTGCATGGTTTGATGAAAATTCAAACGGACAAAAAGATGACAATGAAAAATTAATAAGTGGAGTTAAAGTACAATTATATAATACAGAGACAAACAATTTAGTAAAAAAGACAGACGGAAGCGTTTTAGAAGCTACAACAAATGAAAACGGTGTATATGTATTAGACCATATAGGAAATGGAAAATATATTGTAATATTTGATTATGATAATTCAGCATATAGCTTAACAAAATATAAAGCAGAAGGCGTAGATGAAGCTAACAATTCAGATGCAATGATGAAAGAAGTAACAATAAATGGAGAAGCTAAGGAGGTTGCATCAACAGATATCTTAGAAATGAACGAAGGAAATATTTCAGACATTAATGTAGGATTTGTAAGATTACAAAACTTTGATTTACAACTTCAAAAATTTGTTAGCAGAATTGTTATACAAGATTCAAGTGGAAGTACAGTAAAAGAATATAATGACGAAACTTTAGCAAGAGCAGAATTAGATGCAAAAAGAGTAAATGGGGCAACAGTATTAATTGAATACAAAATTAGAGTAAGCAACGTAGGAGAAGTTAATGGATATGTTAGAAGAATCGCAGATTATATGCCAAGTGATTTAAGATTTAGTTCTGAATTAAATAAGGACTGGTATCAAACACAAAATGGCTTATATAATGAAAGCTTAGCAAATGACGTAATAGCACCAGGAGAATCAAGAGAAGTAACATTAACATTAACTAAAGCTATGACAGAAAATAATGTTGGACTAATTAATAATACAGCGGAAATAGATGAAAGTTATAATGAATTAGGTTTAGCAGATAGTAATTCAACACCAGGGAATAGAGTAAGTGGCGAAAATGATATGGGCTCAGCAGATGTACTTTTAGGAATTAGAACTGGTGGAGCAGTTTATATTGGAATAGCTATAGCAGTAGTTGCAGTTCTAGGAGTTATTGCTTTTGTAATAATAAAAATAAGAAGAAAAAATAATGAGGAAATATAGAAAGAAAGGAGGGGGAAGTTAAATGAGTAATTTAAAGAAAATAGTAATTAGTATTGTAGTAGCAATAATTGCAATAATAGCTTTTGCAACAAGTTCAAGTGCCTATTATGTAGGACAAAGAGTTACAATAACAAAAAATCAATATCATAATAGTAACAACATATTTTGTATGGAGCATGGTCAATCAATTAAAAATCAAATGAGTTATACTGTTATATCAAATGTAAGGATAGAAGGAACTAAGTCAACAGACCAGACAGGAAAAACAATTAACCATTGGGATAATGCAAAGTTCGCATATATATTATCTCAAGATAATGGTGGAACTAAGGCTACTGGTCCGGTAGCAAATGCAATATGGAATTTCGGATATACATGGATGAGAGATGTTGGACAATATCATGCAGGGCTATATCTTGGATTTGCTGGAAGTAAACATGGAAGTTCAAACTGGTTAGATCAAGCAGCAACGGATTATGCAAATCAAGTATCAAATGTAAGTAATGTTACAGATAATACAAATAAAGGCAATATCCAAGTTGTACCATATGAAAAAGATGGAAGAGCATATATGAGAATAGGACCATTTAATTGGACATTTGGAGGAACAATAACAGATATAAATGTATATGACCAAAACTCTAGTCCTATAGCAGAGAAATTATTTAGTAGTTTCTCAGGAACAACAGAGAATTTCTTTGGTGCTAATGGTATAAAATCAGGAAGTGATTTCTATATTTCAATACCAATAGATGGTAAAGTTACAAAAATAACTAAAATTACTGGTAACATGCAATCTGAGGTAAAAAGCGTAAATATATGGTTCTTAGAAGCTACAAAAGGATATTTACAAAACATGTTAATAAGAGAGCCTTATACTACTACTCAAAATATAGAATTATCATTTGATTATGATATACCACTATTAGGAAATTTAAGAATAATAAAAGTAAATAAAGACAATACAGAAGTGAAATTAGCAGGAGTTGGATTCTATATACAACAAAAAGAGACAGGAAAATATGTAAAGCAAGATGAAAGCGGTAATATTTCATATGTAGATACAAGAGAAGAAGCAACAGAGTTTGTTACTGATGAAAATGGAGAGATTTCAATTAAAAATTTAGTTGTTGGAACATATGTAGCATATGAAACTAAAAATCCAAATTATGGATATGAAATGTTAACTGATGGACAAGTAACTGAAATAAAAGTTAATGATACAACAGATTTCCAAATTGCAAATAAGCAAATATATGTAAAATTATCAGGAATTGTATGGGTAGATAAGATTTCTGGAAAAGTATCATATAGAAATGATCTATTCCAAGATAATGACTATGATGATGCAGATATTTTACTAGATGGTATTACAGTAAGATTAAAAGATAGAACAACAGGTGAAACTGTAATGGAAACAACAACAGCAAATGGCGGAGCATACTTGTTTACAGATGTTTTAATTGACAAATTACAAGATTACTATATTGAATTTGAATATGATGGATTAACATATACAAATGTAGTTCCACATGTAGATCATGAAGAAAATGGATCTAAATCTGCAGAGAATAGTACAGTAAGAGATGAATTTAACAAAGATTTTAGTGTAGTAAACGGAAATACACAAAATTCAGGTGTTACACTTGATGAAAACGGAAATAAAGTACATGATTTAAGTTATAATTTAGACCAAAATGAACATACAGCAACATTAATAAATAATGGTCAATATCCAATAACAGGAAATACCGATGAAGGTGGATATAATATAAGAGAACACTTTACATATGGTATGGAAGAAATAAAATGGATTAACCAAGGTTTATATGAAAGAGAACAACCAGATATGGCACTAGTTAAAGATTTAGAGAATGTAAGAGTTACAGTTAATGGATATGAACATGTATACAATTATTCACAAAGATTTGTAAATCAAGGTGAATATGGAGATGGATTTAATGTTGGAGTGAAATTTGGTAATAAATATGGTTCAATGTCATATACAAGAGCAATTTATAAAGCAGATTATGAGTATATAAATGAAGCAGATAGCAGTAAAGAATTAAAAGTTTATGCAACATATAGAATTGCTTTAAGAAACGAATCAACAAATTTAGTTACTCAAATAAACAGCATAGTAGATTACTATGATAGTAACTATACACTTCTAAGAGCAGGAACAGCGTTAGATGAAAATGGAAACATAACAGGAACAGAACTTACTCATACAGACACATCATATAATGATGAATATGCAAAAACAGTAATTAATACAAATAGTAGATTAGAAGCACAAAAACAAACTGATATTTATGTAGAATTTGAATTAAACAGAGAAACAGTAGTTAATCTATTAAATGATGGAGAAGCACTAGAAAATGTTGCTGAAATAAATTCTTATTCAGTATTTGATAAAAACGGAAATGTGTATGCTGGTATAGATAAAGATTCTAACCCAGGAAATGCTATTCCAGGAAATAAAGCAACATATGAAGATGACACAGATTCAAGCCCTGCATTTAAACTAGAAGTTGCAGACGCAAGAGAGCTTAGTGGTAAAGTATTCTTAGATTCAACATCAGGAGAATTAATGACAGGACAGGTAAGACAAGGTTCTGGAGCATATGAAGATGGAGAATTAGGAATTGAAGGAGTAACAGTTACATTAACAGAAAATACAGGAAGCGGAAAAGTATATACAGCAACAACAGATAGTAATGGTGATTTCTTAATTACAGATTATATACCAGGTGATTATACACTAACATATACATGGGGAGATCAAACTTATACAGTACAAAACTATAAAGGAACAGTGTATAACAAAGATAGATATGATGCAAACGTTGCTAATAAAGAATGGTATAAGACAGATGTAGATACAAGATACACAGATGCTATTGATGATTATAATTTAAGACAACAAATAGATGATGAAATGAAATCATTAACTAACGGAACAACAACAACAATTGATAAAATGAATTCTACTACTCCAACAATGGGAATTGGTGTAGAGTACGATAGTGTATATACAGCATCTACTGGAGATAAATATACTTATAAAATCAATAATGTTGATTTTGGTATAGTAGAAAGAGCAAGACAAAAAGTAGATTTAACTAAGAGAGTTGCTACATTAAAAGTAACACTTGCAAATGGTCAAGTGGTAACAGATGCAACAATTGACGAAGATGGAAACATAACAGGACAAGTTGGACATTTAACTCATATGGGACCATCAGAAAGTGCAAGTCCTGCAAATGGATATGTAAGAATAGAGCTAGATAATGAGTTAATCCAAGGAGCAACTTTAGAGGTAGGATATGAAATTAAAGTAACTAACTTAAGTGAATTAGATTACTTATCTGAAAACTTCTATAAATATGGAATAGTAGAAGGCGATGTTGTAACAATTACACCTACAGCAATAATAGATTACTTAGATAATGGATGGGCATTTGATAATGAGAAAAATCCAGATTGGGAAGTTAGAACATTAGATGAAATTAAAGATATAGTTGCAGAAACTGTATATAATAATGAAAATTCTACAATAAATAATAAGACTATTTTATATACAGAAAGCTTAAGTAATGAAAAATTGGAACCAACACAGTCTGCAAGTGTAAACTTACTAGTATCTAAGATTTTAACAACATCAGATGATATTTCATTAGATAACGAAACTGAAATTACTAAGTTAGATAGGACGGGAGGTTCTAAACCAGCAGAAATACCAGGAAATTATATTCCAGGTAGCGGAAGGACAGAATCAGATGATAACTTAGCTGAGACAGTTATTGTTACACCAGCAACTGGTGCAAACCTAGCATTTATTATACCAATTGTAGTTGGAGTAGCAGCATTAGTTATTTTAGGTGTAGGAATATTCTTAATAAAAAGAAAAGCTTTAGGAAATAAAGAGTAATGCACAAAAAGAAATATAAAAAACTGAGGTAGATAATTGTACTGAACCCAAAAAATTGGACAGTTTTTAATTAACTACTAAGCAGCTAGGGAGTGAACTCTGTATTGTACAGG